>NZ_JBCLYA010000049.1:0-185227 GCF_039650795.1 Salmonella sp. K21076
GCACTGCCCGTTGGTGTACCTGTTCCGTGGCCGTCAGCAACACTGCCAGAGGGATGGCTGAAATGTAACGGCGCAGCATTTTCTTCTGAAATGTACCCCAAACTGGCAAAGGCTTACCCCGCGAATAAATTACCGGATTTACGGGGTGAGTTTATTCGTGGCTGGGATGATGGGCGAGGAATTGATGCGGCACGCGCTTTATTGAGCATTCAAAACGGGATGTTGGAAAAACACCGCCATATTGTTGTAGCTAACGATGGATATGACACAAAAGATGAATGGGAGTTGGCCACGATTTTCAAAAAAACATATACACAAGGCAGGGGGCTTGATGCCACAAATACAGGAGGGAGTTTGATTCCATCACCAACGCTTCATTCACGAGGAAGTATTGGTAACACAGGTGGTAGTGAAACCCGCCCCCGCAATATTGCATTTAACTATATCGTGAGGGCGGCTTAGTTATATTCAACTGGCTGCTGCCAGAGGCATTTCCGGCCAGTTGATATCCGGTGCAGTGCTGATGTCAGTCGCATTAAGCACATCTATGAAATCAAGCACGGCGTTTAGTTTTTCCGTCTCCTGGGGCGTCAATCGGCGTCCGGCTCGTAGTTTGAGATTTATAAGCTCAACAGATGCCATTGCCTGTTCCTCAAGTTGCTGACGATGCGCTCCGGCAGCTTCCAGTTCTGCTGCGTGCTGTCGTCCCGCATCTGTCACCCAGGTCTCACCATCCCAGACATCATAGATAGTAGCTGGCTGTTTCACCGTCGTATCAGGAGGGTAATCTCCCGGTTGTGTGATTTGCACAGCGTTACCATTCTCTGTGCTGTAAACCGTTTCGCCTCTGTGGTCTGGAACATATTTCCAGATGTTCTGGTCGGTATCACGACAGACAGCGAAGCCGGGGCGTTTTTCTGGTGGCGCGTCAATGCATGAGTGAGCCGGAATTCCAACACCATAAGCGAGATACTCAACAGTGGCAGAGAGATATTCACGGTTTTCAGCATCGTAGTTATAAACGGTAATATCGCCTGCAGTTATAGCGATACCATTCTGATCAAGTACTGCAGCAGCATTATTCATTAAGTAGCCCTTACAATATAGTTAAACGCAATATTACGGGGGCGGTTTTCCGTTCCTGTATTCCCTCCGTTGGCACCTAATCTATAAACACCACGAGTGCCAATAGCACGTAGTGAAGATGGAACTTTTACACCTGACTCATCTGTTTTAACAATCCCGCCATCACCGTATGTAGCCAGTATACCAGGGTTTGTTCCTGCACGGGTGCTATTTGCGGCAAGCCCTTCACCAGTCCATAACTCCATATAGTGAATATGATCTATAACCGAATGTGATTGTGCATTAAGCAAGGAACGCCCTGAATCAATTCCCCGCCCGTCATCCCAGCCACGAATAAACTCACCCCGTAAATCCGGTAATTTATTCGTGGGGTAAGCCTTTGCCAGTTTGGGGTACATTTCAGAAGAAAATGCTGCTCCGTTACATTTCAGCCACCCTGCTGGCGGTGTGGCTGAGGGCCACGGAACAGGTACACCAACGGGCAGTGCAGAGCCTTCCCCCAAACCAACGTTTNTTGCGCCGACAATACTGGTACTTAGACCCGTTGCTGTTCGTTTGTTATTTTTATTCCCTTCGATCAGACAGTTGTAATCGTCATTACCAATTAACGAATTGGTGGCATCAATACCGTCCGGTGACAAGGCATTAGTTGTGGAACTTAAAGTCAGCATCTCGTCTGAACTTGGAAGATTTTTTAATGGGATTTCATTGCGTGAAATACCCGCATAAAAAAAGGACTCATGCCTGTGCGCTTCAAAAGAGTCATCCTGAAGCCTTAGCAAGGCTCGCCCCGCATCCACGCCACGTCCGTCATCCCAGCCACGGATAAATTCACCCCGTAGATCCGGTAGTTTATTTGTAGGATAAGCCTTTGCCAGATTGGGGTACATTTCAGAAGAAAATGCTGCGCCGTTACATTTCAGCCACCCTGCTGGCGGTGTGGCTGAGGGCCACGGAACGGGCACACCAACGGGCAGCGCCGAGCCTTCCCCCAAACCAACGTTTCTATGCCGCTCTTACNCCCACTTAAAGCAGCTTTGGCACGACCAGTGACGTTACCCAGAATTGCATACCATAAATAATCACTCCGGTAATTCGTTGAAAATGTTTTATCGCCACCGTAATCAATACTATTTCCGTTACTCATATATGAAATATCAACTGCGGCATCATTGTCATCTCTACCACCAACCAAAGTACCTTTCTGCCACTCAAGCAACTGGCGACCAGGATCAATCCCGCGCTCGTCATCCCAGCCACGAATAAACTCACCCCGTAAATCCGGTAATTTATTCGCGGGGTAAGCCTTTGCCAGATTGGGGTACATTTCAGAAGAAAATGCTGCTCCGTTACATTTCAGCCACCCTGCTGGCGGTGTGGCTGAGGGCCACGGAACAGGCACACCAACGGGCAGTGCAGAGCCTTCCCCCAAACCAACGTTTCTATGCCGCTCTTACGATGTAATTAAATGCAATATTACGCGGACGAGCTGATACATAAGCCCACCAGTCATATTTTTGTGCACCTTTACTGGATGCATCAAATATCCACTTTTTGCCATTTATGGCCCCCCATTGATTAGAGCTTAAAGTGTCACCAAATCCGTATTGTGTTGAGCTGAGTGAACTGATATCCCCAGTATCATTATCATCAAAACCGGAGACGATAGTGCCTTCCTGAAATGAAAGTATCTCTCGTCCTGCATCAATACCTCGTCCGTCATCCCAGCCACGAATAAACTCACCCCGTAAATCCGGTAATTTATTCGTGGGGTAAGCCTTTGCCAGTTTGGGGTACATTTCAGAAGAAAATGCTGCGCCGTTACATTTCAGCCATCCCTCTGGCAGTGTTGCTGACGGCCACGGAACAGGTACACCAACGGGCAGTGCAGAGCCTTCCCCCAAACCAAGGTTTTTGACAAACAGCGCAGGCTCAGGAATATCTGCGCCGTTCTGGTCTTTAGCCAGCTTTTCCGCCAGCTTGTTCAGTACCGTAGTCGCAAAGTTTGGATCATTACCGAGAGCGTCAGCCAGCTCTTTAAGCGTATCCAGTGTCTCAGGGGCGCTGCCTGCAAGTGCCGCAAGTGCTTTGGCCACAAACTCCGTCGTCGCCAGCTTTTTGCTGTTATCACCATTTGCAGGTGTAGGTGCTGTTGGTGTGCCGGTGAATGTCGGACTGGCTTTCGTCGCGTACTGGGTATGCGGGTCAACTGCCGCGATATGTGCAGCCAGGTCTGTTCCGCTTTTTTCGACCTTCTGTTTGAGGTATGACGTTCGGCTGGCCAGTTGTTTAGCCTGGCGGTTAGAAATTCCGTCAGGTCCGCCCAGAACGGGGTCAGAGACCTCAATCTGGTAGATGCCGCTTTCCCACTGCGGGGTTTCGGGTAGATTTGCCATAATTAACTGCTCCCGTGGTTGTAACTACCGTCATAACGGGTAGTACTGTTGTATCGAATGGCGACAGACTGATATTCCAGACTTGCCAGATGACAGCGAGCCGGAGCAAAGGCAGCAAGCGTCTGACGTAACAGCGCCGCCTGATCGTTAGTGATGGGTTGTTGAAGGATGACGCGATAGACTGCCCAGGCTTGTGCATCACCATGGACGAAAAGCCCGTTGTACGTGTGTCTGCCGTCATAGCCAATCTGCCCCGTACCTTCAATCAGATCCACTTCGCCGAAGCCAAAACGGCGGATAATTTCCCGGATTGACCACGGTGTTCCTTTATAGCGGTGTAGCTCGATAGCGGATTTGATAAGCATGCGGCGTACATCGTCCGATTCCGCCAGTTCCCAGCCATCGCCGAACAGCGAGAACTGCTCGCCAAGCCATGGCAGCGCGGAACTGTCGACAATATCGACGAGACCGACCATCAGTACGCTCAGGTCGATGTTATCCAGCCGTCCGGCCAGTCTTCCCAGCGTTCTGAGACTGATATCACCCTCAAGCGGTGGCGGGAGTTGTAGCACCTCAGCCATCGGACACCCCGGTCATGTTAAGAGTGATCGCTGTACAGTTTGCCCATTCGTTTTCTGCCACCACCCTCAGTGCCGGTGTCACCAGTTCGACCTGGTACACCCCGGAAACGGACAACACGCTGATAATCTGGCTGGGAACAATATCGCGCCCCAGCGTGGCGGTACGGGATGCCACCCAGTTCTGTATGGCGCTGTTAGCGTTGTCCTTTACCAACCTTGCATCCTGATCACGATAGATCGTAATCCTGGCTTCAATGGTGTAATCCACCTGAACAGGTGTTTTAGCCCGCACGGTATCAGTGAGTGGTCTGACTTTTTCGTCAGAACAGAAACTCTCTACCAGAGTGAGGATACTGCTGTCCGGCAGACCAGTGCTGAGCAGCGGATACAGCTCGACAGTGCCGGGAGCGGGAGAAAGAACAGCAACGTCGACAATGCCGGGATGCGCCCCCATAGCATGAAAACGGTATGCACCACGGCTTCCGGCATTGGTGAATGACTCCGGGGCCAGCCTGATACGCTCCCGGAGCCGGTCATCGTCTTCCTGCTCTGAACCGCCAGAGCTGGCCGTCAGATTGGTCACCAGCAGGTCAATGTTATCAATCTCATCGAGTAACTGACTGACCTGCGCCGGTTGCCAGCCGTTGCCAGCGGTACCCGGCTCGGTACAGGTGGCCGTGACATTGACCAGCAGCAATCCGGCCTTCAGCACCACATCTGTATCGGTGGCAAAAATAATACTGTCGGAAGCGCTGACGCGGGTGCCTGCCGGGATCAGCACATCAATGGCCAGTGCCTCATCCACAGAGAACTGAAGTGTGGTGGTGGCAGGCTGCGCAGCAAGGCGGTATACGTCGACCAGTTCACCGAGGTAATCAATCATCGGCTCACGGGAAAAAGCGACCAGATTCTGCTTCGCCGCCTCCTGTACTGCCACCCTGACCAGCATTTCGCGATAGGCCCACAGGTCAATCAGCAGACGTTCAGCCTGTGCCGGGTACAGCGTTTTTCCGGTATCCGCTTCATACTTCGCAATCATTTCTGCCGTGATTTTATCGGCATCGCGTTCAATAAAATCGGGTTCTGTCAGCGCCATAGCAGTTCCTGAGTACGGGGTTGTCCGTCTGAGCCTTTCCAGCTCACCCGGAGCGTAAGATGTTCGCCGTCGACGGCGGGTTTAACCGACATAAGCTGGCAGCGGGGTTCCCAGCGCCTGATGGCATCGACGGATTCGCGAACCACATGCGGAATGGCCCGGCCGACAGGCCAGTCGATATAAAGGTGCAGATTGCTGCCGAACTCCGGGCGATGCGGGTCGCTGCCGCGGGGAGTCCGCAGGATGATCTGGATGGACTGCCGGATATCATCCAGCCCCCGGACGATTTCGCCGGGAGCCTGCAGAGCTGGTTGCCAGAATACTGAGGTCGTTTTCATGGAGGCAGTATTGCCCCCGGGAAGTAAGCGCCGATATTAAAGGCGTTTAAGAAGGTTCAATGGGAATGGTGATTAGAGTTCTGACCATCAGCAAATATGTTACCCGTTGCATGGGCGCTTCCGTTGATTTCCAGATCACCATTGAGTGTCGCGGGGCCGTTGATCGTGGTAACTCCCGTGAGGTCGAGGTTTTTCCCTTTGAGAGAGATATCAGCGGCAACCTCCACCACGATACGCTCAATACCTCCTCTGACCGTCAGCGTATGGGTCGCGCGGTTATAACTGAACTCCGCGCCATCAGCGTATTTCGTACCCCGGACGTTTTTATCACTGAACGGCGGTTTATCGACGTCTGAGTACACCGCGCCCAGAATAACACCATCCTCGCCGTTGGCATCGAGCAGCACCTCAACCTGCTCCCCCACGTCAGGGAGCCAGTAATCCTTGTTATCCTGGGTATTGCGCTGTAGCACGTTAAGCCAGTTTGTGCGCAGATTATCGCATTCAGGCAGACGAACGCGGGCCTGAACCCTGTCGGCATCAACGGCACTGACCGTACCGATCTGACGGGTGACACCAGTCATTTTTTCTTCTCCTTAATCACCGTCGATGTACTGCCATCCGGGTGATAAACCGTGAGTTTCTGAGTTTTTTGTTTTTTCCCTCTTGTGACTGGCCCCCGTGCCACTTCCAGCTCTGTGGTGTAGCCGCTGTTACGCTCAAACGCATGGCGGGCAGTGATTATCAGCCATGGACCGGATAACTGTCCAAAGCCCACCAGTTCAATTTTGTTGCCTGCTGTCAGTTGAGGCGTTCCCGTCAGCGTCAGGGAGCCGTTCTGCTGGTATTCGTTATGTCTGGCCAGTGCTGAATCCGCTTTAATCCGGGCGCTGTCCGGGTCGCTGACGCGGCTGTTAACTTTAAGTGAGTCAGCGCTGGTAACCTTACCGCCTTTGAGCTTTTTGTCGCTTTCACGGGTACCACCATCAGCTTCGTAGACGATCAGTTTTTTACTGCTGCTTTTCTGGTGTTTTACCTTTGCAGATTTATAGACCCGGTTGATGGTGTCACGCAGGGAAAAGCGGGCCACACCCTGCGGTTTTAACTGCCTGACCGGCTCCTGACTGCGCAGTGTGGCCAGATGAGAAAAAATCAACTGGTCACTGACCACTTTCACTGCATAACCATACTCGCTGGCCAGCCGGCGCAGAAAACCCACGTCGGTTTCAGCATACTGGGTCACCCGGTCGATTTTGATGGACTCAATGCTGCCCACCAGTTTCAGTCGGTGCTTTCTGGCAATCCGCCCCGCAACAGCTGCCAGCGTGGTGTTCTCAAAACCACGGCTGGATTTAGTCCGCAGAGCACTGTTAACCGAGGTGGCCACCCCACGGATAGCGACAACGGACGCGGGCGAACTCACTTCGATCTCGTCTATTGAGAATGTACCGCAGGACAGCAGTTTCTCGCCCTGATAACCCATTTTCAGCGTCAGCGTGTCACCCTTGCCCGGATACCACTTATCCAGCCAGCGACCATCGGTGTCATCCAGCTCCACCTCAATGGTATCGGACTCATTTTTGATGTTATCGCTCCAGACCACACGGGTGACATAAGGCGCGATATCAGAGGTGATGTTTTTCTGCAGATACCACAGAGTGAATACCGGCGTCAGCACATCGCTGACGCTGGTTAACGCTGATGTGGCTTGCGCAGTACTGTTTATCTCAGCCATGGGGCAATATCCTCTTCTGTACGGGCATCTTCAGCCTCAATAACCGGGATCAGTAACAACAACCCGGAGGGCAGCACCGGCGTAATGGCCACGTGCGGATTGGCTGCAATAATCCGGGGATAGCCCAGCGGGTCACCGTAGTACTGCCATGCCAGCGAATCCCAGCGCTCTCCGTCACGGGTAATATGTTCAAGAAACATCACACACTCCTCGTCAGTATTCTGGCGGCCATTGCACTTAATCCCGGAGACATGCGGTTGAATGCTGTGCCGGCGGCGTTAAGCTGCCCGGAAACGGTATCCAGAGCACCTGCAATATTTCTTTTGTCCACACCACTCAGCGCCGACTGCGCCTGCTGTACATACGTGGCTGCCTCACTGGCTGTTCTGGCCAGACTGATGGCATCGGGCATGGATTCAGAGAGTGCATTAAACGCCGGAACACTTTTCCCCAGAGCTCCGGATATATTACCCAGTCCGCTCATCAGTCCCGGCACACGGGTCAGCGCGACAACGGGGTTACCCTTCATTTTCTGCGCCACCCGAACGGCACTGATAGTGGTCTGGAGTACAGACTGCGCCTGTTTCGCATAGTTGACGCCGTTACGGACGAACTGCGCCACCCCGGAAGGCGATGGAACAGCACCCGATACAGCTCCGGCACCGGGAACCTGCCTGCGTATTGCCGGCGGTTGCAGAGGATTTTTCGGGTCACCGGTGTATTCCCGGAGAGACACGGTGGCACTGACAGCCAGCACGTTACCGGTGCTGTCTGTCTGCTCGCTGGTTGCGGTCACATCGGTAATCACGAACCAGCCGCGATAGTCACCGTTGCCGAAGACCAGCGCCAGTGCCTGATGGGCCTTCATGGCTGTTCGCACTCTCGCCAGCTCCACGTCGGGCACACAATAATGCTGATGGAAGACTAGGCTTATCTGGATTTCGTCCAGCCTGTCGCCGACAAACTGCAGGCCGGGTTTACCCTCGATGCGGGCATGCTCCGCATAATCGACGCCGAACGTGGCCTCGAAGCCGTCCCAGTAGGTAATCAGTTCAAACTCAATATCACCCAGTACGGCAAACATCAGCTGTACTCCTTACGTTGTTTCTGAGCCAGCAGACGCTCCAGCATTTTTTCCAGCTCATGCAGGCTCATATTCAGGGCACCAGTCAGCCCGGCAGGCGCTGCGGTTTCCTTACCATTGAGGAAAAACTGAGGATTAAAGCTGACCTTGATACCGCCAGACGCTCCACCGCCAGTTGCAGTTGCGCCACGGCCTGAATATCCGGCAGCCATGATTTCCGGCGACGGGATACGGGGAACATCCGGTGTCATTTCAGCGGCCAGGCGCTGCCCGGCCAGTGCAGCAAGCGGAGTGGTCCGTTGCAGGCCAATGGCGGCACCCTGCGCGATATTGTCACCAAAGCCCATAAACACGCGACTCGGTGAATGGATGCCCAGCTTTTCGCTGAACCAGTCACTGATGCTGTCACCCATTCCGGTTACGCTGGTTTTGAGTGACGCCCATTTGTTTCTGATGCCATTTATCAACCCGTCAATAAGATGACCACCGAAGTCGGTGAATTTCGCCGGCAGATCAACGCCGAGATATTTCAGCGCAGCCGCAAAGGCTTTATAAAGCAGACCAGCCGGAGACCAGTTAACCAGCAGTTTACCAATTCCCACGATGCCGCCGTTAAAGGCTTCCTGAATGTCAGCCCAGCGCTGTTTAAACCAGCTACTGACTGCGCCCCAGTTGCGGTAGATAAGGTAAGCTGCTGCCGCGACGGCGGTGATAACGAGACCGATGGGATTCATCAGCAGCGCCCGGCCAATCCAGAGAACGGCACGCCCGGCGCTCATAATTCCGCGAACCAGCCCCCCTGAGAGCACACCACCCAGTGTTCTGGCTCCTCTGGCGACAGCACCAAAGCCTGTCACCAGCCAGCGGAGTTTACCGCCTTCCCCCAGTGCGAGCGTCAGACGAAGCCAGTTGGCCCGAAGTAAAACAGCATTTTTCCAGACGCTTACAAAGGGGGAAAGAAGGAGATTCAGCCCAAGCTTGAGACCGATAGTGGCCATCCTGAAAGCGAGTAATGCGCCCACAACCTTTATGGTGCTGCTGACGAGCTGCGGATTTGCCGCTATCCATTTGCCAACACTGTCCATTAAAGGAATAAATGTTTCACCCAACTGGAGCAAAGCCGGACGCAAGGATTGCCCGATGCTGATAGCAGAATCATTAAAGCCGATCTGCATTCTGCGCCAGCGACCTTCAAGCGTATCATTCTGCTTTGCAGCATCCTTATCCAGGGTAGAAATTGCAGCCGGAGCATTCATTTCCTGCTTACTGGAAAGGTATTTATCCCAGCCCTGTCGCATTGACAGTAAATGGTTGACAGTCTGAATATCGGTAAAGACCTCAGCCAGACCAAATGACTCCATGAGTTTCTGCTGACCTTCCTGATCGCCTCTTGCTCCTGCAGCTTTCCATTGCTGCAAGAACGCTTTGCCTTTACTGTCGATAAAACGGTTGGCAATCATCAGTGAAGCTTCGTACTGCGAAAAACCCTGAGCGACGTAATTCTGCATTGACCCCTGGTAATCCACCCCGGCTTTAGCATATTTCTGGATGGTATCTCCGCGGCCCATTGCTGCCAGCCAGTTGGACATATTGGTGACCGCTTCCTCTGCAGAGCCACTACCTTTACCGACCTCCAGACTGGCAACAATCTGGGTAATCGCATCTTTTCCATAAATACCACGAGCAGCGAAGGCTTTAGCCATACCGGGTAATGCTTTTGCCATATCCTTCAGCTCAAATGACCCAAGTTTGGCTCCTGTTGCCGCAATACCAAACGCCTGTTCAAGTTCTTTCGCATCAGTGATTCTGAGTGCATCGCTGAAGGCATAAGTCATTTTGGCAAGGTCGGTCATATCGGCTTTGGTTGCTGTAGCGGTCTTTCCAAGCATCTCTGCAAACGTTGCTGCCCGTTCGGGGGCCATACCATCAGCAACTAATTGTCCGACTCCCCCTAACAGAGACTCCTGCAGTTGGTTAACCTTCAGCGAGGCTTGTCTGATAGCCTGGCCAATTGCACGTTCCTGTTTTGCATCCAGGTCTCCTGTGACACTGATATCCCGCAACTGTGATTCAAACGAGGCATATTGTTTAACCGAGGCCATGACCGGTGCGCCCAGCGTTCTGCCAATAGCATAGGTTTCTGCACCCTGACCATAGAGCGCCAGGCGGTTAGCCTTCAACGCATCACCGGTGGCTGATACTGCTGACAGACGGCGCTGCTGACGTTCAATTTGCTCCATGGTGCGGCTTACCCGCAGCAACTCGCTGTTGAGATGCTGCATCCGGGAAGAACCCAGTTGACCATAACGTTCTGTTGCCCGGGTTAAGGCATTCTGGCGTTCCTGCAGACGGCGGGAGGTATCACCAAGGGAATCAAGGGCGCGTCGGGTGCCACTGACGGCTGAGCGGAAGCTGCTCCCGACAATGCCGCCAATAATGACGCCGACTGAAAATTCACTGGCCACGGTGGCTATCCTCTGAAAGCAAAAAAAACGGAAGGGAAGTGTCTGAAACCCATGCAGAACAGCCGCGACTGGCGGCTGTTAAGTGATACGTTGTTACTGATTGTCGCCGAACTCGCTTTTGATTTGCTCTTCAGCCTGCTCCAGCCACATCTCCAGATCGTCAGTATCGAGGGCATCAATCTCCCCCGGTTGAAACCTGAACCATCTCGCCAGCAGGCCCTGCGCCTGCATCAGTGTTTTTGTCGCTCTTGCCCAGCCCAGTGATTTTCTGAAATCGTTTCTGCAGCTCCATATAGTCGGCAAGATCCATGTTATCGAGGTCTTCCGGGAGGATACCGGTGCTACGGGCAATCAGTGGTTCGTCCCAGTCTGCCGGGTCTTTGTTGATTTTGCGCACCTGCTTCAGGTCTTTTACTGTCAGGCGTTTCAGTTCAATCTGTTCAATTCTGGTACCTGCAGCAGTGGTGAAAGGATAAGACAGCGTAAAAGTATCGGACTGGGTCTGTGACATGATCATACTCCTTTGTAAATTCAGAGCAGTATGTCTGGCGGTGGACGTGACGGATATTAAAGGGGATTAAGAAGAAGGGGCCGGAGCCCCTGTGATGTCAGCAAGTGCGAAAACCCTTGCAGTTACGCAGGAAAGCGATGAGAAGCGCCTTTCCCTCAGATTTGCCGGTGCCGGAGAACCACTGGTCGGGCGGCTTCCATGCTTCAATCAAATCGGCCAGTTTGCGGGCCTTTGAACGTGTGCAGTCAATCGGGTCATTGGTTTTACGGGTATTAAAGAGGGTCTCCACCCCCGGAATATCAAGGAGGGTAAACCACGTACCATTTGACATGCCCAGTGACGCACATCGCCCTCCTTTGTCAGTCAGTTCAACACTCACCGTCAGCCCCCGATATTGATTCGATAGTCAGTCAGTTGATCAACGCCACCGACGCGGAAGATGTTGGCCAGATAGTCCAGTTGCAGCAACTCTTCACCATCCAGTACCTGTCTGATATACGTGCAGGTGAAGCTACTGGAGAACTCGGCGTTCTCGTGCTGTTTGAACGTCCCCAGCGGGTTCTTCTTGAACATAATTGTCAGGAAGGTGACCAGCGGGATTTCGTCGATCAGCCCCTGCGAGCTGTAGCGCTGGACGCTGGAGCGACACTGCAGCGCCAGCGACTTGTACGGGTTCGCGGCAGACAACATCGCATCGCGGTAAAAGCTGTTCCATTTGATTTCGCCTTCCAGTTTGTCAAAACCAGCCGGGAGTTCCACCTTACCCACCATCCCCAGTGCCTTGTGCTCCTGCATAATCATGGAGACATCGGGGAGTTTAACTTCCTCAGCCCGTCCCAGCAGGTTAGTACCATCCAGATAGATGTTGGCATTCGTGATTCGGTTTATCTCAATCTTTGACATCAGTTGCCCCCTTTCAGGGTTAACAGGTATTCCGAGGTGATTTCAGTCTCAAACGTCAGTCGCTCCAGCGGCGGTGGTGGCGTATATTTGTAGCTCAGCAACAGGTGCCCGGCGGCCAGCTCCGTCTCCGGATTGCGGGCCGGATCAAACCAGCAACGGAAGCCCAGTACCGCACCATCACCAGTCATTTTGCGACCGTAGGCGTTGACCGACTCCGTCAGTGCATCAATCAGCGCCTGAGTAATCGGCATGTCGATGTACTGCTGGCTGAAGTAACGAATGGACTCGTTGATCACATCACCGGTGCGGCGAACGTTCTCAAAGTTACGCATATGGGTGACCGTTGGCCATGCTGCCGTCCGGTTACCCCACAGATGAAGGCCGCTGCCGTAACTGCTGAATACCGTGGTGATCCCCTGTTCGTTAAGCAGGTTCACCTCGCTCTGCGGATCGTCAATCATTGCCGACAGCTGGCGCTCCACGCCGGTGATCCCCAGAATTTCCTGATTGGAGGATGACCACCAGTACCCTTTGTCCAGGTCGACTTTGGCACGCAGGCCCGCCGCACGCTGGCTCAGTGGCTCCAGACGCTCCGTGTTCGTCACCGGGTCATATACCTTCACATGCGGGTAGCACAGGCGGACACGGTCAGAGCTGGTATTAAAGTTAATGGTGCCTTCCGGGCCACGTCCCGCCAGAGCCTGCGCAAAAGTGGTACCAACCGGCGCATCAATATAGGTTACTGCTCCCAGTTTCTCAGCCATGGCGATAAGCTCAACCGAGACGCTGTTCTGGGTGCAGAATACCGGAGCAATCAGGATTTTGGCGAAGTAGCCAAACAGGTTAAAACTGTCGTTAAGCAGCTTCATGCCGGTACGGTTGCCTGCAGCGTTAACGGTACCGATGATATCAGCCGGGGTGACTTTGGTCGGATCAGCATAGTTATAGCTGGCCTTCACCGTTGCATCTGCAGCAATGCTTTTACCCAGGTTAGTAATCACCCCGGTCTGTGCATCAAGCGAGTAGTCCTGACCTTCAACATAAGGCTGACCGTTGCTGTCCGGTTTCAGTACCAGCTGCGCGACCACCGGATTAGCCAGCCGGGCTCTGCCTGTCGCCTTGTCGAACGACACATTCTCACTGACCACAGCGATTTTATGCACAGACGGATCGAGTACGTTAATGACCAGAACGGTGCCTGCACCATGGTCATAAATCGCATCCAGCGCCTGCGGAATGGTAAAGCCGGTGAACTGGCTGCCAAATGCCGCAGCGTCTTTCTCAGACAGGCACTGTACCAGCGTATTGACATCCCCCATCGGGGCGGTACCAATCAGGCCAATAACGGCAGATTTCACCGTTTTAACCGGGCGGGCTCCGTTTTCCACCTCAATGGTTTCGACGCCATGCAGATAGTTAGCTGCCATGGGAGTCCTCCGTTTTCACTTCGCTGTCACTGCTGCTTCTGCGCTTTGGTGACTGCACAGCCGGTGTGACGGCGGGTTTAGTATCTTCTGGTACCGGCGTCAGATGCTTCAGCGCCACCAGTACCTTCACGTAGTCATGCTCCTCCGGCAGGGAAACCGTCTTCCCCGGCCAGAGCAGGATTTCGGTTCCGTCCGACAGCGTGACGCCGCTGGCCGGGCCGGAATAGCGGTATTCTTTCATCACTCGCTTTCCTCATAGTTCACTTCGGTTAACAGCGGGCCGGACGGTAAATCGCTGTCTTCGATAAAGACGCTTTCAGTCGCGAAGTCGAGGGCGTATTGCCACAGCCCCCTGACTTCACCGATAAACACCTCGCGGGTCAGCCAGATACGGCGGCGGCAGCCGGGCGGGGTGTGGCCGCCGAGAATGCGGCGGACAGCATCCAGGACATTAATCGCCCCTTTTTTACCGTTGAGCTGGCGGAAGACCACCGTGACGCAGAGCTGGATAGTCTGAGACTGGATCACCGCACCGGTATCATCCGGCCTGTCAAAGCGCGAACCGGCATAGCTCAGCAGCAACGCGCCAACCGGATGGTTCAGGCGATATTCAGCCGGTTTCTCCGGGAAGTACTCCACCTGCAGTTGCGGCAGCTTCTCGCGTAACCGGGCCAGTACCGCATCAAGGACGGGCAGAACGTTCATCAGTATTTCTCCAGTAAACCGTCACGACCGCCGAAAGTGGCCGGGCGGCTGCGTACACGAAACTCGCCAGGCTCAGGCACATCTTTCTGAGTGGACGGCAGCCCCAGCGTGAGCCTGTTATCACGTAACTCCCTGAGTTGCCGCAGCGCTTCTTTGTGGTCATCCTTCACCGTATCCGGGAGGTCACCTTCCGGGCGGCGGGCGTAGAGCCGGTAACGGACTAGCGTGATGGCAATGTCCCGCAGAACAGTCGGTATCTCTGCCAGTGGCAGGATATAGCGTCCGCGCAGATGGGCATCAATCAGCTCGTCGGCATAGCGGATACAGCTGTCCACCACACGGGTATTCACTGTTGCAGGCGAGTCGAAGTCCATCTCTTCACTGGTGAGCTCGATCAGCGTTCGTTCCGGCACCTGCGCAAGCAAATCCTCCAGGGTGCAGTACATGTCACACCCCGCGCAGGATACGAATGACGTCGCCTTCACCCCCGGCTTCATCAAGTGCAATACCACAGGATTTACCGTCGCCGGACTGCGGCACGGCTCTGGCCTGAGCATCTGACTGAACAGCCACACCACGGCTGACAGCGGCCCCGGCCTCGACAGCAATAATGCCCAGAACGCTCACCGGCGTGCTGTCGCCGGTAACAGCATCCACTTCGGCAACCCCGAGCGCTGCGGCACCGGCTTTACAGGGGGTATTATCTGCCCCGACAAAACGCTGCTGTGCCAGTGCGGCCCCTGCCGTTACGGTTGTGATCAGAATGACCTGCTGAGTGGTTCCCATAACGCCTCCTTATTTACTGATACCGGTAATGAGATACCCGGCATCGCCACCAACCACGGCGACTTTGTAGATATCGGTATAACGGCAGTACTTCACCTTGCCGCCGGCTCCGTCGTACTTGTCGGCAACAGGCATCCCCTTACGGCGCAGGGTGTAGCCGAAGGACGGCTCGTTCTCGTCCGCGCTGTCCGCCCCCGGCTGCGGCTTGCCGACGTAATGCAGCATCAGATTGTCTCCCCAGATATCCGTCGGCACGCTGTCCTTATCCATTGCCGCTTTCATGGACGGCAGGGAGACAGGAGCACCGATGACGATCTCTTCGATCTGAAAGAGGTCCTGCAGGATCTCCGTGGTGATGCGCTTGCGTTCGTTGGCTCCGATGGCTGCCTGAATTGCCGGGTGGAACTTCAGCAGCGCCATCACGCCGGCCCCCATGGTCATCAGGTTAGGACGCAGCCCCGTGGCCGTACGGACCGCTTCCATACCGGCTTCAATTACCCCGATGGGGTCCCCCTTACCACCGGCCCAGCGGTCGCCGGCTGTCAGTTTTTTAACGTGCCCGGTACGGTAGACCTTTTCATCCTGAGCCAGACGGGCGGCGATAAGTTCACGGCGCAGATTCACGCCATTCGTGGCGCGACGGATGGCCTTGCTCTCCTCGTTAAACATGGACTCCGCCTGTTCGCGATAGTCCACTGGCGCAGCCAGATCGTGCTCACCCAGCACCAGATCAAGCGTGCCGGTTTTCTCACGGACCAGAACATTGCTGTCCGCCCCGACGGCACGCTCGGTGTCATATTCCACAAAGGCGGTTTTCCCGAAGGTCGGCACACGCACGCCTTCCTTGTCCGTCAGCACGACGGGGAAAATACGTTCGCCAATGAATGCGGCATTTTTATAGCCTCGGGCGATACTGGTCAGTACCGGATCAACGACACGTTTACCTTTTAAGTAATCAGACATGCTCTCTCCTTAAATTACAGGCAGCGTGCGACAGCAGCCTCATAGCTGATGCCTTCTTTTTTGGACAGGGCCACTGCTTTCTGATGCAGGGCCAGACGCTCAGGATCGGCTTCCGCAAACTCCGCCACATCCACCTTCACCGCGTCGCCGACACGATCCTTTGTGGCCTGTTCGGCGAAGTTCATCACCGGCTCCCCGTCGGAGAGCAATGAACGGAAGGCGGTGGCCAGCGGTGTGCGGCTTTCCCCCTCAGCAAACTCCACCGGCTTGTCGCCACCGGCGACGGCATCCAGCAGGGCAACCACCACGGAGGAGGCGCGGGGAGCCAGACGCCCCTCTGCGACCAGTTTTTCTGCAAAGGCCACATTGTCCTTATGCAGTTGCTCCTGTCTGACCTGTGCATCACGCGCATCGCGATCAGCAGCCTGCTGCTTCAGGCGGCGGTTCTCCTCCTGAAGGGCTTCAATCTCTTCTTTTGTCATCGATGATTCCTCGTTACTTGCGGAAGACGGCCCCGGGCCTGTCTCACTGAATTGTGCACCTGCTGCATCCTGCGACAGTGTGTCGCGGTACGCCTCTTCGCGCAGACTGTTGAGCTGCCATTCCGGCAGGACTTTTTCTGCCTCGTCCAGACTGAAGCGGGCGATCAGAAAATCGCGCAGCTTTCCCCACAGGGAGGCATTCGTGATGGCCTGCCAGTCGGCGAACTCCACCACACCTTCTTCCTGCTCACTGAAGGACACCTGTTTCAGCCCTTTGACGGAAGGTGGCTGTGCCCCGAGAAAGCCCACATGGCGAAGGTAGAGCACGCCGGGCTTCGGATTGGACGGTGAATCCGGGAGGTAGAAAGAGGCGGACACTTTTTTGAATCGTCCGTCGGTGACCATCTCAGCAAACTGCGGGTCCAGCTGGGCAGGCTCTGCCATCAGATCGACGCCGCTGAGCGACAGGGCTTTCACCCAGCCCCACGCCGGGTCTTCCGTTCTGGGATGACCAATCACGAGTGGTGCTTCATGGACGGACGGGTCATAGGCTTTCACGCAGGCGGCAAGATCGTCTGGCGTGAACGGCAGTTTTTTGCCGTGCATATCGGTATGAGTACCGGCTTTAAAAATGTGAATGGCTGACATTTTGCTGTCCCGCGTTATGTTGTCGGAGACAGTTTGTGAGAAATGCAGGCCCGGCGATTTTAATCTGCTTTAGAAAACATCAGGGGAGAAGGACAGGGAAAGCAATGCGGTGAACCGGAGGCGGTTATAAAACAGAGGCTGTAAAGCCTTTATAAAGGTAATACAGCCCCTCATTCGCTGGCAATGATAAATCACCCACCTGAAGAGAGAAAACTCAGCGACGGGCCGCTGATTCAAGATGGCGGACAATGGTATCGAGGATGGGGATTACCACTTCAGGCTGTAGTTCTCCATCCCCCGTCACCGGCAGGAACGGGCGGGCCGGAAGTTCAACAGACTCATTACGCCCCGTTTTACCCCCGAACTGGTGAATGGCACCGTAAACAACGTTGGTCCCCACAACAGCCTGCCGGTCGTCATGGTCGGTTGATACTGACCCCATCAGACGCCCGGTATCCTGCAGTGTCTGCCCGTCACGTTCTTCCGCTGCCAGCGAGGGCATCCACCCCGGACGCCCCTCATCAAGAAAGTTAAACTGTGTTTCCGCCAGCAGGGTTCCGGCGATTTTGCGCATCGCGGGCTCCATGTCTGTGGCAGCCAGATCCAGCGCACGGAGGCTCCGGCGCAGGGATTTATCGTTAATGGTGATACTGACCAGGTTATCGGAAGCCATTGTTATCCTCTCAGTTCCTGTTGTGCCAGTGGCTGAAGCGTACCCTGATAGCGGGCCAGGTCGGGACGGTATGCTGCCCCCGGTGCATAAGACCAGCCGACGTCGGTGGTCACCTTCGTGGTGCCGGTATTAAAGGTGGCCACGTTCCGCATTTCGCCGGTTTTCTCTGAGACCAGTTTCAGTTCCTGGCCCATGGCAGAGCCGGAGCTGATAACCTTCAGGCCACGGGCACGTACATCCGTCGCACTCAGGGCAATCACACTACAGCGGCAGCGCCAGCCGTTCGGCGGGTAAAATGCCTGCCAGAACGGGTCATCCCAGCGCAGCACCAGACCATGCAGCGCCAGATGGCTCCTGCGGGTATGGCTGTCGTTGATGCCGGTATACATCCAGTACGGCCTGTCGTCGACGTTTTCCATCTGTTCCGCCCAACGACCGGCGCTGTAGAGTACGGACATATTGGTGCGAAAGATGGTATCGAGCCGCCACGGACTGCCCTGCTGAATGGTGACCGGCTTACCCGTTACCGGGTCAGTCGTGTCACGTGGTCCCCACCATCCCTTACGCTTCAGCACCGGCTCCAGCTCCTGCCGGAACCAGCGATCGGTTTTTCCTTCATCGACAGCCTGCTGCAGTGCCCCGCGAATATCTTCCAGGATATCCAGGCGGGTCACTTTAGCAACGGTAAAGGCGCGGGCATGGGCCTCCTGCCACATTTCTTCCCAGTCCCAGGTAATCTGATACCCTTTGGACTTCAGGTAACTGACTGCCCGCTTCGGGGGAAGCGTCATGCAGTACGCCAGTTCAGCCGTTGTCACGCTCATGCAGGCGTCCCCAGATATTTGCCACAAAGAGAATGCGGGCCAGCCGTTCCTGCAGATCGTCCGTGTTCATCTGAGGGTAGAGCTCCGCCAGTTCGCCCAGCAGCTCAGTCGGGTTAACCCCGTTTTCGACCCGCTTAAACAGAGGTGCCAGGACGGGTTCCAGCGTGCCATTTAACACACCTCCGTTCATCAGAATGTCCAGCGCGTCGTCAAGCTGCTGCTGAGCCTGAATATCGGCATCAATCGCCTCGGCAAATGACAGCGGCAGCATGTTATTCTGGCGTTCCGACGGTGGTGTCTCGTCAATATCGCCGTCCTGCAGCTGGTACTCACGCTTAAAGTATTGCGGGGTCAGACGCAGACCCGCCCGGGTGAGTTTTTCGTCGCGGGTGGCGCGGGTGTCATCAATGGTCTCCTGTTCCCACATGGCCCAGACCGGACACGGCACATCGCCGAAGTTCAGGGTGACCACCGTTCTGATAACCTGATTCACTGCTGCCTGAATGATGTCCGCATCCGCATCGCGGATATCAGCCGTTACCTCCAGCCCGGCCTGTGCTGAGGCCTTGTTACTGTTCGCTTCCGTGGTCTGATTCTGACCAAGTAATGCAATGGAGATCTCACTGCGTGACAGTGTGATCAGCTCGCGGAATACCTCGCTGCTGTCCGCCTTACCATCCGCGGCTTTGAGTTCGATGCTGCTGTCATCGGGGATGGCGGCCACCGCGTCCTCCACCATCTGCTCCATGGAGTCCAGCAGTTTTTCAATCTCTGCATCATTTGCACCCCTCGGGTGCTTACCGATCACCCACGGGGAGCCAAACTTTTCGGCAAAGCGGAGCCAGAATTTCATCCCGCCTTTCTTGAAGGCGACCGGCCAGAAGCACATGGACAGGTCCGGGAAACCGTAAGGATTGTCATACGAGGCATCCTGTGCCGGCACCACGAATTTTGACGGTGACAGCAGCTCACCCTCCACACCCGCATCACGCGCCCGGAAGCGCAGGCAGTTGTCCGTATCAAACTGAAACCACTCAGGCGGTTTGCCGACAATATCCGTCACTGCCCACGCCCTGACCGAACGGCCCCACATGATTTCACAGGGCTGATACCCGTAGAGCACGGCATCACTCATCTCACCGATGATGCGGGACAGATCCAGATCGTCGAGCATGTCGCGGATGAAACGGAAGACCCGGGCAGAAGCGTGACCGCGCTCCAGTCCACGCTCCAGTGATTTGAGCGCTGCTTTACGTCTGCGGATACAGCCCCCAACCAGCGGGTCGGTGCGCAGTTCGCGGTAGATACGGATATCCCGTCCCTGAGCCTTGAGAATGGGATCAGGATTGGGCAGATACATGCCCAGTCCGTAAAAGTCGATCGCGCGGCTGCGGGAGGCAATCTGCGCGGTCAGTGATTTCTGAGGCTCAGAAAAAGCAACAAATTCATCGGGTGAAACCCAGATACCCCTCGCCATCAGAATCCCTCCAGCATACGGGCCGCCTGACGACGACAGCGTGAGCTTGCCTTCACCGGCCCTTTGTTAATTTCACGGCTGGCGAAATACGCCAGCGCCAGTGCGATGGCTGAATCCCCGTGGCGTTTACCACCGTCAGCCTTTGCTTTTGAGCGTTGCTCCGGCACGCGGGGGACACCGTTCACCACCTGAACGGCCCGCAGGTCATCCAGTGTGTCTTCATCCTTTGGTAAGTCCACCAGGTTACCGTCTTCCAGTGCAGCTTTGACCGGAGGCATATGCTCCCGGTACCAGCCTTCAGTTGGCATCACCTGCTGAACCCGGCTGGAGCCGTAGCGCTGCATGGCGTATTCAGCCAGATAGGCACCATTACCACGGGCATCAAACGCTGCACCCAGCAGACCGGGCAGGCCATCCATCAGATACCAGGTGATTTGCTCCTGCTGTCTGAACGGCACGTTACGCAGCTCCAGTACGAATGGCACGCGTCGTACCAGGTTCTTCTCCTGCAGCAGGGGATAGTCCACCGACAAATCACCGCTACGGCCAAAGTCGCGCCCCAGGAAAGAGCGGGCATCAGCGGGGAGTGCCTCCAGCAAGGGTTTCAGATGCTCATCAAGCCAGTCCTGTGTCTCGTGGAAGCGAACCTCATCAGACAGCAGTTCATAACCTTCCTGACAGGTCAGACGCAATACCGGCGTATCAGCGGACATGCGGGACTCTATCAGGGCACGGGACAGCCAGGCGCCGCCACCGTTGGCCGGAATACAGTCAAGCTCTTCGGATGCGCCGGCAGCGTAGAATTTGTACACCGACGCCATCCAGGCCTGCTCGGATGCCTCTGACCATTCCTTCCCGGTGCGCAGACAAACGCGCCGGAACAGCCCCTCAGATACGGCTTCCCGGAAAGTGATGCGATGTACGCTGCCTCCCTGACGTCCGGCACGGATATCCCCGATAAGCGTATTGAACGGATTGTCGTCACCGTCATGGGTGGAGATAACGCGTACCTTTCCCCCCCAGATAAGCATCGCCAGCGCCGCTTTCAGCAGTTCGTCCAGTTGCTCATGGAACGCCGCTTCGTCGATAACAATAATACCCTGACGGCCACGCAGGTTAGACGGGCGGCTGGAGAGCGCAACAATACGAAAGCCGGAGTCAGGAAATTTGATGGTGTAAGTCTTGATGTGTTTGTCGTCGTCGTCCTCTTCCCAGAATCCTTCTTCAATTTCACTGGCCGCATAGTTGAATGCCCGTGCCCACATTGCACACGCCTGAATGTATTCGACGGTCATGTCCTGGTTATAAGCGATGTAATACACATTCATCCCGCCTGCTGGCGCAGAAGAGGCGGCGGTCAGTACGTTATCGGATGCCTCAGCCCATGTAATACCGGTACGACGGCTCTTTTCTATCACCTTAAGCGGAGAGGTGTCTGCCACCCAGCGCTGCTGGTAAGGCAACAGAACGGGAGGGGCATCCAGCGCCGAGGTATCAGGCAAAACGGGAGCAAGGTTATTCCTCCCGTCCATGGGACTCATCCCTTCGGGGCCGCCGCCAGCGGCGTTTAAAATCACTCCGGATGATTTTGTCATGTGGCAATCCCCAGAATCTCGCGACGAAGCGCCTGTACTGCGTCGCTTGACAGTCCCCCCTTACGGGCAATTTTCTCGGCGTTGCTGGCTGCCTGCTGCGCTCTGGCCCGTACTTCAGACTGGAACTTTTTGAGGTTGACGGACGCGCGGGACAGCGTAGCCACATTCTTCGCCACCTTCGACAGCAGGGCCACGCGTTCTTTAGGATCGACTTCGCCTTCTTCCGCCTCCTGCAACTGGACAATACTCTCGAACAGCTCGGTCTGAATAAGGGCTATCACAGCCTCCGAACGCGCATCCTGATCGTCTGCTGCGCCTTCGGTCAGCATGCGGGCCGCTTCTGTTGCCGCACGGATAGCACCATAGCGGCGCTCAATCTTCTGTCCATAGCGATGGATAGCGGATTTGCTGATAACGTACCCCCGCTCACGCAGCAGGGACTCCAGCTCGTTATACCCGCTGAAGCCGGATTCAGTCAGCGCCCGTTCAAGCCAGCGGCGCACGTCTTCCGGCAGCTTTTCTATTGTGCTGCGTCTGGCCATTATTCACTCCAGTACTTTTCCGGGCGGGCAATACCCGGACCACATTCCACGGTGTATTCCACCAGGTCTACGCCGAGGCGGGTCAGGTCAGCAAACCAGTCGCCAGAAGGTTTTTTCTCCAGATCAACCATTTTACGGTCAGCCAGATAATCCAGTTCGCGGCGCAGTTCCAGCGGTGTGGTGTCCGGGTAGATGGCACGGGACACATCCAGCAGCAGCGTCTCGCTGGCGGTGTAAGGGCGGGTCTTGTTCAGGGCAACCAGCAGACTCCAGCGCAGGGATTCGCGGCGTACCCGGGTAATATCGACCATTATTGACCTCCGGTATTGCGGTACTGCTGTACCACTTCCAGTTTGTTATAAAGCGCGTCCAGTTTGGCCTCAATGACTGTCTGGCCACGGATATAATCCTCTCGACGGACATAATTCAGCGGTAAATCCGCTTTAAATCGCATAAATTCTTTTTCCAGCTCGCCCCAGTTGGAGGCGGATTGTTGCAGGGCCTGTTCAAGGGAGGCGAATCGTGCCGCCTGGCGTTCTTCTGTTTTACTGAACAACCATTTGGCGAGCCCTCCCACAAACCCCATGAAGGTGAGCAGAAAACTCACTACCGTCCAGAATTCAACCTGCAGTGTCATTTCTGTAATCCTTCCCGTTCATCCAGTAACGCGTTTATCTGGTTCCGCCAGCGACGACATTGTCCTGCGTTGTCGATGATGTTGGCGAGAACGTCACGCTGGGAGACACCCGAATCGCGTAACCGGGTGTCAGTGGTTTCAGGTTGCCCGGTCGCTGTGCCAGAGCGGGTGCCAGCGGCGGCAACTGAGTCTGAATGACCGGTGTCGACGGATGCATTGTCATATCCGAGTGCGGCGTTGTACTGGCGCACGAAACCGCGAGTAAACACGCACTCAATGGGATGGCTCTTACCTTTTTCATCAATCCAGCGCTGTGTGACATCGTTAATTTGCCCCTGTAGTTGTTTATTCCGGCTCTCCAGTTGAGCAATCTGCTCAAGATAACCGGCTTCAGCCCGCTGCCCGGCGGCCACCTGCTCCTGATACCGTCTGGCCCAGGCCCGCAGCGCAGCATTCTCAAGCGTTGCCTGCTCCGTTTTGTACGCGTCAAATGCTGACTGCAACTGACTGAGCGCGGTATCACCGTCACGCTTTGCAGAGTCATGACCACTTCTGTATCCCATGGCATACAGGCCGACCAGAAAGGCATTGATAAGAATGGCCAGCAGAATGCCGCGCCACGGCAGCTTTTTAACCAGATGCCACACAACTGCAGCCTCCCCATGTGAGATATCGCGGTGCCAGTTCGCGCAGGATGCGCTGCGGATAATGGCGGTTCTCCCGCCAGCTGGCCGCATTGCGTCCGGCATTCACCGTGGCGACATGTCCGAACCAGCGGGTGCTGTCCAGACCTTTCTGTGATGCAAGCCGCCTGTCCCGTTGTACCCAGCCCAGACCACCGTTATAGCCCGACAATGTCATGGCCATACGCTCGCAGTCGTTGGCGGCGCTGACGCGCTGCCACAGCCAGCGGTCATAGCTGACCAGCGCCCGGATAGCCCATGCAGGATTAAACGGCTCACGATTGCTCAGCATCGGTATCAACTGGCTTATCCAGTCGGCAGTGGCAGGCATGAACTGCGCCAGTCCCTGAGCGCCAGCCGGCGAGACCACATCAGGTCGCCAGCCGCTTTCCTGATGCAGTTGCGCGGCGAAATCGGCCACCGGCGCAGACAGTCCCCATTCAAGCCGGGCATTACGGATCACATCATCGCGATACTGCAGCGCAGCCTGCGGAGGCTGCGCTGCGCGGGCCTGACTGAAGAAGCCGCCACACCAGAGCAGCCAGACAATCACCAGGTTGCCAGCAAGCTGCCACCAGAAGCTGTATTTATCGTTACGTGGTTCTCCGTGTCTGATGGCGGTTACGCCCAGACCAAAGGCGAACAGAATAATGAGGGTGATTTGAGGCCAGTTCATGGTCACAGTCCTGTTGCCACAGCCAGACAGACCGCTGCAACAATCAGTGCACGGCGGATTAACGCAGCAGAAAATACAAGGTGAAGGCCGGTCTGCACAGGGAAACGCCCTTCAGCCATCAGTCTGTCGTCATGTTTCAGGTACTGACCGGGACGGGCTTTGGGGAAGAGCGAACGGTCAAGCCAGTAACCCAGCACTGCTGCCAGCGTGATGAGTGCCAGCTTGTAGATCACAACAGGCAACTGCTGTGGCGAGACCAGAGCGATGATGCCCAGCAACAGCACTGAGGTCAGCAGCCAGCCGCTGAGGCGAGGTTTTTTAACAGGGGGAATGAATTTTTTCAGGTTTTTCATGTGTGTCTCCTCGTTTGGTGGAGACAGCATCACAAATGTGGCGGGATACGGATTTTAAACAGCGTTAATAGTGAAGATGTAAACGTGCACTGCATGATGGCTTTGAAAGAACGACCAGCCCGGTACCCGAACACCGGGCTGGCCATCGCCCCACAGGAATGCGCTGTGAGCCGACACGAAACCCCTCTTGGAATTCCATACGACGATACAGAGCTGTCAGCATCTCAAATGAAATCGCCACGATTAAACCTCAGTCATCCACATTTCCCTAAATTCTTCAGGTACATTACGTAGGGTGATAATATTTGTTTCCGGATCATAATCAATATAGCCTTCAGTTTTCCCTTCCCGGTCAAACTTAAGTTCCCAATATTTAGACTTGCCTTTAAAAGATACCAGAGCCCGAATGACTCGACCATCAGGAACGAAGCCATCCGATAACTCCAACTCTTCAGCAGCAAGTTTACCAGATAACTCCTCGGGAGCCTGGGGCCAAATGGCATTAACAAGGGTTTCAAGACTAAGTGGTTCACCAGCCTTACTTAGTGCATGTAAGTGTTCAAACGCACTCTTAAGAAATGCATCTTTTTCAGCGCCGTCAAGTCCTTTCTCTGCCGCAAATGCTTTTAAAACGTCACGTAACTTTTCAGACTCTCGTTTGGCGATTAAGACATCATTACAGCCTAGGAACTGTGTGCGTCCTGCATATTTTGCACAAATATCGTTTATAAGGCGCTGAGAGGCTTCAGTAACTAGACCTTCTTCAGGACTCAATCTCTCAGAAGCGTCTCCATTTGAAAGTGAGTTGGGGCTGGCATACCGGACATCTGTGAGAATGATGCAAGCATCGACAAAATACTTATCCCCGGCGCTGAAACCAAATGTGCCAACGTTGGCACATTTGGGAAAAGCCAAACTTTTCGAATTAATGACAGAAGACGACGAAGAGCTTGCCGAACTGGCCGACGGCGGCACAGTTGCCGGCCTGACGCTTGACGACGTTGATCGCATGTCAGTACGCGAACTTCGCCAGGCCCTGCGCGAAGCGCGCGAAACCAACGCAGCACAACAGCGCGTACTCGCCGATAAAAATGAAAAAATTGATTCTCTCTCTACCAGACTGGAAAAGAAATCCCGTATTCAGCCGCCTGAGCCTGATGAGGAGGTTAAGAAGCTGCGGGCGGAAGTGACAGCATTAGCGGTTGAGGCGGAATCTGCTATCGCCGTTCGACTGTCCAGCGCTTTTGAGACACTGTGCGCATATTGAGCTGAAAACATGATTGATACCCCCAGAGACTTCATGGCAGGCCTGGTCTGTCAACTGGAAAGCACAGCGCGTAGCCTGCGCTCCACATTTGACCTGCCGGACGAGCCAACAGGCAATGCAGCGCCTTCATGGCTGACTGAGCCGACGCCACAGATTAACGGGCTGGAGGCATAACCAATGAATGCTGCCCTGACTGAACGACTGGTTTATGTCGCCCGCGCGGCACGTGACGCGGGGCATGGTAAACGCGGTGCAATATACGACGCTGCCTGTGCTGAACTTGGCATGTCCCGCGCCACTCTGCTGCGCAGGCTGAAGGAGGTCTCTGTGACTGATAAACGCAAAAAACGCGCCGATGCCGGGCGCAGCGCCCTGACCCGCGACGAAGCCGCGCTGATATCTGCCACACTGCGTGAGGCCACCCGCAAGAACGGTAAGCGTCTCTATTCCATCGCGGATGCAGTGGAAACCCTGCGGGCTAACGGCTTTATCTCCGCAGGCAGAACAGATGAAACCACCGGTGAGTTTTTCCCGTTGTCCGAAGATGCCATCAGCCGTGCCCTGCGTAACTATGGCCTGCACCCGGAACAACTGGATGCCCCTGCACCATATACTGAAGTGGCCAGTCTGCATCCCAATCATGTCTGGCAGATTGATGCCTCGCTCTGCACGCTTTACTACCTGAGCAATGGACATAAAGGGCTGCAGGTGATGGACAGCGCGAAGTTCTACAAGAACAAGCCCGCTAACCTTGCCCGTATCGCCAGTGACCGCGTGTGGAGTTACGAGATTACCGACCATGCCAGCGGCTGGATTTACGTTGAGTATGTGACGGGGGCGGAATCCGGTGAGAACCTGTGTTCTGTGCTTATCAACGCCATGCAGGAGCGTGGCGGCGCAGACGTGTTGCACGGTGTGCCGAAAATACTCTATCTCGACCCCGGCTCGGCAAACACCGCGGGTATGACGAAAAACATGTGTCGCTCACTGGGCATTGACCTGATAGCGCACAAGCCGCATAACGCCCGCGCCACCGGACAGGTGGAAAAGGCGCGTGACATTATCGAACGCAAGCTGGAGCCGGGTCTGAAGTTCCGGCCGGTTCACAGTCTGGAAGAACTCAACGCGCTGGCCGCGAAATGGCGCAGCCACTTTAACGCCACGGCTGTTCACAGCCGCCACGGTAAAACCCGCACGGATATCTGGCTGAAGATTACTGCTGAGCAGCTGAAAAAAGCGCCTTCCGTTGAGGTATGTCGTGAACTGGCTGTGGCGGCACCAGAACTCCGCAAAGTCACGCCAAAACTTCGTGTCTCGTTCCGGGGCACTGAATTTGACGTATCAACGGTACCGGGCGTACTGGTCGGTGAAAAACTGATGATTACCCGTAACCCGTGGCGCAGCGATGTGGCACAGGTGGTTCTGACCGGTGAGGACGGCCACGAGACGTTCTTCCTGGTCGAAGAGGTCAGAAAGAACGAGTTTGGCTTTGCTGAAGGCGCGGCGGTATTTGGCGAAAGTTACAAAGCCCTGCCGGAAACCCCGGCGCAGATGGCGGCAAAAGAAACCGAAGCGCTGGTCACCGGTACAGACAACGCCGCAGATGCAGCTGCCGCACGCAAGGCGAAGGCGCTGCCGTTCGGCGGGCGGCTTGACCCGTATAAACATATTGATGACGCCACACTTCCGGCCTGTATACCGAAGCGAGGTCAGGCCTCTGACGTACGCGGACCGCGCACTGAACAGCGTCCCATGACTCATGTGGAGGCCGCGAAAGCCCTGCGCGGGAAGTTCAGCGCCAACGGCCTTACCTGGACGCCGGAACATTACCGCCAGTTAACGGCACAGTATCCGGACGGCGTACCGGAAGCCGCACTGGATGAAGTCATGGCTACGCTGACCACGCCGGCCCGCAGCAGCGTTATCAGCATTGTTAACGGCAACTGAGGAGGGAAACATGCTGGTACTGAAGCAGCAACTGAAAGAGGCCCGTATTCCACAGGCGGTGGTGGCGAGAGCTGTCGATGTTTCTGAGGCCACGCTGGCCCAGATTGTGAATCATAACGCGTGGCCCCGCACCAGCCCCGGAGAAGTGCGCCGGCGTCTTGCGTCCTGGCTGGAAAGTCAGGGGATTGATACAGCGAAGAGTTTTGATGCTGTACAGGGCGCGGCCACGCCCCGTACAGCGGGTACCACAGATAAAACGAGCCTCAGTGAGGAAGAGAATATGTTACTCAAAAAACAGGTGTTATTTCCAGCAACCAAAAAAGCGTTTGGTCTTTTCCGTGACCCGTTCGCCGACGAAGCCATGCAGGGTTCTGATGATGTGTTCACCACACCAGACATTCGCTACGTGCGTGAGGCGTTGTACCAGACAGCCCGTCATGGTGGGTTTATGGCCGTCATCGGTGAGTCCGGTGCGGGTAAATCCACGCTGCGCCGTGACCTGACTGAACGTATCAACCGCGAGAATGCGCCAGTGATTGTTATCGAGCCATACATCATCGCTATGGAAGACAACGATGTGAAAGGGAAAACTCTGAAGGCAGCAGCGATTGCCGAAGCCATTATCAGTACCATCGCACCACTGGAAAGCATCAGACGCAGTCAGGACGCCCGCTTTCGCCAGTTGCATCGCGTCCTGAAAGACAGCAACCAGGCGGGGTTCAGCCACGTTCTGGTGATTGAGGAGGCTCACAGTTTGCCCATTCCGACACTGAAACACCTCAAACGCTTTTTTGAGCTGGAGTCCGGTTTCAAAAAGCTGCTGTCCATCGTGCTGATTGGCCAGCCGGAACTGGCGACAAAACTCTCTGAACGCAACATGGAAGTCCGCGAAGTCGTTCAGCGCTGTGAGGTGGTCGAACTTCTGCCTCTGGACAATCACCTTGAAGAATTTCTGACGTTCAAACTGCAACGGGCCGGTAAACAACTGACGGACATTATGGACGCCAGCGCAGTGGATGCCATACGTACCCGCCTGAGCAATCCGGGAAGTCATCGTAAAAATATGGTCAGCCTGCTGTATCCGCTGGCCGTCAGTAACCTGGTAATAGCCGCCATGAATCTGGCCGCTGAAATCGGGGTTCCACAGGTCAACGCTGACGTTGTCAAAGGGGTTTAATAATGAAATCCACCACAGGTATCAACCAGCAAATCAGTAAAGTGCAGTCAGCCATTATGGCGCTTAAGGCGACGAACACGGATGTACAAAGCATCACCATCAGGGGTAACAAACCTGTCATCCGCGTTTCCAGGAGTGCGCATTGCATGCGCATGCTTGAGCAGGGAAAGGCCTGTTATCTGTATACCGGACATGACCACAGGGGATATTTCCGTCAGGGCGTTTTCGAACTGCACGGCTGTCGCGTCGTGTGGCCGGAATCTTTGTGGTAATCAGCACAACTGGAGAAATCATAAAAAATGGCAAAAAGTACAAAAGGTGCAAAACGTATCAAGGCCGCAGCAGCACTCTGGGTGCCGGGGACACGTGAAGAGGTCATTGAGGGCATCAGACTGCTCGGTGACGCACACCGTGAACTGGTCAGGGCTGAAACAGAAATGAATGACGCCATTGGCGATATCACCGCACGTTATGCCCCGCTCACCGAGAGCCTGAAAAAACGCATGGCCGAACTGCAGTCCGGTATTCAGACATGGTGTGAGGCACACCGTGATGAACTGACCGGCAACGGGAAGGTGAAGTTTGCTAACCTCACCACCGGCGAGGTGCAGTGGCGAAACCGCCCGCCGTCAGTCAGCATTCGCGGAGCGGATAATGTTATTGAACTACTGAGACGTCTGGGGCTTGAGCGCTTTATTCGTGTAAAAGAGGAAATAAATAAAGACGCTATCCTGAATGAAAAAGAGGCCGTGAAAAATATTCCCGGTATTTCCATTAAAAGCGACATTGAGGATTTTTCAATAATTCCTTTTGAGCAGGATGTGCAGTAAACACACCACGTTAATTATTTAATAAAAACATTTTCTTTTTTATTCCGGCGTCAGCGCCGTGGGCTTCTGCACGCTGGAAACAGAGGAGAATTAAATTATGATATTTAAATGTATTCAGTGCGAGAGGGATATAACAGCCCTGCGTTTTCACAGCGCCATCGCCGTGATGTCCGGTAAATACCACATCCCTGCGGTACGCGTCACCCTGGTCTGCCCGTACTGCAGCCAGCATTTTTCGGCAGACGTGCCTGTCATGGAATTCTCCCGCCCTGACAGGGAGGACGCGCAATGATTACCCCACAGGAAGCACGCCAGCGTACCCGCGCCCTTGTTGAACACTATGTCAACGAGTGTGAATGCCGCGACCTCACCGATGTGAAGCACGTCCTGACGGCGCTAATCAGCATGGCCACGCAGGCCATTGTGGCGACCAACGGAAAGGCGGCTGCACTGCAGGTACTGGTGAACACACTCACCCACACGGCAGAGAACGAGGTGCCGTACCGGATGGAAACCACTGCAGAAGGCGGCCTGCACATCACCGTCAGCCGGAAGCACTGAGGGCGCGGCATGACACGGAACACCGAACTCACCCGCACCGCCCTCTACCGTCTGGCCCTGCAGCGTTTCGGGCCGGACGCACAGGCCCTGAAACTGACAGAAGAGGCCGCTGAACTGGCGGCCAGTGCCGCCCGCAACCTGAACGGACAGGGCAGCGAAAGTGACCTCGCGGCAGAGCTGGCAGACGTGGAAATCATGACAGAGCAGCTGCGCCTTCAGGGAATGGACCGGCTGATTGACTTCCACAAACAGAAAAAACTGGAACGCCTTGCCGCACGGCTGGGCGTCACATACACCGGAGAAATCATATGAACCGCACCGAACAGACGCCACAACTGACGCCGGAAGATGCTGCACAGCGTATTCGGGTACTGGAAGACGAAAACGAATACCTGCGCAAGAGATTTGAAGAGGTGGACCTGTACTTCGGGCGCAATCTGGTCGTCATGAAAGCTGCAGTGATTGAGTGGCGGGCCACCGGTGATGCCAGGAACGGCATGGCGTGGATTTACAACACCCTGTGTGGGCCGGGCGAACTGCCGCCGCAAGAGGAGAAAGAGGCACAGGAATACTTCAACAGGGAAACTGAAGTTATCGACAGAAAACTGGCTGCCCTGTACCACTGGTTCAGGAAATACCACAGGACACACGCCGCACCTGACCAGACCACCACAGGAGGTACCAGTGACTGACACCATTATGGAAATTGTGGTATGGGCTTTCCTGCTTACTGGTATAGCCGTGTGCATCTGCGCCGGATTCGCCCTGGTTGCCCTGCTGACCCACGTGGTGACGCAGTGGTTATGGGAAAAGCTTAAAGCAGCATACAGCCTGAAAGAGCTGTCCGACGCTGTTCGGGCATGGGAACAGCAAAAAAATACCGGAGATACTGAACAATGACAGACCAGGATAAGCACATTGAGAAACTGAAAAAGTTGCTGGCGCTGGCAGCATCCGGCAACCCGCATGAGGCTGCTCTGGCACTGCGCCGCGCCCGTAAACTGATGGATGTTCACGGCATCACACATTCCGACATCGCCATGAGTGATATTGATGAAACCATCAGTCACTACTGGCCGACAGGCAGCCTCCGTCCGCCGCGCTACATGCTGGGCCTGATGAACATCATCCGCGAGGCATTTGGTGTTAACTCCATCATTCACCCCGGCACATATCCGGGTGTGGGGTTCTACGGCAACCGGGAACGGGCCGCACTGGCCGCGTACACCTGGGAAGTGCTGGCCCGTCAGCTGAAAAAGGCGCGTCAGCAGTATATCAGTGCACAGAACAAAAGAATAAAAACCGCCACCCGCACCAGCCGTGGAGACCAGTTTGCTGAAGGCTGGGTGCTGGCCGTTATCAGTGAAATACAGTCCTTCGCCCTGACCGATGACGAACGTGAACTGATGCAGCAGTGGCTGGAACATAAATACCCGCAGACGCAAACCACCAGGGCGCGTAAACCGGGAAGAAGTCGCAATGGCGACGCCTCGCGCTATGCGGGGTTTCGAGAAGGGCAGAACGTCAGACTGCACCGACCGGTCAGTGGGCGGGAACAGCAGAAACTGGAGGCCAGATGATTACGTTATCAGGTAACAGCCGGAAATTAAAAGCCTGCCGAATATCTGCCAGATACCTTTTTGCCCGCGCCTTTTTTAAGAACGTCAGGCCGGGGATCACAATTGGTGTTATTGCCGGACGCGAACAGGTTGAAAAATACATGTCAGGTGCATGGTGGAATAAAGACCCTGTCATTGCTGCCCGTAATATTCATATCAGTTGGGGGGATATTCAGAATGACGACTGAATCTGTTGTATGTGCCCTGTTCTGGTATTGTTTTGTCGGTTGGTGTACTGCTGAACTGCACCGCCGTTCAGGGTTTTATTCACGTTACAGTGGTGCCGGTTACTGGATTAGCTGGTCGGTGATGTTCCTGTGCTGGCCTGTGGCACTTCCTTTATATGTCGATTATATCGGTGATGCAGGCAGAAGGAGCAACAATGATGACTAAACAACGTCTTATCCAGCTCATTCATATTGCCCGTAATGAACTGGGTATGGATGAAGACACCTACCGCCAGATGTTACAGGGGCTGACCGGTAAAGCCTCAACCAAAGGAATGGATACCACACAACTAAACTGCGTGCTGGAATCCATGAAAAGGAAAGGCTTTCGCGTTAGGCCTGCAGGAAAAGCCAGCTCCGGTTTACCGCTGGATAACCATCCGCAATCCAGGAAAATCCGTGCGCTATGGCTTGAAATGGCTGCTGCCGGCATTGTTCGTGACCGTTCAGAAAATGCATTAGCGCGGTGGATCAAGCGGGAAACGGGCATCAGCGCCCTGCGCTGGCTCAATACTGAACAGGCAAGCAGTGTTATTGAGAAACTGAAGAAGTGGCAGCGCAGAGCTGCGGGAGTAAAACATGAGCGACCTGAATCAGTTTCGAAGTAAAGGGCCGGAACTCCTGGTGGAACTGGCACAGCATACCTCTGAGACCGTTCGCGAGATTATTGATATTGAGCCCGCAATTGCCGACCAGATTGGTCAGGCCGTCGCGAACCGCATGATGCAGGTCTGGGGCGGGCAAAACGTTTATTTCCCGATGGGCATGGTATGGAAGGTCAGTCAGCGCGACCGGGAAATCTTCAGGGAGTTTAACGGACGTAACCACCATGAACTGGCCCGCAAATTTGGTGTTTCGCTTCAGTGGGTCTACAGCGTGGTTAAGCGGGTAAGAAAAGAAGAACTGGATCGGATGCAGGGCAAGCTATTTGCTGATGAACCCGATGTAGATACGGAGAAAAAAGAGTAATATCTGCAATCAGGCTGGCGCGAGTTCTGTTTTTGTTCGGGCCGGTCTGATTTTCACATACTGTAAGGTTATTGCATATTCCTCCTGGTCTCTTCCCATTTTGACCCAGTTCTTCCCATAAATATCTCACTTATTCCCTGTCATTTATCTCAAGTCTAATCACCTGATGGCGACGCGCGCCTTATTTATAGAGGTCGGCGCTGATGGTGATGTTATTACCGCGCTCCTGCCACTGACGCGTAATATGATAATACTTAGCGCCTTTCTTCGCCGCGCGTTTGGCGACCTGGTAGGAGATTTCTGTCATATTGCCGTAGTTGCCGGTGAACTTAACGCTGTCGAAAGGCACCATCATCGCAGCCGTCGCTTTATTCAGCTCCTCAACTTTTGTGCCATCCGGAAGTGTGACAGTGTAACGCCCGCCTTTGGAGGATTGCGTTTCGAAGAAACGGCCTACTTCGGCGCTCGGCGAGGCTGACGTGGCGACGCCTGGAATTTCGACTTTCTTCGCAGCTTCGCCGCCCTGAGCCAGCGCGGCACGGCCAGCTTCAGAGTCTGCCGGAATAGCGTCCGGGCTCTGGACGATGCGTTTTTTCGCATCTTGTTTATAGATAAATACAGTGATGCGTTGGTTTCCGCCCTGATTCGCATCTATCTGACGAACAATATAGAAAGCGTATGCGCCTTTTTGTTTCGCCGCTTTCGTAATGGCATCGTTAACTTCCGGCTGGCTACGGTAGAAGCCCTGAACGGTGACGGTGTCATACGGTTCTAATTGTACGGCCTGGTCTTTCGGTAATTCCACGATGCCATTAATGACACGATTTTTGGGCGCGTCGGCTTTCGGCGCGTCGGCTTTATACACGTCCGCCACAACACGCCAGTTACCACTGTTGCCGAACTCCGAGGTGTCGACAACATAGAAGGAGGCTGCGCCTTCTTTATCTGCGCGGCGGGACACGGCGGAGACCGCATCGCCAATAGCATTAAAACGACCGGTAATAACGATGCGGTCATAAGGTTTTAGTGCAGCCGCTTGCTCCGGCGTCAGTTCTGTTGCTGCATGGACAGAAAAAGCAGCCGCAGAAAGCAGAGCCGACGCCAGGAGAGTGTTCTTAAGCTTCATAAAAATAATCCTTTGCCTTGCGCAAACCAGGTACTGGTATTGTTATTGACTAGAAACGTGGCTGATTATTGCATTTAAACCATATGGATGTCTGCGGGATTTTTCACGCATCGTGTCATGTATCCTATCTTTGATGATAACATTTACTGATATGTCGAAAAAAACGGCGTCCGGGCGGCTAAGCTAATGAAGCGCATAAATTTAATAAGTTAATTTAATGTTAATTTCTTGATCTCGCCAGGGGTTTAATGATGTTTTGCTGTCAAATTTGAGCGAATTATCAGCCCTCGCAGGCCATTTTCAAGGCATTATGGCTGCTTAGCGGCTGAATCGTTCATGTTTTGTAAATTTGATAAAAAATTCTGTTTTTTGGCGCTAGATCACAGGCGTTATTTTCAGTAGGTTATAGAGAGTTTGTAACGGTTTTATTCTGCTGGGGTAACATTTACCTCAAACGCGGGCAGGCGTACGCTTCTCGCGCTTACTGACAAACCATCATCAAAAATACCGATGGAAGGGAACATTTATGCGAATTGGCATACCAAAAGAGCGGTTACCCAATGAAACCCGTGTCGCTGCGACGCCGAAAACGGTAGAGCAGCTACTGAAGCTGGGGTTTAGCGTCGCTATCGAAAGCGGGGCGGGTCAACTGGCAAGTTTTGACGACAAAGCGTTTGCGCAGGCTGGCGCGGATATTGTAGACGGCAATGCTATCTGGCAATCGGAAATTATTCTCAAGGTTAATGCGCCTGAAGAAGAGGAAATCGCTTTACTGAACCCCGGGACTACGCTGGTCAGTTTTATCTGGCCTGCGCAAAATCCTGGGTTAATGGAGAAACTTGCCGAACGTAAGGTTACGGTGATGGCGATGGACTCCGTGCCGCGTATTTCCCGCGCGCAGTCGCTCGACGCGTTAAGCTCAATGGCGAATATCGCGGGTTATCGCGCCATTGTAGAGGCCGCGCATGAATTTGGGCGCTTCTTTACCGGGCAAATCACTGCCGCCGGGAAAGTGCCGCCGGCGAAGGTGATGGTGATTGGCGCGGGCGTTGCCGGTCTTGCGGCTATCGGCGCGGCAAACAGCCTGGGGGCGATTGTCCGCGCGTTTGACACTCGTCCTGAAGTCAAAGAGCAGGTCCAGAGTATGGGGGCTGAGTTCCTCGAACTGGATTTTAAAGAGGAAGCCGGTAGCGGCGATGGTTACGCCAAAGTGATGTCCGAGGCGTTTATCAAAGCGGAAATGGCGCTCTTTGCCGCCCAGGCCAAAGAAGTCGATATCATTGTTACCACCGCGTTGATTCCGGGCAAACCTGCGCCGAAGCTGATTACCCGCGATATGGTCGATTCTATGAAGGCCGGCAGCGTGATTGTCGACCTGGCCGCGCAGAACGGCGGTAACTGCGAATATACCGTCGCCAATCAGGTTGTGACGACGGACAATGGCGTAAAAGTGATTGGCTACACCGATCTACCGGGGCGTTTGCCGACGCAGTCATCCCAGCTTTATGGCACCAACCTGGTTAACCTGCTGAAGCTGCTGTGCAAAGAGAAAGACGGCAATATTGACGTGGATTTTGACGATGTCGTGATCCGTGGCGTGACGGTGATTCGTGACGGCGACATTACCTGGCCTGCGCCGCCAATCCAGGTTTCCGCGCAGCCACAGGCCGCGCCTAAAGCAGCACCTGCGCCAAAAGAGCCGGAAAAGCCCGCTTCCCCCTGGCGGAAGTATGCGTTAATGGCGCTGGCGATCATTCTTTTTGGCTGGCTGGCCGATGTCGCGCCAAAAGAGTTCCTCGGCCATTTTACCGTGTTTGCGCTCGCCTGCGTGGTTGGTTATTACGTGGTGTGGAACGTGTCTCATGCGCTTCATACGCCATTAATGTCGGTGACCAACGCAATTTCAGGGATTATTGTTGTCGGGGCATTATTGCAAATTGGTCAGGGCGGCTGGGTCAGCTTCCTGAGCTTTATCGCGGTGCTTATCGCCAGCATTAATATTTTCGGTGGCTTCACCGTGACTCAGCGTATGCTGAAAATGTTCCGGAAAAACTAAGGGGTAACACATGTCTGGAGGATTAGTTACAGCTGCATACATTGTTGCCGCGATCCTGTTTATTTTCAGTCTTGCCGGGCTTTCAAAGCATGAAACGTCCCGCCAGGGGAATAACTTCGGTATTGCCGGGATGGCGATCGCGTTGCTGGCGACCATTTTCGGGCCGGATACCGGCAACGTGGCATGGATTCTGGTCGCCATGATTATTGGCGGCGCGATTGGCATCCGCATGGCGAAAAAAGTTGAGATGACCGAGATGCCGGAGCTGGTCGCGATTCTGCACAGTTTCGTGGGCCTGGCGGCGGTACTGGTTGGCTTTAACAGCTATCTGTACCATGACGCCAGTCTGGCGCCGGTGCTGGTGAATATCCATCTGACCGAAGTCTTCCTCGGTATCTTTATTGGCGCAGTCACTTTCACTGGATCGATCGTAGCGTTTGGTAAACTGCGCGGCAAAATCTCTTCTAAGCCGTTGATGTTGCCTAACCGTCACAAAATGAATCTGGCGGCGCTGGTTGTTTCTTTCCTGTTGCTGCTGGTTTTTGTTCGTACCGAAAGCGTGGGTCTACAGGTTCTGGCGCTACTGCTGATGACCATTATCGCGCTGGCGTTTGGTTGGCATCTGGTCGCTTCTATCGGCGGGGCGGACATGCCGGTGGTTGTTTCAATGCTGAACTCCTATTCCGGTTGGGCTGCCGCGGCGGCTGGCTTCATGTTGAGCAACGATTTGCTGATTGTGACCGGCGCGCTGGTCGGTTCGTCAGGCGCGATCCTGTCTTACATTATGTGTAAAGCGATGAACCGCTCTTTCATCAGCGTTATTGCTGGTGGGTTCGGTACTGACGGCTCCTCAACGGGCGACGATCAGGAAGCTGGCGAACATCGCGAAATTACGGCGGAAGAGACCGCTGAGATGCTGAAAAACTCCCACTCCGTCATTATTACGCCGGGGTACGGGATGGCGGTAGCGCAGGCGCAGTATCCGGTGGCGGAAATCACCGAAAAACTGCGTGCGCGCGGTATCAACGTGCGTTTCGGCATTCATCCGGTGGCGGGTCGCCTGCCGGGGCATATGAACGTGCTGTTGGCGGAGGCGAAAGTGCCTTATGACATCGTGCTGGAAATGGACGAAATCAATGATGATTTCGCCGATACCGATACCGTGCTGGTGATTGGCGCGAACGATACGGTGAACCCGGCGGCGCAAGACGATCCCCGCAGCCCGATCGCCGGTATGCCGGTTCTCGAAGTGTGGAAAGCACAGAATGTCGTGGTCTTTAAGCGTTCCATGAATACTGGTTATGCTGGTGTGCAGAACCCGCTGTTCTTTAAAGAGAATACGCAAATGCTGTTTGGCGATGCCAAAGCCAGCGTGGATGCAATTCTGAAAGCGCTTTAATCTTTTAAACGTGCGGCGGCCTCTTTGGAGGCCGTTTTTATACATTTCACCCTATAAGCTGCCTCTTTGTTGGCTGCGCTCAGAAACCCCGGTCACATCGTTATCTATGCTCCCGGGGATTTCTTCCCTTGCCGCCGCGATGCATCTTGAATGATTTTGTGTATATATTGCATTTTATCTTTTGTTTAAATCGCTAAGCAGAACGGCGATACTCTGCCCGCCGGTGGTCTGTTCGAGGGCGATTTTGACAATGATGGTTAACGGAACGGAGAGCAACATGCCCACCGGACCTAATAGCCAGCCCCAGAAAATTAACGACAAAAATACCACTAAGGTTGAAAGGCCTAAACCACGTCCCATGATACGTGGCTCAAGGATATTGCCGAAGACCAGATTAATCAGCAGATAGCCCGCCAGCACCAGCAGCGCATCATAAAACCCGTTAAATACCAGCACCTGAATAATGGGCGGCAGGGCAGCGAGCACCGATCCAATATTAGGGATATAGTTCAGCGCGAAGGCCAGTAGACCCCAGACAAAGGCGAAGCGGACATCCAGAGCGGCCAGCATTCCCCATGCGACCAGTCCCGTCACGATACTGATCGCTGTTTTTAGCACCAGATAATGTGAAACGCTATCAAGCGCGCGTTGAATTGCCGCCATACCTTCTACCGGACGGCTCATCATCTGCTGCAGTTTTTCAGGCAGTTGTGGAACCTCCAGCAGCATGAATACCACGGTCAATAACAATAAAAAGATGGATGACATGGCATTGGACAGTTGGGTGAGCAGGTTCGTTACCAGAGTCATGGCGGCGTTTGGATCGATATATTTCGCCAGCTCATCAACCGACACGCCAATGCCTGCTCGCTGCAACCACGGTTCAATACGTTGCAACGGTATCACCAATGAGGAGCGATACTGCGGTAGGGTACGGGCCAGTTCATTTAATGATGTCCCCAAATAGGCCAGTAGCAGTACCATTAACATAACAATAATCACAATGAGCAATGATACGGCGATAACGCGCGGAATTCGACATCGGGTCATCCGTTGCACAACGGGATTGAGAACGACTGCAATAAATAACGCCAAAATAAAGGGAACAATGATATCTGCGGCGAAGCGGATACCGCTCAGAATAACCACCAGCATTCCCAGCATAATGACGATTTTTAGACCATTGAGCGTGATGATCGGTTTTGCCATATCAGTCCCTGTTTTCTATGCCGACACGAATAATAATGTGATGTCGGTCGACCTGTTCTGGTTAAAATCAAACACTTCAGGTAAAGAAGTGAAAATATTTTGAGTTAATTCCTGGCTTATGATACAAATCAGGCGTGTTCAACTACCGAGGACAATTATCATCCGCGATGACGAGAAGCAACACTGCGGATAATTGTAATATTATGGACAATATGTTCAGCGCTTTTTTCTCCACGCAAACGCATCTTCACTCTACCTCCTTTTTCCTGCTTATCGGCGAGCAGCACTGGCGTAACGCACTTTAGTCTCTCACTTCTGCCTGAGCTGGCGCAATGCGCTGTGCTAACTGATTTTATTTTTTAGTTTGCTGCGTGCAGCAGACTCGAAAGAGTATATTCTCATGCAGGAGAAGTGTCATGTTTTACTGGATTTTATTAGCTCTGGCTATCGCGACTGAAATTACCGGCACGCTCTCAATGAAATGGGCTAGCGTGGGTAATGGCAATGCGGGTTTTATTTTAATGCTGGTGATGATCACGCTGTCATATATATTTCTTTCTTTTGCGGTAAAAAAGATTGCCCTGGGTGTAGCGTATGCCTTATGGGAAGGGATCGGCATTTTATTTATTACCATTTTTAGCGTGCTGCTATTTGATGAAGCATTATCAACCATGAAGATTGCCGGCTTGCTGACGCTGGTCGCCGGCATCGTATTGATCAAATCAGGGACGCGTAAACCCGGCAAACCGGTGAAGGAGGCGACTCGTGCAACAATTTGAATGGATACACGGCGCCTGGCTTGGGCTGGCAATAATGCTGGAAATCGCGGCTAACGTTCTGTTGAAATTTTCGGACGGCTTTCGCCGTAAATGCTATGGCATCTTATCGCTTGCCGCTGTTCTGGCCGCCTTCAGCGCGCTTTCCCAGGCGGTAAAAGGGATAGACCTGTCGGTGGCGTATGCGCTATGGGGCGGTTTTGGTATTGCCGCCACGCTGGCGGCGGGCTGGGTGCTCTTCGGCCAGCGCTTAAATCCCAAAGGCTGGGTTGGCGTGATATTGCTGCTCGCCGGAATGGTCATGATAAAATTTGCCTGAGACGATCGCTGCCGGTCAGGCAGCGATTCCCGCATTAATCCTGCGCCAGAGCTTTCAGCTTATCGCGAAAGCCGGTGACGGATATAGCGCGGTTATCGGCGCGCCAGCGATCTTTAGCCGCAGGGGCGGAGCTTTGTACGCCAATGAGCTGCCATCCGCTATCCGTGTGCAATAATAACGGCGAGCCGCTGTCGCCAGGTAACGTGTCGCACTGGTGTGAGAGTACGGCATTCTGCGCCCAGCCGGTCACGACGCAATCCTGATGGGAATAGAGCGCATTCAGATGATCTTCCGGATAACCGGACTGCGTGACTTTTCGGTCTGCGGCTTTCAACGCCGCAGTGAGCGCCGCTTTATCGCCGGTAAATAAAGGCACTGGCGTGATACCGGAAGGTGGGTAGCGCAATATTACCAGACCAAAATCCCAGCTTGCCGCGGCAGGCGGCACAATCCAGCCATCGCCATCCGCTTTCAAACGTCGGCCCAGCGACGGTTCAACGCGGCCTTCAATGCCGTGGATTTCATAGCGCCATACTCCTTTTCGCGCCACAAAACGCAGCGCAACCGCTTTGTCCGGTTTTCCTTTCGGCGGCGTTAGCAGGCAGTGACCTGCTGTCAGGGCGATATGCGGGGAGATAAGCGTTGCCGTACACAAATTACCGCTGGCGGTCTCTAGTTGCCCGATGGCATCCCACGGCGATTGGGTCGGATCGGCGACGGGCACTCGATCGTCATGGTTAAAAAAAAGCGTTTTGACGTCGCTGGCATCCGTGGCGTCTGTTTCAGCCCCCCCGGCTTTCGCCATAACCGGTAAAAAACACACTATGCCCAGTAATACAGCAATGGTTTTATGCATATCACACTCTGGTGGGTAATTATGATTATTAACAACAAACCCTCAGTACTACTATAGACGTGACGGTAAGAAAGTGGGAGTAAAATCAGATAACTACACTCAGGAAAGATAGAAATGCGTGGCAATAACGGCGCATAAAATAAGCACGATAAGAATGAGCTCAAAGCGGTAGCGAGACACTTTTTTGCCCTCCCGGAAGGCGGCGCTAAACCAGAACGATTTAGCGCCGTAAAAACGGGCGCGGGGGCGCGCCGCAGCATGTTACGACTTACGCAGCTGGTTGCGAAGTTGTTTTTGACGTAGATTTGGCTGGGGCTTTTTTGCCATCTTTTTTCTGGTGCTTTTTAGCCGCCTGCGCTTTTTGCTCAACGGTTTTTTTATGCTGTTTTTTGTGGTGCTGGGTGGTCTGGGTTGTTTTGGCAGGCGCTGCGGTTTTTGCAGGCGTTGCAGTCTCAGCCGCGAATGCTGCGGAAGAGAGACCCATTGCAGCGGCAACAACCAGAGCTAATACTTTTTTCATTTTGATACCCTCGATTTGGTTTTCATTCAACCCCACTGCGGGGCCGGTGAAATGACTATATCGCTGTTATCAAAAGGCTTCCGTGAGTGATTGGTTTCGGCATGTAACGCTATGTACAATCCCCCGGTAACGCGATGTAAGCCCCCACCATAATAGGTAGCTTTACGTTACCGGCCGTTATTTTTGGTCGCAGAGTCGGTAATATCCGCCCTCCAGAATAACAGGCACACCGTATATGAATCCGATAATCTGGGTGGTATTTACGCTTCTGGCGCTGGATGCAATCAGAGAAGTCATGGGCGTATCAAGCCTGGCAGGTCTGTGGTGAACAGTGAGTCGTGGCGTGAAACCAGCCCGGCGATAGCGCACGTTGCTATCGCCGGATTATTGTCTATGGAAAACCCCCAGCTAGGCTGGGGGTTCCGGAAAGCTTTCAGCTTTAAGCCAGTTATTAAAACCCCTTTTGATTTGTTAAAACATCTTGCGGTCTGGCAACTGCAAAAGTTCAACAANTCGTGTGTCAACAAATGACCAGAATACAGATTTACAACGAAACGCACTGAACTGCGCAGGATGTGAACTGATTTTTGAGGATAAAATCAGCGGAACAAAGTCAGCCCGACCGGGATTGAAAAAGCTGCTCAGAACGTTATCAGAAGGAGATACGCTCGTTGTCTGGAAGCTGGACAGGCTGGGCAGAAGCATGAAACACCTCATCACTCTTATTGAGGAACTGCGGGAAAAAGGGGTTAACTTCCGTAGTCTTACAGACAGCATTGATACGTCAACACCCATGGGACGTTTCTTTTTTCACGTCATGGGGGCTTTAGCGGAAATGGAGCGTGAATTAATAGTTGAACGAACACTGGCCGGACTTGAAGCAGCACGTGCACAGGGGCGTATTGGTGGACGTCGTCCGAAACTGACAAAAGAGCAACATGAACAAATAGCAAGGCTGATCAAAAATGGCTATAGCAGGAAACAGTTGGCAATTATTTACGATATCGGTATATCGACGATTTATCGTTATCACCCTGTAGAGGAACTTCAAACTCAAGCTGAGTTGTAATTCTTTTTCTGATATTGAAATGCCGCGGCGATGTAATTTATCTCACGGAAATAGGTACGTTTATCGCGCGGCGCATCAATCAGGCTTTCTCGCGGGATGCCAGTTCCGTCAAATATCGCGATGAATCTCACTTTTCGCTTTTTTGGCGATAAATCTTATCCAGGCCGTTGCATGCGGTCCCTTCTCTCCGTAAAATCCCGCGCCTTAGTGGCTTTCACCATTTTTATGCGTTTTGCCATAATAATTATTCTTCCAATTTCATTTTTATAGCTGGATACCAATGGAAAAAAAACTGGGACTGAGCGCGCTGACCGCGCTGGTTTTAAGCTCAATGCTTGGCGCAGGTGTTTTCAGTCTGCCCCAGAATATGGCCGCCGTTGCCAGTCCGGCTGCGTTGTTAATTGGCTGGGCCATTACCGGCGTGGGGATACTCCTACTGGCATTCGCCATGTTAATCCTTACGCGCATTCGCTCCGAGCTTGACGGCGGCATCTTTACTTACGCCCGCGAAGGCTTCGGCGAACTGATTGGCTTTTGTTCTGCCTGGGGCTATTGGCTGTGCGCGGTCATCGCCAACGTATCCTATTTGGTTATCGTCTTTTCAGCGCTGAGTTTCTTTACCGATACGCCTGCCCTGCGTCTGTTTGGCGACGGTAATACCTGGCAGGCTATTGTCGGCGCTTCAGTCCTGCTCTGGATTGTCCATTTCCTCATCCTGCGCGGCGTACAAACGGCAGCCAGCATCAATCTGGTCGCGACTCTGGCGAAACTGTTACCGCTCGGCGCGTTTATTGTGCTGGCTATCATGATGTTCAAACTGGATACCTTCACACTGGACTTCACCGGTGTTGAGCTCGGTATTCCCGTATGGGAACAGGTCAAGAACACCATGCTTATTACGCTGTGGGTGTTTATTGGCGTTGAAGGCGCCGTCGTCGTCTCGGCCCGAGCGAAAAATAAACGCGATGTAGGCCGCGCCACGCTACTGGCGGTACTCGCAGCGCTGGGAATATATCTCCTGGTCACGCTGCTTTCTCTTGGCGTTCTTGCGCGTCCGGAACTGGCGGAGATGCGCAACCCGTCGATGGCCGGTCTGATGGTGAAAATGATGGGGCCGTGGGGAGAAATTATTATTGCAGCGGGACTGATTGTGTCTGTCTGCGGGGCTTATCTAAGCTGGACTATCATGGCGGCAGAGGTGCCGTTTCTGGCGGCAGCCTATAAATCCTTCCCGGGCATCTTCGCGCGACAAAATGCGCAAGGCGCGCCTTCTGCGTCGTTATGGCTCACCAACATCTGTGTGCAAATCTGTCTGGTGCTGATCTGGCTGACCGGTTCGGACTACAACACACTATTGACGATTGCGTCAGAAATGATTCTGGTGCCCTACTTTCTGGTCGGCGCATTTCTGCTGAAGATTGCAACGCGTCCCCTCCATCGGGCGGTCGGTATCGGAGCCTGTATTTATGGCTTATGGTTATTATATGCGTCGGGCCCTATGCACCTGCTGCTGTCCGTCGTACTGTACGCGCCTGGATTACTGGTTTTCCTGTATGCGCGTCGGACGCACAAGCATGACAATGTATTAAATCGTCAGGAAGTCGTGCTGATTGGTTTATTGCTGGTCGCGGCGGTTCCGGCTACGTGGATGCTGGTGGGTTAACAACCTCCCTATCGTAATATCCGTCTGTATTACGATGGGGAAACCACGGTCTTTGCCAATATTAATGCCATTTAATCCAGCAAAAAATCAGCAGCCACGCGCTTAGCCCCCAGCAGACCACCGCACCGCCAAGCGCGACGGGCAGGCGCATCACGCCGCTGAAATACCATAGCGTTGCAAGATAAATGAAATAAGGAATGATCGACCACATGCTAAAGACGATGGTGGTACGCATCGCGTCGATGCCCCGCTCGCTAGCCACGATATAGTGCGCGATAAGCGCAAACGTTGGAAACAGAGGAATTAATCCGGCGATATAATAATTTTTTGTTTTTGACAGCAGACCAATCAATACGACGACCAGCGCCCCCAGGGCAGCTTTAATCACGAGTCCCATTACCTTGCCTTAACATGCTAATAACAACAGCATGTAGCATAACGGAACCGCTCTCGTTTAGAAAAGATTTATGGAAGGGAAAACAGAGGAGGTGTATGTTGGCGTTTTCTATTCTCCATTTATAATATGAACCGCATTGTATTTGTTGAAGACGACGCTGAAGTGGGTTCTCTCATTGCCGCTTATCTGGCGAAACATGATATTGATGTCATTGTTGAGCCGCGTGGTGACCGGGCGGAGGATCTTATCCTCATCACTCAGCCCGATCTGGTTTTACTGGATATTATGCTTCCAGGTAAAGATGGCATGACGATATGCCGCGATTTACGCCACCGCTGGCAAGGTCCGATTGTCCTGCTCACCTCGCTGGACAGTGATATGAATCATATTCTGGCGCTGGAGATGGGCGCCTGCGACTACATCCTCAAAACCACGCCTCCGGCCGTTTTGCTGGCGCGTCTGCGCTTACACCTGCGGCAAAGCGAACAAACGCAACAGGCAAAAAGTCTTCAGGAGAGCGCGCTTACGCCGCATAAAGCGCTGCGTTTTGGCGCGTTAACCATCGATCCCCTTAACCGGGCGGTCCAGCTCAATGGCGATTTCATATCGCTCTCCACCGCCGATTTTGAATTGCTCTGGGAACTGGCGACACACGCCGGACAAATTATGGATCGCGACGCGTTGCTAAAAACGCTGCGCGGCGTTAATTATGATGGTCTGGATCGCAGCGTGGATGTGGCGATTTCCCGCCTGCGTAAGAAACTGCTGGATAGCGCTGCTGAGCCCTATCGTATAAAGACCATTCGCAATAAAGGCTATCTTTTTGCCCCTCATGCCTGGGACGAAACGACGGGATAAGTGAGTCGACAGATTTTACCTGCCTTTATCAAGTCATAGTGGCGATGCTCATCACCGCCACTGTTCAAAAAACAGACACCGTATACATCAGTGCTATTTTTATTAGTCGGAACAGCCCCTTTATTACCGTTTTCTCTGCGTTGCGGTTCATGATTACGTCTTTTTCGCTCAAGAAAATTAAATTAAAAAAAACTCGAAGCCAGTTCACAAAATTGATAACAGAATGTCTGCCCGCCGCTATATTGCCATCTTTTTTCGCAAATTGTGAAATCAAACAAATCACAACCATGAATATATAATAACAAACATATTCACCATAAATATATGCGTTTCCGATAGTAACTTTTGTATTAATTAATAACATATAAGAAAAGTTAGCATTTGCTGAAATAATATTATTCAGATTAGGATGCCTTTGATTCAACGAATCTGTAGAAGTTCAATCTTTTGCAAATAAGTTAAGTTTTTAAGGATAAAAAAATGAAAAGAAAAGTATTGGCACTTGTCATCCCGGCTCTGCTGGCTGCTGGCGCAGCACACGCCGCTGAAATTTATAACAAAGACGGCAACAAACTGGACCTTTACGGGAAAGTAGACGGCCTGCACTATTTCTCTGATGACTCTTCTAAAGATGGCGATCAGACCTATATGCGTGTCGGCTTTAAAGGCGAAACGCAGATTAACGACCAACTGACCGGTTACGGCCAGTGGGAATATAACGTTCAGGCTAACACTACCGAAGGCGAAGGCGCGAACTCCTGGACTCGTCTGGCATTCGCCGGTCTGAAATTCGGCGACTACGGCTCATTCGACTATGGTCGTAACTACGGCGTCCTGTACGACGTGGAAGGCTGGACCGATATGCTGCCTGAGTTCGGCGGCGACTCCTATACTTACGCTGACAACTACATGACCGGTCGTGCTAACGGCGTGGCCACCTACCGTAACACTGATTTCTTCGGTCTGGTAGACGGTCTGAACTTCGCGTTGCAATATCAGGGTAAAAATGAAAGCCAAAGCGCTGACGATGTAAATATCGGTACCAATAACCGTAATAATGGCGACGATATTCGTTACGATAACGGTGATGGCTTCGGTATTTCTACTACCTATGATATTGGCATGGGCTTCAGCGCAGGCGCTGCGTATACCACTTCCGATCGTACTAATGAGCAAGTCAATGCTGGCGGCACGATTGCTGGCGGCGACAAAGCGGATGCATGGACAGCTGGCTTGAAATATGATGCCAACAACATCTATTTAGCGACTATGTATTCTGAAACCCGTAATATGACGCCTTATGGTAAAACGGACAAGGGTTATGATGGCGGCGTAGCAAACAAAACGCAAAACTTCGAAGTTACAGCCCAATATCAATTTGATTTCGGTCTGCGCCCGGCGGTTTCTTTCCTGATGTCTAAAGGTAAAGATCTGACCTATAACAACGTTAATGGCGATGATAAAGACCTGGTTAAATATGCTGATGTAGGTGCTACCTACTATTTCAACAAAAACTTCTCCACCTATGTTGATTATAAAATCAACCTGCTGGATGACGACGACCCGTTCTATAAAGATGCCGGTATCAGCACTGATGATATCGTCGCGCTGGGTATGGTTTACCAGTTCTAATTATTCATTAATTCTTCTCAAGCCCGCCGTTTCGGCGGGCTTTTCTTTTTCTATCACCACCGTTCTAAAAACAGAACGCACTGTTCCCTGGGCACAGATTGAACAATTCTTGTTCGCTCTCTATGGTTTGCTTATCTCCCGACAAAAGGAACATGCTAATGATCAGTCTCGTCCCGCCTCTGCTTTCCAGAACCGCGCTTCTCTTTCTGCTCACGGCCACAGGCGCAGCCACCGCCGCCCGCCCGGCAGCGGATATTATTTTGCATAACGGTAATATCATCACTCTGAATGATGCCCAGCCGCAGGCCAGCGCGCTGGCGATTTCCGGCTCGCGGATTGTGGCGATTGGCGATGATACGGCGACAAATGAATGGCGCGGCGACCATACCCGTACCATCGATTTACAGGGTAAAACCGTGATACCCGGCCTGACCGATACCCATATTCACGCCATTCGCGGCGGACAAACCTGGACATTCGAAACCTACTGGTACGACAGCCCTTCGCTTAAAGACGCGCTGGATAAATTACGCGCCGACGCTAACCGTCGTCCCCACGATCAATGGGTAGCCGTAGTGGGATCATGGATACCGGCGCAATTTGCAGAAAACCGGGCGTCGACGGTAGCCGAACTGAGCCACGCCCTTCCCGATCATCCGGCTTATATTCAGTATCTTTACGACTATGCGTTAGTGAATCAGCGCGGTATAGACGTACTTGGCCTTAACGACACCCCTCCTCCTGATTTAGCGGGAATCCGCGTAGAGCGCGACGCAAAAGGTAGCGCCACGGGGAAATTATTTGGTGACATCGCCGCGTTTAACCAGCTTTTTGCCAGCATAAGTAGTAACGCCGATCGCGAGGGCGGTCTGCGACAATTTTTCGCTGATATGAACGCTCGCGGCGTGACCGGCATCATTGACCCCTCTGCCGGGCCTGCCGCCGCTTATGAGCCTTTATTTGCAATGCGAAACCAGGGGGATTTACCGCTGCGCGTGGGGTATCGCATTCCGGTACAGCCGGAAGCGAAAGGTCATGAAGCGCAGTGGTTCAGCAACCTGATGGCCTTTCGCCCGGCGCGTGCCGACGACGGGCAACTGGCTTTTCTTGGCCTGGGGGAAAGCCTGGTGGCAGGAATGAATGACGGCGTGCGGATGGCCCCAGGGTTTTCTTCCTCAGAGCAGGACAAAACCGCGCTTCGCCAGGTCGCGACGTTTGCGGCAAAACGGGGAATACCGCTTGAGATCCACGCCTATACCGATGACAGCGCCGACGCGATATTGACGATTTTTGAGCAGGTAGCGCAGCAGTACGATCTGCGCCCTCTCCGCTGGTCTATTGCGCATCTGAATACCGGTTCGCCACAGACACTTGAGCGAATGCGTAAGCTGGGTCTGGCATACACTGTGCAAATGGGGCCTTACTTTGAGGGGCTTGCCATCCGTGACGCCAACCCACCCGGTGCGACGGACAATTCGCCGCCGGTTCGACTGGCGCTGGATAAAGGGCTTGTCGTAGCTGGCGGCACCGATTCGACGCGTATTGGCATTGCCGGTGTCTGGCACGCTATCGAATATCATATCACCGGTATAGCGTCAGGCGGTTCCGTGCGTAAACCCGCCAGCGAGCGGCTCACGCGTCTGGAAGCGCTAGCGTTATATACACGTCATGCCGCCTGGCTCGCCTTTGCCGAACAACACCGGGGCCAGCTTAGCGTCGGAAAACAGGCCGATCTGGCGGTGCTCAATCAGCCCTTTATGACGATGCCGGAAGACAGAATTGATACCATTCGCGCTGTTTTGACGCTTGTCGATGGACGCATTGTTCACGAAAGTCCGGACCTTAACGCCGGACAATGAGGTTGTCAGTTGACGCAAAGCCTGCTTTTATAACCCACCAGCGGCGCTGACGGGAAATCTTTTCCGTCAGCGCGCGATAGAGCTAATGTATTGAGATCCGGTGGGCGTTGATGAAAAAGCTGTTTGTGCAGTTTTACCTTTTGCTGTTCGTCTGTTTTCTGGTCATGACCTTATTGGTCGGACTGGTGTACAAATTCACTGCCGAACGCGCGGGCAGGCAATCGCTCGACGATCTGATGAAAAGTTCGCTCTATCTGATGCGCAGCGAACTGCGGGAAATTCCGCCGCGTGAATGGGGGAAAACGTTAAAAGAGATGGACCTGAACCTCTCTTTCGATTTACGCGTTGAACCGTTAAATCACTATAAGCTTGATGCCGCCACCACGCAGCGACTGCGTGAAGGCGATATTGTCGCGCTTGACGATCAATACACCTTTATTCAGCGTATCCCGCGCAGCCATTACGTCCTGGCGGTTGGCCCGGTTCCCTATCTCTATTTCCTGCATCAAATGCGACTGCTGGATATCGCCTTAATGGCGCTCATTGCCTTTTCTCTCGCCTTTCCTGTGTTTATCTGGATGCGCCCGCACTGGCAAGAAATGCTCAGGCTCGAATCCGCCGCGCAGCGCTTTGGCGAGGGTCATTTGACTGAACGCCTGCATTTCGATAATGGTTCCAGTTTCGAACGTCTGGGCGTCGCGTTCAACCAGATGGCGGATAACATTAATGCTCTGATCGCCAGTAAAAAACAGCTGATTGACGGTATCGCCCATGAGCTTCGCACGCCGCTGGTACGTTTACGCTATCGGCTTGAAATGAGTGAAAATCTGACTCCGCCGGAATCACAGGCGCTCAATCGCGATATTGGTCAACTGGAAGCGCTGATTGAAGAACTGCTCACCTATGCGCGCCTTGACCGACCACAAAATGAACTGATGTTGACCAAACCCGACCTCCCCGCCTGGTTGTTCGCGCATTTGCAGGATGTGCAGAGCGTGAACCCGGAACGCGCCGTAAATCTTCTCACATGTGTAATCGGCGATTATGGCGCGCTTGATATGCGGTTAATGTCGCGAGTGCTGGATAACCTGCTGAATAATGCGTTGCGCTACAGCCGTACCACCGTTCAGGTCAGTCTGTTACTTGACGGCAGTCAGGCAACGCTGATAGTCGAAGATGATGGCCCCGGCATTGAAGCGGATGCGCGAGAGCGCGTATTTGAACCTTTTGTCAGACTCGACCCCAGTAGAGACCGGGCGACAGGCGGCTGCGGGCTTGGACTCGCCATCGTACACTCTATCGCTCTGGCGATGGGCGGTAGCGTCGTCTGTGACGATAGCGAACTGGGCGGCGCAAAATTTAGCTTTCGCTGGCCGGTCTGGCACGCGATGCCCGACATGACCGCGGCCTGACGTATTTTGCACGCTGGTTGAGCCGCGGGAATTGTGCTATACAGATAGTATGTTGTAACTAAAGTGAGTGATACCATGTCCCGCTACGATCTCGTTGAACGCCTGAATGGCACTTTTCGCCAGATAGAACAACACCTGGCGGCGCTGTCGGATAATCTACAGCAGCATTCGCTACTTATCGCTAGTGTCTTTTCACTGCCGCAGGTGACCAAAGAGGCGGAACATGCGCCGCTGGACACTATCGAGGTCACGCAACATCTGGGGAAAGAGGCCGAAGCGCTGGCGCTACGTCACTATCGCCATTTGTTTATTCAACAGCAGTCCGAAAACCGCAGCAGTAAAGCCGCCGTCCGCCTGCCTGGCGTTTTATGCTATCAAGTGGATAATGCGACACAGTTAGATCTGGAAAATCAGGTACAGCGCATTAACCAGTTGAAAACCACCTTCGAGCAGATGGTTACGGTAGAGTCCGGTCTTCCCTCAGCGGCACGTTTTGAGTGGGTGCATCGGCATCTACCCGGCTTAATTACGCTGAACGCTTACCGCACGCTGACGCTTATCAATAACCCCGCCACCATACGTTTCGGTTGGGCAAATAAACATATTATTAAAAATTTAAGCCGGGATGAGGTTCTGAGCCAGTTGAAAAAAAGCCTCGCGTCGCCGCGCAGCGTCCCGCCGTGGACGCGCGAACAATGGCAATTCAAGCTGGAACGGGAATATCAGGATATCGCTGCCTTACCGCAGCAGGCCAAACTCAAGATTAAGCGCCCGGTTAAGGTACAGCCGATCGCCCGCATCTGGTATAAAGGCCAGCAGAAACAGGTGCAACACGCCTGCCCCTCGCCGATTATCGCATTAATCAACACGGACAACGGCGCTGGCGTGCCGGATATTGGCGGGCTGGAAAACTATGACGCCGATAATATTCAGCACCGTTTTAAACCACAGGCGCAGCCGCTGCGACTGATTATTCCGCGACTGCACCTGTATGTGGCGGATTAACGTCCCGGCGTCATACTGCCAACCATTAACTCCGGACGTACCCAGGCGTCGAACTCCGCGTCGCTAAGGTATCCTAATGCCACGGCTGAGGCTTTGAGCGTCAGCCCTTCTTTATGCGCCTTCTTCGCAATCTCCGCCGCTTTATCGTAACCGATGTGCGTATTGAGCGCAGTGACCAGCATCAGCGACTCATTCAGCAACTGCGTAATACGCTCGCGGTTTGGCTCGATTCCTGACGCACAGTGTTGATTGAAACTCGCCATGCCATCGGCCAGCAGGCGCACCGTTTGCAGAAAATTATGAATAACCATCGGACGATAGACGTTGAGCTCAAAGTTGCCCGATGCGCCCCCCATATTGATGGCCACATCGTTACCCATTACCTGGCAACATAGCATCGTTACCGCTTCACACTGGGTCGGGTTCACTTTACCAGGCATAATGGAACTGCCTGGCTCATTCTCCGGGATAGCAATCTCGCCAATGCCGCAGCGCGGGCCGGATGCCAGCCAGCGAACATCGTTGGCGATTTTCATCAGCGAGGCCGCCAGTCCTTTTAATGCGCCATGCGCCTGTACCAACGCGTCACAGGTCGCCAGCGCTTCGAATTTATTCGGGGCGGTAACAAACGGCGCCGCGGTAATGGTCGCCAGTTCCTCGGCCACGCGCCGGGCATATTCCGGGTGGGTATTAAGCCCTGTCCCTACTGCGGTTCCGCCGAGCGCCAGTTCCGCGACGTGCGGTAAACTGTGCTCAATGTGTCTGAGGTTATGTTCCAGCATGGCTACCCAACCGGAAATCTCCTGGCCTAAGGTGAGCGGCGTCGCGTCCTGCAGGTGAGTACGCCCAATTTTGACAATATCGGCGAAAGCGTGGGATTTATCGCGAAGCGTATCCGTTAATGCGGATAATTGCGGGATAAGGTGTTCGCGTAACGCCAGTAACGCCGCCACGTGCATGGCGGTTGGGAACACATCGTTTGAGCTTTGACTCTTATTGACGTCATCATTGGGATGCACTTTGCGTTCCATACCGCGAACGCCGCCCAAAATTTCACTGGCGCGGTTCGCTAACACTTCATTCATATTCATGTTGCTTTGCGTACCGGACCCGGTCTGCCAAATCGCCAGCGGAAACTCATCAGCATGTTTTCCCGCCAGCACTTCATCAGCTGCCTCGATAATCGCGCTGGCTTTTTCCGCCGCCAACAACCCTAAGTCCTGGTTGACCTTCGCAGCGGCGCGCTTGGTCAACGCCAGAGCGTGAATGAGCGAGACGGGCATTTTCTCCGTGGAAATCCGAAAATGCTCCAGCGAACGTTGCGTTTGCGCCCCCCACAGTTTATCTGCCGGGACTTCAATCACGCCCATTGAATCTTTCTCGCGGCGTACCGTTACCATTACCTGCTCCTTACTCAAGTTGATGAGATCATGTGTCGACATTGCTCACATGTTTGCGGTCTTATGAGTATTAACGATAACAACACAACGGTGTAGACCGGATAAGGCGCTTGCGCCGTTCTCCGGCAAAATAGCGAATCATGTTACCGCCCCGCAGGGCGGCGACATTACTTAACGCAGCGCGCGCACTGCGATGACTGAATCTGCTGGAAGAAATCGTTACCTTTATCATCCACCAGAATAAAGGCCGGAAAATCCTCCACTTCAATTTTCCAGATAGCCTCCATACCCAGTTCAGGATATTCCACACACTCCAGGCGCTTGATACTGCCCTGCGCCAGAACGGCTGCCGGGCCGCCGATACTGCCCAGGTAGAAGCCGCCATGTTTCTTACAGGCATCGGTCACCTGCTGGCTGCGGTTGCCTTTCGCCAGCATGATCATACTGCCGCCCTGCGACTGGAGCTGATCAACATAAGAGTCCATCCGTCCTGCGGTAGTCGGCCCAAGCGACCCGGAGGCGTACCCTTCCGGCGTTTTTGCCGGCCCCGCATAATAGATAGGATGATCTTTGATGTACTGCGGCAAACCTTCGCCTCTGTCCATCCGTTCTTTCAGTTTAGCGTGCGCGATATCGCGGCCCACAATAATCGTGCCGTTCAGCGACAAGCGCGTTGATACCGGATACTGCGACAGTTGTTGCAGTATCTCGCTCATGGGACGGTTAAGATCAACGCGCACCGCCTCGCCCTCTCCCGCCTGGCGCAGCGCCTCTGGAATATATTTACCGGGATTGCGCTCCAGCTTCTCGATCCAGAACCCTTCCCGGTTGATCTTCGCTTTAATGTTTCGATCCGCGGAGCAGGACACGCCCATACCTACCGGACACGATGCCCCATGGCGCGGCAATCGGATGACACGAATATCGTGAGCGAAATATTTGCCGCCGAACTGCGCGCCTAAGCCAAGATTTTGCGCCTCAAGCAACAATTCTTTTTCCAGCTCAATATCGCGGAAGGCCTGCCCGTGTTCATTGCCTTCGGTCGGTAGCGCATCATAGTATTTTGCCGAGGCCAGCTTAACGGTCTTCAGGTTCGCTTCCGCCGAGGTACCGCCAATGACAAACGCAATGTGATACGGCGGACAGGCGGCGGTGCCCAGCGTACGCATCTTATCGACGAGATAATTTTTGAGCTTACCCGGCGTCAGTAGCGCTTTTGTCTCCTGATAGAGGTAGGTTTTATTCGCCGAACCGCCGCCTTTAGCGATACAGAGGAATTTATATTCATCGCCATCGACGCTGTAGAGATCGATCTGCGCCGGCAGGTTAGTACCGGTATTGACCTCTTTGTACATATCCAGCGCCGCGTTCTGCGAATAGCGCAGGTTATCTTCGATATAGGTGTTATATACGCCGCGAGCCAGCGCCGCTTCATCACCTCCACCAGTCCAGACGCGTTGGCCTTTTTTGCCGACAATAATGGCCGTACCGGTATCCTGGCAGGTGGGCAACACGCCCTTGGCCGCGATATCGGAGTTTCGCAGGAATTGCAGCGCGACATATTTGTCGTTTTCACTGGCCTGCGGATCGCGCAGAATATCCGCCACCTGCTGCTGATGCGCGGGACGTAGCATAAAAGACGCATCGTGGAAGGCCTGACGCGCCAACAACGTTAGCGCTTCCGGCGCGACTTTCAGGATCTCTTGTCCTTCGAACTCGGCGACGGAAACATGTTCGCTGGTCAACAAGTAGTACTCGGTATCGTCCTTTTTGAGGGGAAAAGGGTCTTGATAAAAGAAGGGTTTGTTTGACATTGTGCTCTCACTTACCGCTCGGTATGGTTATTCTCTGGGCAGGTGTTCCATTGCCCGACTCAAAGCGAGTTACACTATCCTACACAATTTTTTAACAAAAACTGAGACAAGTACGACTTTTTACGCCCGGAGGTTACTTCATGCGGGTTTCTTGGTTTAATACCTCCCATTGATCTCCACATTGAAACAGGGCTTGATAATGCAAAAACTCATTAACTCAGTGCAAAACTATGCCTGGGGAAGTAAAACTGCGTTAACGGAACTTTATGGCATCGCCAATCCGCAGCAGCAGCCAATGGCTGAACTCTGGATGGGCGCGCATCCCAAAAGCAGCTCGCGAATCACCACCGCCAACGGCGAAACCGTCTCCCTGCGTGACGCCATCGAAAAGAATAAAACCGCCATGCTGGGCGAAGCGGTAGCCAACCGTTTCGGCGAACTGCCGTTTCTGTTTAAAGTACTGTGCGCCGCGCAGCCGCTCTCTATTCAGGTGCACCCGAATAAGCGCAATTCCGAAATCGGTTTCGCGAAAGAAAATGCGGCGGGTATCCCCATGGATGCCGCAGAGCGGAACTATAAAGATCCTAACCATAAACCAGAGCTGGTTTTTGCCCTGGCGCCTTTCCTGGCGATGAACGCGTTCCGCGAATTTTCTGACATTGTCTCTTTACTGCAACCTGTCGCCGGCGCGCATTCCGCTATCGCCCACTTTTTGCAGGCGCCGAATGCTGAACGTCTGAGCCAGCTTTTCGCCAGCCTGTTGAATATGCAAGGCGAAGAAAAATCCCGCGCGTTAGCCGTACTCAAAGCGGCGCTTAACAGCCAGCAAGGCGAACCGTGGCAAACGATCCGCGTGATTTCAGAGTATTATCCTGACGACAGCGGGCTTTTCTCTCCTTTGTTGCTGAATGTGGTCAAACTGAATCCCGGCGAGGCGATGTTCCTGTTTGCCGAAACGCCTCATGCTTATCTGCAGGGCGTTGCGCTGGAAGTCATGGCGAACTCCGATAACGTTCTGCGCGCTGGCCTTACGCCAAAATATATCGACATCCCTGAGCTGGTCGCGAACGTGAAGTTCGAACCTAAGCCTGCCGGCGAGTTGCTGACTGCCCCGGTGAAAAGCGGCGCGGAGCTGGACTTCCCAATTCCGGTTGACGATTTTGCTTTTTCACTGCACGACCTGGCGCTTCAGGAGACGAGCATCGGCCAACACAGCGCCGCGATTCTGTTCTGCGTTGAGGGTGAGGCGGTGTTACGTAAAGATGAACAGCGTCTGGTACTGAAGCCGGGTGAATCTGCCTTTATCGGCGCGGATGAGTCTCCGGTTAACGCCAGCGGCACGGGCCGTTTAGCGCGTGTTTATAACAAGCTGTAGCAACGTACTGAATTTTTTAACAACTCTTGCTAAGCTTATAACAGACGTAAAACTCCTCCAGGCGGTTTAATCCGCCTGGTTTCATTTTTATGGACAATTGATATGAAAAAAACACTGGTAGCTGCAGGTGTAGTAATTGCACTTGGCATCGTCTGGACAGGCGGCGCCTGGTATACGGGGAAAAAGCTGGAGAACCATCTTGCAGAAATGGTGACTCAGGCCAATGAACAGCTCAAGCGTACTGCGCCGGAGGCCGGTGTCGAATTAAGTTATCAAAACTACCAGCGCGGCGTGTTCAGTAGCCATCTGCAACTGGTTGTCAAACCGGTTGCCGGCGCAGACAATACCTGGTTGAAGCCCGGGCAAAGCATTGTGCTGGACGAGTCCGTTTCACATGGCCCCTTCCCGCTCGCCCAGCTCAAAACGCTCAATCTGATCCCTTCTATGGCGTCGGTAAAAACCACTCTGGTGAATAACGATGCGGCAAAACCCCTCTTTGATATTGCGAAAGGCGACGCGCCCTTTGTTATCAATACCCGCATTGGTTATGGCGGCGATACCCGCTCCGATATCTCTCTCAAGCCGTTAAACTACGAGAATGCCGGTGAAAAGGTCGCCTTTAGCGGCGGCGAGTTCCAGCTTAACGCCGATAAAGACGGTAATGTGGTTTCGCTGTCGGGCGAAGCGCAGAGCGGCCTGGTCGATGCCGTTAACGAATATAATCAGAAGGTACAACTCACCTTTAATAATTTGAAAACAGACGGTACCAGTAAGCTGGCAAGCTTTGGCGAGCGTGTAGGCGACCAAAAGTTAACGCTGGATAAACTGTCCATCGCCATTGAGGGTAAAGAGATGGCGGTGCTGGAAGGGATGGAAATTGCCGGCAAGTCCGATCTCGTCAACGACGGAAAAACCATTAACAGCCAGTTGGATTACTCGCTTAACAGCCTGAAAGTGCAGAATCAGGATTTGGGCAGCGGTAAATTAACGCTGAAAGTCGGTCAAATCGACGGCGAAGCCTGGCACCAGTTTAGTCAGCAATATCATGCGCAAACGCAGGCGCTGCTGAATCAGCCGGACGTGGCGCAGAATCCTGAGCTTTATCAGCAAAAAGTCACTGAAGCGTTCTTTAGCGCTCTCCCCGTGCTGTTAAAAGGCGATCCGGTTCTGACCCTGGCGCCGCTTAGCTGGAAAAACGCCAAAGGGGAAACCACGCTGAATCTGTCGCTGTTCCTCAAAGATCCGGCAACCACAACGGCACAACCGCAAACGCTGGCACAGGAAGTCGACCGCTCCGTGAAATCGCTGGATGCGAAACTGGCAATTCCGATGGACATGGCGGTCGAGTTTATGACGCAGATAGCAAAACTGGAAGGCTATCAGCAGGATGATGCGGAAAAACTGGCAAAACAGCAGGTGCAGGGGCTGTCCGCAATGGGTCAGATGTTCCGACTGACAACGCTGAAGGATAATACTATCGCCTCCAGTTTGCAGTACGCCAATGGCCAGATCACGCTCAACGGACAAAAAATGCCGTTGGAAGACTTTGTCGGCCTATTTGGGATGCCGGCGCTTTCCGTTCCGGACGTTCCGGCGCTGCCTCAACAATAATCGCCTTGCCGGGTGTCGCGACGCTGCACCCGGTCTGCGCCGAACGACGCGCAGCCTCTACTTTTGCGTTACCAGGCGAGCGGCTATCGTTTGACTCCGCACATGGTGCTCGTCGTGAGCATTAGGCGGCACGGAAAACATCGTGAGTCTGGACAACTGCATCCCCCCCTACGCCTGTCAGTGAAAGATATGTCGTTTGTCGATGTCCAGGCATTGAAGGACAATCACGCGACAGGCATCGTACAGCTCAATCAGCATAATTTGCAGGTAATTATCGGCCCGCAGGTTCAGTCGGTAAAAGATGAAATGGTTGGCCTGATGAATACCGTTCAGGCATAAGGAAGGGATATGTTCGATTTTTCACAGGAAGTTGACCGACGCGGGACATGGTGTACGTAGTGGGATTATGTCGCCGATCGTTTTGGCGAAGCCGATCTGCTCCCCTTTACGATCTCGGATATGGATTTTGCCACCGCGCCGTTCGCTGATACCGTCTACAAGCGGGGGGTTGACCCTTTATCCTGAGAGGCGATAACAGAGACAACCCCCGTGAGCTGACCGGGGGCGCGTTACAGAGAATGATACAAAATTTCTCCCGCGCTCTCGCGAAGTTGCAACGTAATGACTCCGTTTTTGCAAAATTTCCAGAGCATTATCAATCTGTAGTATAATGGTGCGCACTTTTATTAAAAATTGAGTGCGCCCATGATTGATATTACGCTTCCTTTGACTGACATCCACCGCCACCTTGATGGCAACATTCGCGCCCAAACAATTCTGGATCTTGGTCGGCAGTTCAACATCGCCCTTCCCGCCCAAACGCTGGAAACGCTGATTCCGCATGTCCAGGTCACCTCAACCGAACCCGATTTAGTAAGCTTTCTCACTAAACTCGATTGGGGGGTAAAAGTCCTGGCATCGCTTGACGCCTGCCGCCGTGTGGCCTTTGAAAATATTGAAGATGCGGCACGTAACGGCCTGCATTACGTCGAGCTTCGCTTTTCGCCCGGCTATATGGCGATGGCGCATCAGTTACCGATCGCAGGCGTGGTTGAAGCCGTTATCGACGGTGTACGCGACGGCTGTAACACGTTTGGCGTCGAGGCACGACTCATTGGCATTATGAGCCGTACCTTCGGCGAGGCGGCATGTTTACAGGAGCTTGATGCGCTGCTGGCGCACAGAGAGAAAATCACCGCGCTGGATTTAGCCGGTGATGAGCTTGGCTTTCCCGGCAGTCTGTTTTTGTCGCACTTTAATCGGGCGCGCGATGCGGGCTGGCATATTACCGTTCACGCTGGCGAAGCCGCAGGGCCGGAAAGTATCTGGCAGGCGATTCGCGAACTGGGGGCCGAGCGTATCGGACATGGCGTAAAAGCTGTCGAAGATCGCGCGTTAATGGATTTTCTTGCACAGCAGCGTATCGGTATTGAATCCTGTCTGACCTCGAATATTCAGACCAGTACCGTCGCATCGCTGGCGGATCATCCACTAAAAACCTTCCTTGAGCATGGCGTTCTCGCCAGTCTTAATACGGACGATCCGGCTGTTCAGGGCGTAGATATTATCCATGAATATCACGTCGCCGCGCCAGCGGCAGGATTGAGCCGCGAACAGATTCGCCAGGCGCAGATTAACGGTCTGGAAATCGCCTTTCTGAGCGATAGCGAAAAACGTGCGCTACGCGAAAAAGTGGCCGCGGCGTAAGATTGCTTTATTGACACTAACGCTCTTCTCCGCCTGCGGTTTAATGCTATCCCAGGCGGAGAAATGCGACATCTCAGGCAAGACACAGCGTCGCGCGATGTTTTGCCGATTCCATGCCCAGTTCAATCAACTCCATAATTTGAATCGCCTGGCTTGCCGGCACGGGATTTTCACCGTTACCGTTTAACGCATCGCGGATGGCGGCATAATATGCCGGATAGTTACCCGGCAACGTAAGCCAGTTCTCTTCTTTGCGCGTCTCTCCCTCAACCAGGGTCAATACGCCGTCACGCATGTCGTATCCCCAGTCTTCCTGCGGTAAACGCTCGCCGTTTTTTAACCGTTCTTCCTGGGGATCGAGGCCATATTTAACATAGCTACCGCGCGAACCATGAACGATGTATCGCGCGGATTCCGCCGCGGCCAGCATCGTACCGTGCAAAATCACGCGGCGCTGGGGGTAGGATAAAATCGCGTGGAAATAATCTGTAGATTGCGCGCCCGGACGCAGTTGCGCTAAATCCACCGTCATGCTGACCGGCAGGCCAAAAAGTTGAATGGCCTGATCCAACAAGTGCGGCGCCAGATCGTACCAGATACCACTTCCCGGCCCGCCTTGCTCGCGCCAGCGGTCGCGCACCTGGGGACGGAAGCGATCAAAGTGGGATTCAAACAAGGACACCTCGCCGAGCACGCCATCCGCCAGCAAGGCCTTCAGCGTCAAAAAATCGCTGTCCCAGCGTCGGTTGTGGAAGACGGAAAGTACCCGACCAGTGCTCCGCGCAAGCGCATCCAATTCTCGCGCCTGTGACAGTGTCACGGTAAAGGGTTTATCAACCACCACATGCTTACCGGCTTCCAGCGCAGCTTTCGCCAGCGGGAAATGGGTATCGTTGGGCGTCGGGATCACGATCAGGTCGATATGCGGATCGTTAAATAAATGTCGGGGCTCAGAGACCACGGAGACCGCCGGCCAGTCTGCTTTCACTTTTGTTTCATCGCTGCTGGATACCGCCGCAAGCTCTAACCCTGGCGTTCCCATAATTAAGGGCGCATGAAAGGTTTTACTGGCGTAGCCATAACCGATTAACCCAACGCGGATTTTGTCATTCATCTCACTGCCTCCGGTTTTAGATATCGCTATTCCACACCATCGTGCGACTAGCCGCAATAGCGTCCTGACCATCAACGTAGCATCAAATGATTAACTTGTTACAGAACAGAGGCTGAAATCGTTCCCCTCCCTCTTGCCGACCGTTCGCCAGGAAAGTAACATTTACTCTCTGTGTTTATGGATAAATCAAAGCAAATGTCGTCAATAATGAATCGTCTTATTGAATTAACTGGGTGGATAGTTCTCATTATCTCAGTCATTCTTTTAGGTATTGCCAACCATATTGACAATTACCAACCACCTGAGCCCACGGCTTCCGTTCAGAAGAAGTAAGCGTCAGATAATGTAAAGGCATTTTCGCGCGGTACGGTAAGCAGCGCCCCGGGGCGTGCAAAGAAAAGTCAAAAACCGGCAAAAAAAACGAAATATGTTCTATCTGGTCTGACGTTTATTGCCTGTTGTAGTAAAGCGCGTTAACCTTTCGCCCCAGGCGCCATGTGGCGCCTGACTCTTTACCGGTAAGAATATTCCCTTTTTACCTGCACCCCTGACCTCTCACTGGTGCAATTTTGTTTATTTTTTTATCAGTGACTACTCCGTTGGCATTATATTTAATATGGATCAACTTTATATGACTGTTCAGGATTATCTATTAAAATTCCGCAAAATTAGTTCGCTCGAAAGTCTGGAAAAACTGTTCGACCACCTTAACTATACCCTTACTGATGACATGGACATCGTTAATATGTATCGCGCTGCAGATCACCGCCGTGCCGAGCTGGTTTCCGGAGGACGCCTGTTTGATGTAGGTCAGGTTCCGCAATCCGTCTGGCGCTATGTGCAATAAAGAAAGTAGCGTTTAACATCAAAAACCTTATAATATTTGCCCCAAAATGAGCGGCATGACCGTTAACGCGCGTAACCCCGGAGAAGATATGACTACAACACCGCCACAACGAATTGGAGGCTGGCTTCTTGGCCCGTTAGCCTGGCTGTTAGTCGCGTTGTTGAGCGCCTCGCTGGCGTTATTACTCTACGTTATGGCGCTTGCCACACCGCAAACGTTCAAAACGCTTAGCGGACAGGAAACCGGTAATTTACTGCTATGGGGCATTTCATTTATTACCGCTATCGCCATGTGGTACTATACCTTGTGGTTGACGATCGCATTCTTCAAGCGCAGACGCTGCGTGCCAAAGCATTACATTATCTGGCTGCTGGTGTCGGTGTTACTGGCGGTTAAAGCATTTGCCTTTTCGCCCGTCTCAGATGCCTTTGCCGTGCGTCAGTTACTCTTCCCACTGTTGGCGACGGCGCTCATTGTGCCTTATCTCAAACGTTCAGCGCGCGTTAAAACAACGTTTGTTAATCCGTAATAACCCTACAGTTAACCTGTTGTCGCCTGTGGTAGTTTGACAGATAATAGGCGGCTTTTTTATTTCAGGCCGAAACATGACTGATTACCTGCTGCTCTTTGTCGGAACTGTACTGGTCAATAACTTTGTACTGGTCAAATTCCTGGGCCTTTGTCCCTTTATGGGCGTATCCAAAAAACTGGAAACCGCCATGGGGATGGGCCTCGCGACGACCTTTGTCATGACGCTGGCGTCGATATGCGCCTGGCTTATCGACACCTGGATACTTATTCCGCTGGATCTGATTTATCTGCGGACGCTGGCCTTTATCCTCGTCATTGCTGTGGTCGTGCAATTTACCGAAATGGTTGTGCGGAAAACCAGCCCGGCGTTATACCGCTTGTTAGGCATCTTCTTACCACTGATTACCACTAACTGTGCGGTTCTGGGCGTAGCGTTACTGAATATTAATCTCGGTCATCACTTTCTTCAGTCGGCGCTGTACGGATTTTCCGCCGCCGTCGGTTTTTCATTAGTGATGGTTCTGTTTGCCGCTATCCGCGAACGCCTTGCCGTGGCGGATGTGCCCGCCCCTTTTCGTGGTAACGCGATAGCATTGATTACCGCAGGATTAATGTCTTTGGCCTTTATGGGCTTTAGTGGTTTGGTGAAGTTGTAATGAATACTATCTGGATTGCCGTTGGCGCCCTGACCCTTCTGGGTCTGGTGTTCGGCGCCATTCTGGGTTATGCCTCCCGCCGATTCGCGGTTGAAGATGATCCGGTTGTTGAAAAAATCGATGCGATTTTGCCGCAGAGTCAGTGTGGTCAGTGCGGCTATCCCGGCTGTCGCCCCTACGCCGAAGCCGTGGGTCTCCAGGGCGAGAAAATCAATCGTTGCGCGCCCGGCGGCGAAGCCGTCATGCTGAAAATGGCAGAGTTGCTAAACGTAGAGCCGCAACCATGCGATGGTGAAGAACAGCAGGCCGCGCCAGTACGTATGCTGGCAGTTATTGATGAAAATAACTGCATTGGCTGCACAAAATGCATTCAGGCCTGCCCGGTTGACGCCATCGTTGGCGCAACGCGCGCCATGCACACGGTCATGAGCGATCTCTGTACTGGCTGTAATCTGTGCGTCGATCCGTGTCCGACGCACTGCATCGAATTACGTCCGGTGAATGAGACGCCCGACAGTTGGAAATGGGATTTGAACACCATTCCCGTTCGCATCATTCCCGTGGAACAACATGCTTAAACTATTTTCCGCTTTCAGAAAAGATAAAATCTGGGATTTCGACGGTGGTATTCATCCGCCCGAAATGAAGTCCCAGTCAAACGGCACGCCGCTGCGCCAGGTGCCTTTGGCGCCGCGCTTTGTTATCCCTTTAAAACAGCACATTGGCGCTGAGGGCGAGCTGTGCGTTAGCGTCGGCGATCGCGTGCTACGCGGCCAGGCGCTTACCCGTGGACGTGGGAGAATGCTGCCGGTACACGCGCCCACCTCCGGGACGGTTATCGCTATTGCGCCCCACTCGACGGCGCATCCTTCGGCGCTGGCGGAGTTAAGCGTCATCATTGATGCCGACGGCGAGGACCGCTGGATTGAACGCGAGGGCTGGTCTGATTACCGCGCCCACAGCCGTGAAGCGCTCATTGAACGCATTCATCAGTATGGCGTTGCCGGGCTTGGCGGCGCAGGGTTTCCCACCGGCGTTAAATTGCAGGGCGGCGACGATAAAATCACCACGCTTATTATCAATGCCGCAGAGTGCGAACCTTACATTACGGCGGACGATCGTCTGATGCAGGACTGCGCCGCGCAGATTGTGGAAGGTATTCGCATCCTGGCGCATATTCTGCAACCGCGTGAGGTATTAATCGGCATTGAAGATAACAAACCGCAGGCTATTTCCATGCTGCGCGCCGTACTGGCTGACGCTCATGATATTTCATTACGTGTTATCCCGACCAAATACCCTTCCGGCGGCGCAAAACAGCTCACCCAAATACTGACGGGAAAACAGGTTCCCCACGGCGGGCGCTCCTCTGATATTGGCGTGCTGATGCAAAACGTCGGTACGGCATATGCCGTGAAACGCGCCGTGGTTGACGGCGAACCGATCACAGAACGCGTCGTCACCTTAACGGGTGAAGCGATAAGCCGTCCGGGTAACGTCTGGGCGCGGCTCGGCACTCCCGTTCGTCATTTGCTTAACGATGCCGGGTTCTGCCCCTCTGCTGACCAGATGGTCATCATGGGCGGCCCGTTGATGGGATTCACCCTTCCCTGGCTTGACGTACCGGTCGTAAAAATCACCAACTGCCTGCTGGCGCCATCCGTGACTGAAATGGGGGCGCCTCAGGAAGAGAAAAGCTGTATTCGTTGCAGCGCTTGCGCTGACGCCTGCCCTGCCGACCTTTTACCGCAGCAGCTTTATTGGTTCAGCAAAGGGCAGCAGCATGACAAGGCTACCGCTCACCATATTGCTGATTGTATAGAATGCGGCGCCTGCGCCTGGGTCTGCCCGAGTAATATTCCGCTCGTCCAATATTTCCGTCAGGAAAAAGCGGAGATTAATGCGATCAGGCTTGAAGAAAAACGCGCCGCCGAAGCCAAAGCGCGTTTTGAGGCTCGTCAGGCAAGACTGGAGCGCGAAAAAGCCGCCCGCCTTGCACGTCACAAGAGCGCAGCGGTACAACCAGCGGCAAAAGATCAGGATGCCATTGCCGCTGCGCTGGCGCGGGTAAAAGAGAAACAGGCGCAGGCCACGCAACCGGTGGTTATTCAGGCGGGTAGTCTGCCAGACAATAGCGCCGTCATCGCGGCCCGTGAAGCGCGTAAAGCGCAAGCGCGCGCTAAACAAGCCGCTCATCCGATGGCTGACAGCGCGATATCCGGCGACGATCCGCGTAAAGCCGCAGTGGAAGCGGCTATCGCCCGCGCCAAAGCTCGTAAGCAGGAGCAGCAGGCCGGAAGCGAACCTGCCGAGCCGGTCGACCCGCGTAAAGCCGCGGTGGAAGCGGCTATCGCCCGCGCCAAAGCCCGCAAACAGGAGCAGCAGGCCGGAAGCGAACCCGCCGAACCGGTCGATCCGCGTAAAGCCGCGGTGGAAGCGGCGATCGCCCGTGCCAAAGCCCGTAAGCAGGAGCAGCAGACCGTAAGCGAACCTGTCGAACCGGCCGACCCGCGTAAAGCCGCGGTTGCTGCGGCTATCGCTCGCGTTCAGGCAAAAAAAGCAGCACAGCAGCAGGTTGTTAACGAGGATTAAATGGTATTCAGAATCGCAAGCTCGCCTTATACCCATAACCAGCGCCAGACATCGCGAATCATGTTGCTGGTATTAATCGCCGCTCTGCCGGGGATTGCCGCGCAGACGTGGTTTTTTGGTTGGGGAACGCTTTTCCAGATCGTTCTGGCTGCTATCACGGCGCTCGTCGCGGAAGCCATTGTCCTTAGACTGCGCAAACAATCGGTCGCCAGTCACCTGCAGGATTATTCCGCGTTATTGACGGGGCTTTTGCTGGCGGTCAGCATCCCTCCGCTCGCGCCCTGGTGGATGGTCGTGCTGGGAACCGGATTCGCCATTATTATCGCTAAACAGTTATATGGCGGGCTGGGACAAAACCCCTTTAATCCGGCCATGATCGGCTACGTGGTGCTATTAATTTCCTTTCCGGTGCAAATGACAAGCTGGTTGCCGCCTTATGAAATAGCCGCAACAACGCCCGATATACTGGACACGTTACGGATGATTTTTAGCGGGCATACCGCCAGCGGCGGCGATATGACGCTACTACGTATCGGTATTGACGGTATCAGCCAGGCGACGCCGCTGGATACGTTTAAAACGTCCTTGCGCGCCGGGCACTCCGTTGAGCAAATCATGCAGTACCCGATATACAGCGGTGCGCTGGCTGGCGTGGGCTGGCAGTGGGTTAACCTCGCCTGGCTTGTCGGCGGCGTATTCCTGCTGTGGCAAAAAGCCATCCGCTGGCATATCCCGGTCAGTTTTCTGCTCACGCTGGCGCTATGCGCCGCGTTAGGTTGGCTTTTCTCGCCCGCTACGCTGGCCTCGCCGCAGCTTCATCTGCTGTCAGGCGCCACCATGCTGGGCGCATTTTTTATCTTGACGGATCCGGTTACCGCCTCCACGACCAACCGTGGACGTTTAATTTTCGGCGCGCTGGCTGGGGTATTAGTGTGGCTGATTCGTAGCTTCGGCGGCTATCCGGACGGCGTTGCTTTTGCTGTCCTGTTGGCGAATATCACGGTTCCTCTGATCGACTACTACACGCGCCCCCGCGTCTATGGACATCGCAAAGGATAAACCATGCTGAAAACGATTCGTAAACACGGTATTACGCTGGCGCTTTTTGCCGCAGGCTCTACGGGATTGACCGCGGTGATTAATCAGATGACAAAATCAACCATCCACGAACAAGCGCTGCAACAACAACATGCCCTGTTCGATCAGGTATTGCCGCCAGATCGTTACAATAATAATCTGCAAGAGAGCTGTTATCTGGTCGATGCGCCCGCCCTCGGCAAAGGCACACACCGTGTTTTTATCGCTCGCAAGGATGATAAACCCGTAGCGGCCATCATTGAGGCCACCGCGCCAGATGGCTATTCCGGCGCTATCCAGCTTATTGTTGGCGCAGATTTCAACGGTACTATCCTGGGGACGCGCGTGACGGAACATCATGAGACGCCAGGGTTAGGTGATAAAATTGAGCGCCGTTTGTCTGACTGGATTACCCACTTTAGCGGTAAAACCATCAGCGGTGAAAATGATACGCACTGGGCGGTGAAAAAAGATGGCGGTGATTTTGATCAATTTACCGGGGCGACAATAACGCCGCGCGCCGTAGTGAATGCGGTTAAACGCGCCGGGCTGTACGCCGAATCACTGCCCGCTCAGCTCCCCCATTTAACCGCCTGTGGAGAATAGCCATGAGCGAAATAAAAGACATTGTTGTTCAGGGGTTATGGAAAAATAACTCTGCTCTGGTGCAGCTACTTGGCCTGTGCCCTTTACTGGCAGTGACGTCTACGGCAACCAACGCTCTGGGGCTGGGTCTCGCCACAACGCTGGTATTAACGCTGACCAACCTTACGGTGTCCGCACTACGTCGCTGGACGCCGGCAGAAATCCGTATCCCGATTTACGTTATGATCATTGCTTCGGTGGTCAGCGCAGTACAGATGCTGATCAATGCGTATGCGTTCGGTCTGTATCAGTCTTTAGGGATTTTTATTCCGCTGATTGTAACGAACTGCATAGTTGTTGGTCGCGCCGAAGCGTTTGCCGCGAAAAAAGGACCGTGGCTTTCCGCGTTGGACGGTTTTTCCATCGGCATGGGCGCGACAGGCGCGATGTTCGTGCTGGGCTCACTGCGCGAGATCCTCGGGAATGGTACGCTTTTCGATGGCGCGGATAGCCTGCTGGGAGGCTGGGCAAAAGTATTACGGGTCGAGATATTTCACACCGACTCGCCTTTCCTGCTGGCGATGCTGCCGCCAGGCGCGTTTATCGGTCTGGGACTCATGCTGGCGGTAAAATATCTTATTGATGAAAAAATGAAGAAACGCCGCGCCGAAACCGCGCCTTCCGCTGTTCCGGCCGGTGAAACAGGGAAAGTCTGATGAACAAAGCAAAAAGGCTGGAAATTCTGACGCGCCTGCGCGACAGCAATCCGCACCCCACAACGGAACTCAATTTCACGTCGCCGTTTGAGTTGCTGATTGCCGTGTTGCTTTCCGCGCAGGCAACCGACGTCAGCGTGAACAAGGCGACCGCCAAACTTTACCCGGCCGCCAATACGCCAGCCGCGATGCTGGAACTGGGCGTAGAAGGCGTGAAATCCTATATCAAAACCATCGGCTTATTTAACAGTAAAGCGGAAAACGTGATTAAGACCTGCCGTATTTTAATGGACAAGCATAATGGCGAAGTGCCGGAGGATCGGGCGGCGCTGGAAGCGCTTCCCGGCGTGGGGCGTAAAACCGCTAACGTGGTGCTAAATACCGCCTTCGGCTGGCCGACCATCGCCGTTGATACGCATATATTTCGTGTATGCAACCGAACACAGTTCGCGCCGGGTAAAAATGTCGAGCAGGTAGAAGAGAAGTTACTGAAAGTGGTGCCGAATGAGTTCAAAGTGGACTGCCATCACTGGTTAATTTTGCATGGCCGCTATACCTGTATCGCCCGAAAACCCCGCTGCGGCTCCTGCCTCATTGAAGACCTTTGCGAATACAAAGAAAAAGTCGATATTTGATATGGTCGGAGTGCGCCCGTCATACCAGCGCGCTCCCACCTTCGGCCTGGATCTATTTTAGCCATCAATCATTCCAGTCTCTGTCCTTTTTCTGATGTAATGTGCTTTCGTTTTCCCTCCACGTCAGGTTAATCATTTTTTAATCGCAAAAATTTCTATCTATCCGTGATCAGGATCACTTTGATAACTTCATGTGAAATTTAATGACACCTAAGGTTACATTTACAACCGGATAGACTGACGCCCCGTTTTCACTACAAAACATTACTCTGCCATTTTTTCAGATAATGGCCTATATCACTGCTTTTCACCTTAAATAGCAGAAGATATCGCCTTTTATCCAAACTAATGGCCTTTTTGCAGTGTAAAAATCTGCCATTCTTCAAATGAAGAAATTTAACGCTGGATAACATTTCTGACATCGGACGATTCAACCAGAAGAGTTATATGTAACAGATTATTACAAAGCTCTTGTCTGGAGAGGAAAGATAGTGAACATTACCTGCCGTTTCCCCTCCAATATAACAATCGGACGGATGAGTCTGACTCATCACGCGCCAGACAATCCCTGTTAATACGGGGCGTAAAAAAGAGGTAAAAGTGTCTACTGCAAACAAAAAACCAACTGAAAGCGTCAGTTTGAACGCTTTCAAACAACCGAAGGCGTTCTATCTAATCTTCTCGATAGAGTTATGGGAGCGTTTTGGTTATTACGGCCTGCAAGGCATTATGGCCGTCTACCTGGTAAAACAACTGGGTATGTCAGAAGCGGATTCCATCACCCTTTTCTCTTCCTTCAGTGCGCTGGTGTACGGCCTGGTCGCCATTGGCGGTTGGTTAGGTGATAAAATTCTGGGCACCAAACGCGTTATTATGCTGGGTGCCGTGGTGCTGGCTATCGGTTATGCGCTGGTCGCATGGTCTGGTCATGACGCTGGCATCGTCTATATGGGCATGGCGGCTATCGCTGTGGGTAATGGTCTGTTTAAAGCTAACCCGTCTTCCCTGCTGTCTACCTGTTACGCGAAGGACGATCCGCGTCTCGACGGCGCATTTACGATGTATTATATGTCCGTCAACATCGGCTCCTTCTTCTCTATGCTGGCGACGCCGTGGCTGGCGGCGCGTTATGGCTGGAGCACCGCGTTTGCGCTTAGCGTCGTCGGTATGCTGATAACCGTCGTTAACTTTGCTTTCTGCCAGCGCTGGGTGAAAAGCTACGGTTCCAAACCCGACTTTGAACCGATCAACTTCCGTAATCTGCTGCTGACAATCGTGGGTATTGTCGTTCTGATTGCGGTCGCCACCTGGCTGCTGCACAACCAGGATATCGCGCGTATGGTGCTGGGCGTAATCGCTCTTGGCATCGTCATTATTTTCGGTAAAGAAGCGTTTTCCATGCACGGCGCGGCTCGCCGTAAAATGATCGTCGCCTTTATTTTGATGCTGCAGGCGATTATCTTCTTCGTACTGTACAGCCAGATGCCGACGTCGCTGAACTTCTTTGCCATTCGTAACGTCGAGCACTCTATTCTCGGTATCGCGTTCGAACCGGAACAGTATCAGGCGCTGAACCCATTCTGGATCATTACCGGCAGCCCGATTCTGGCCGCTATTTATAACAGGATGGGCGATACGCTGCCGATGCCGATGAAATTCGCCATTGGTATGGTGCTGTGTTCCGGCGCGTTCCTGATTCTGCCGCTGGGCGCCAAATTTGCGAACGATGCCGGCATCGTATCCGTAAACTGGCTGATCGCAAGCTACGGCCTGCAAAGTATCGGTGAGCTGATGATCTCCGGTCTGGGCCTGGCAATGGTCGCACAGTTGGTTCCGCAGCGTCTGATGGGCTTCATCATGGGTAGCTGGTTCCTGACAACGGCAGGCGCTAACATCATCGGCGGTTATGTCGCCAACCTGATGGCTGTGCCGAGCGACGTGACTGACCCACTGATGTCCCTAGAAGTCTATGGTCGCGTATTTATGCAGATTGGCATAGCAACCGCCGTTATCGCCGTCCTGATGCTGCTGACAGCGCCTAAGCTGAACCGTATGACCCAGGACGATGATACCGCTGAAAAAGGCTCTAAAGCCGCTACAGTTTAATTTTCCGGGAAACAACATTCAGGCCGCTAACTGTGCGTTAGCGGCTTTTTTTTTGCTCGTCCCCGCACTACCATACTTTAAACCTCAGCAAAAAGGAGTTACCGATGAAACTGTTCTACAAACCGGGTGCCTGCTCTCTTGCTTCCCATATTATCCTGCGCGAAATTGGCAAAGACTTTACGCTTGATGGCGTCGATCTCGCGAAAAAACGCCTGGAAAACGGTGATGATTACCTGGCAGTCAACCCTAAAGGACAGGTTCCGGCTCTGCTGCTGGATGACGGCACACTGTTGACTGAAGGCGTCGCCATTATGCAGTACCTCGCCGACAGCGTTCCCGACCGCCAGCTTCTGGCGCCGGTAAGTAGTCTTGCTCGCTATCATACGCTGGAATGGCTCAACTATATTGCAACGGAACTGCATAAAGGCTTTACCCCGCTGTTCCGCCCTGACACGCCGGAAACACTTAAACCCGCCGTTCGCGCCGGTCTGGAAAAGAAATTTCAGTATGTGGATGAGTCGCTTTCAGACGACCAGTGGATTTGCGGCCAGCGTTTTACCATTGCAGACGCTTATCTGTTTACCGTATTGCGTTGGGCCTATGGCGTAAAACTGAATATGGACGGGTCAACGCATATTGAAAGTTATATGCAGCGTGTCGCAAAAAGACCGACCGTTGCGGCAGCGCTTAAAGCGGAAGGACTGAATTAATGTCATGTTGCCGGATAGCTCGCTGTAGCGCCAACCGGCTGACGTGAGCCGAAATCCACCAGCGGACGGCTAATATGCCAGGCTTCCTGCGCTGTCACCAGCAGCATTTCAAAGCGTTCTGAACTGTAACCGGCGCGGGCGAGATGTTTTACCAGTACAATTTCTGGCCCCTGAGCAATCAGTTCTCGCGCCACCTGCACGGCGTCATTCACATTATTCACGCTATGTTTGCTGAGAATTTCCAGTTCAATCAGGTTAGGCGCGATAATATCGCTGGCGGGTAGCGCATAACGCACATGGAACTCTGCGACGCCAGGCGCCACGATACAACCCTTTTCCGGATGCCCCATCACGGGATCGCAGAAATATTTTGCCTGCGGATTTGCTGCTTTAACCTGGCGCACAATACCGAGAATGTGTTCTCCCTGCTCGGCAGATCCCAGGTAACCGCTAAGTACGGCGTCGCAGTGCGCTAACTGGCCAATGTCCGCAATCCCCTGGACAATCTCAGTCAGATGGCTGGGCGGCATGACACAGCCGGTCCATTTACCATATTGCGTGTGGTTAGAAAACTGAACGGTATTCAGCGGCCAAACATTCGCGCCAAGACGGCGCATGGGAAATTCGGCGGCGCTGTTGCCCGCATGTCCGAAAACAACATGGGACTGGATAGCGAGGATATTCTTCATTTTTTTACCTGAACATCAAAAATAAGGGAGTGATTTCTCACTCCCTGTTACTTAATGCCTTATTTCCAGCAAATCAGACAATAGTTCTTTTTGCCGCGACGTAATAAGGTATAGCGGCCAAACAGACGGTCCTCATCGTTAAAGATGTATTCAGGATCGGATTGTTTTTCACCATTGATAGTGACAGCGTTGGAGGCGATAGTCTTACGCGCCTGACCACGTGACGGCTGGAGTTCGGCGTCTACCAGCGCCTGCATCAGGTCGGCGCCTTTTTCCATTTCAACCATCGGTACGCCGTCCTGGGCCAACTGCTCAAAGTCAGCTTCGCTCAGCGCGCTCAGTGAACCGCTGAACAGGCATTCAGTGATCCGTTTCGCCGCGACCAGCCCCTCTTCACCATGAACCAGGCGCGTCACCTGCTCGGCCAGTACATACTGCGCGCGCGGCGCTTTACCGCTGTTTTTATCTTCTTCTTCCAGGGCATTGATCTCCTCAATGTCCATAAAAGTGAAGAATTTCAGGAAGCGATAAACATCGGCATCTGCGGTGTTAATCCAGAACTGGTAGAATTTGTACGGACTGGTTTTCTTCGGATCCAGCCAGACAGCGCCGCCTTCGGTTTTACCGAATTTCGTGCCGTCAGCTTTGGTAATCAGCGGAACGGTCAAACCAAATACCTGATTCTGGTGCAGGCGACGGGTCAGGTCGATACCGGAAGTGATGTTCCCCCACTGGTCAGAACCGCCAATCTGTAAGGCAACGCCGTGCAGTTTATTCAGACAAGCGAAGTCGTACCCCTGTAGCAGGTTATAAGAGAACTCCGTGAAAGAGATACCCTGATCGTCACGGTTCAGACGCTGCTTCACCGCTTCTTTGTTGATCATCTGATTAACGGAAAAATGTTTACCGATATCGCGCAGGAAAGTCAGCACATTCATGCTGCCGAACCAGTCATAGTTATTGGCCGCGATGGCGGAGTTTTCGCCGCAATCAAAGTCCAGGAATGGGGCAACCTGTTTACGAATTTTCGCCACCCACTCCTGAACGGTCTCTTCAGTGTTCAGTTTACGCTCGGCGGCTTTAAAGCTCGGGTCGCCAATCAGACCGGTCGCGCCGCCTACCAGCGCAACAGGTTTGTGCCCTGCCTGCTGGAAGCGTTTCAGGCATAACAATGGAACCAGATGCCCCAAATGCAAGCTGTCAGCGGTAGGATCGAAGCCGCAATAGAGCGCGATCGGGCCTTGCGCCAGTCGCTCTGCCAACGCGTCTTCGTCCGTCACCTGGGCTACCAGCCCCCGCTCTTGCAATTGTTTAATCAAGTTACTGCTTGCCATCAAAATCTCCATGTATAAAACGACTGCACCTTTGCCGGTACACGACTTTTCGCCAGACGCGAAAGAGACATAGCATAAAACGGCGGATTCATCCGCACCAGTGCTTAAAACAAGATTTTTGCATCTTTAGGGCGCAAGACGGTCGATTTTCCATGCGCCGTCGTCGCGTTGGTATAAAAAGCGATCGTGCAGACGATGTTCGCCGCCCTGCCAGAACTCCATCTGTTCGATACTCACGCGAAAACCACCCCAGAAGCTGGGTAACGGCACTTCGCCCTGTTGAAACTTCTGCTTGAGCTCCAGGAATTTGCTTTCGAGGATACCGCGCGCGGAAATGCGGCTGGATTGTTTAGAGACCCATGCGCCGATCTGGCTGTCGCGCGGACGGCTGTGGAAATACCTCACCACCTCAAGTGTGGAGAGACGCTCGGCTTTGCCTGTCACCATCACCTGGCGTTCAAGCATATGCCAGGGAAATAACAGACTGATACGCGGATTGTGCTCAATTTGATGCGCCTTGCGGCTTCCCAGGTTAGTATAAAAGACTAGGCCTTTTTCATCATAATGTTTGAGCAATACGATACGCTGGTACGGTTGCCCCTTGTCATCTACGGTCGCCACGACCATTGCCGTTGGATCGGCCAGTCTGGCGTCACACGCTTGCCCAAGCCAGCGCTCAAATAAGGTTAACGGTTCAGCGGGTAAATCGCGGCGACGCAAGCCGCCTTTCGTGTATTCACGGCGCAGATGCGCGATCTGCTGCAATTGGTTGTTATCAGACATGGCGTTGATCAGAAATAATCAGTGGGTGGCGCTATTGTGCGCCCCCATACTGAAAATCTCAACGCTTCGGATTTTGTAACTGACAGTTATTAAGCACAATTCTGTCTCGTTTATAGACCGTGGCGCTCTCGCCTTACGACCAGAAAACATAAATCCCGTCGGTATAACGCGCGCCCGAGGCCGAGATTCCTTGCTTCAGGGTCAGCAGCTTATTGTCATAAACAAAACTGACCTCTTCACGCGGGTTATTGGCTTTAACGGTAAGCGGCTTCTCATCACACTGATATTCCAGCGTATCCGTTTGCATACGTTCAACAAATTGTTGATAAACGCTACAGCCGGTCAGCAGCACAGGTAAAAACATTATTGCGATCTTTTTCATAGGCATATCCCGAAAGCTCTCCTGCTTCTGGAAGGGCAAACGCCCCTTCCTGACCTTGCTAGTTTACCGATATAGGGTCCGGGAAAAATTCAGTTAACTCTGAGTTATTGGGTTAGCCGGGTAAATAGCGCCTAAAACACTGGCTTCTGTAGCCCCCGTCACGGAAGGTAAATTTCCCGGCAGGCCCGCGAGCGTTCGCCAGGCAAGCCATGCAAAGGCCAGCGCTTCCATATCATCGCCGCTGATCCCCGCCTTATCGGTGGTCGAAACCTCGATACCGGGCAACAGCGCCGCCAGACGGGCCATCACTAACGGATTCCGGCTTCCGCCGCCACAGACCATCAGCCGCTCGCAGCCGCCATTGAGCAGCACCTGTTGGGCGATGGAGACCGCCGTCAGCTCCGCCAGCGTGGCCTGTACATCGCGCGCGTCTGCGCCAGGGAAAGCCGTAAGATGACGCTCTAACCAGCCATAGTTGAAATATTCGCGTCCTGTACTTTTGGGCGCCGACGCAGCAAAGTACGGATCGCGCAACATCTTTTGCAGCAATGGAAGAATAACCTGACCTTCTTTCGCCCATGCCGCGTCTTTGTCGTAGGGCTGCGCGCATTGTCGCCAAATCCACGCATCCATCAACATATTACCCGGCCCCGTGTCGTACCCGCGCACCGCCTGTCCGGGGAAAAGCAGAGATAAATTGGCGATGCCGCCGATATTCAGGACCATACGTTTTTCCGTCGGATGTCCCAACAGCGCGTGATGGAAAGCGGGCACCAGCGGCGCGCCTTGTCCGCCCAGCGCAATATCCCGCCGCCGAAAATCGCCGACCACTGTAATCCCCGTATGGGCGACGATGTGATTATTATCGCCAATTTGCAGCGTATGCGGGGCCTCGCCGGTCGGCTCATGCCAGACCGTTTGCCCATGACAACCAATGGCGACGATATCCCGCGGCTGCAAACGTTGTTGCGCTAACAGCGCATTAACCGCCTGTGCAAAAAGCCGGCCTAACTGGGTATCCAGCTGGCCGAGTTGCGAGAGCGTAAGCGGTTGTCCCTGGCAAATATCGAGAATGCCTTTTTTCAGATGAACGGGAATGGGCCAGGTGAGACTTGCCTGTTGCGCAACCATGGTTTCATCAATTGCCGCCAGTACAACATCCACACCATCAAGGCTGGTCCCGGACATAACGCCAATAAAACGGCCCGATTTCATACCTCTTCCTTATTAAGCTGGGTTAAGCCTTAACACTCGGCATAACGTATTTTGCAATGCGATGCCCGCGTCACGTTTTTTGCCGTGCCGTCCACGGATATCAATAACCTATCTTTTCTTGCTTCCCACTTCGTTTAAGATTAGTTAATTAACTTCTGATTATGATTTTTACATTCTTTCGGCAGAAGATATGACCTTAACTGCATAAATGCCATATAATTTAGCTATAGGGATGCTGAAATAGCGTTTCGTGAAGAACAGGAGATGGGTAAATGATTAAACGTGTACTGGCCGTTTCACTGATGGGGTTATCCTTAGCTGGGTGTGTTAACAATGATAGCCTTTCGGGTGATGTTTATACCGCATCCGAGGCTAAACAAGTTCAGAATGTAACGTACGGTACTATCGTTAACGTTCGTCCGGTTCAAATTCAGGGCGGTGATGATTCTAACGTGATTGGCGCTATCGGCGGCGCGGTGTTGGGCGGATTCCTCGGCAACACTATCGGCGGCGGTACGGGTCGTTCACTGGCGACCGCGGCAGGCGCGGTGGCTGGTGGCGTAGCGGGCCAGGGCGTCCAGAGCGCAATGAATAAAACCCAGGGTGTGGAACTGGAAATTCGTAAAGACGATGGCAACACCATTATGGTTGTGCAGAAACAAGGAAATACGCGTTTCTCGGCAGGTCAGCGTGTCGTGCTGGCCAGCAACGGCAGCCAGGTTACTGTCTCTCCACGCTAAACCAGGCTTTACGTGTGGTCACATGGCCACACGTATGCCCCTGCACCTCAATCGTGAGAGTGCAATTCCATAATGTTGTGTTCAAGTTTAGCGACAAGTTTAATCAGAAGCTCAATCTCCTCTGAAGAAATCCCAGCCAAAATTTCACCGCGCGTTTTATGAATGACCTCTTCCATCTCAGCGATCAGCGGCTCCGCTTTTTCGGTCAGTTTAATCCGCTTAGCGCGACGATCGCTGGCGCAGGTTTGCCGCGAAATTAGCCCCTTATCTTCAAGTTGATCCAACGTGCGTACCAGCGATGGCTGCTCAATGCCTATCGCTTTAGCCAATTGAATCTGCGACTGGTCAGGCGGCAATTGATGAATATTGTGCAACGTGACCCAATGTGTCTGCGTCAATTCCAGAGGCTTGAGGCGATGGTCAATCAGAGCACGCCAAATGCGCACCAACCGTGCCAGATCAGAACCTAGTGGCGATTCCAATTTCACCTCCTTATAATTAGCTTGCTAAGTTATTATGCTGATTTTAGAATAGTGTGCAGTATTTGTATTCTCAAAACAAATGTATTGCTAAATTTGCTTACCAATAGACATTTTTTCAGACATAGTGCGCACCTGGCACCTGTAGCTTCGGTTTTGGCTAAAACTAAAGCATCGATGTCTGACGCAAAGGAACATTGCTTGTGAAGTGTATACTCAACGCCACAGGATTGCCCTTACAAGATCTCATGTTGGGAGCATCTGTTTACTTTCCGCCATTCTTCAAAGCCTTTGCGCTTGGGTTCGTTATCTGGTTGTTTATTCACCGACTCCTGCGTGACCGGATATACTCTGATGAAATCTGGCATCCCCTGTTAATGGATCTCTCCCTCTTTACGCTTTGCGTATGTCTGGGCCTCGTTTTACTGATCGTGTGGTAAATATGTCGTTAAAAACAATAAAATATTTTTCTACTCTCATTGTCGCCGTCGTCGCCGTTCTGGCCGCGTGGTGGTTATGGAATTACTATATGCAGTCACCGTGGACGCGCGATGGTAAAATCCGCGCGGAACAGGTCAGCGTAACGCCACAGGTTTCTGGCAGCATTACCCAACTCAATATCAAAGATAATCAGTTCGTCAACGCTGGGGACGTTCTCTTTGTCATTGATAAAACGCCCTTCCATATTGCAGAACTTAACGCGCAGGCACAGTTGGCCAAAGCGCAGTCCGATCTGGCAAAAGCGAATAATGAAGCCGATCGACGTCGACATTTATCGCGTAACTACATCTCTGCTGAAGATCTGGATAGCGCCAATCTGAATGTTAAAGCGATGCAGGCCAGCGTAGATGTCGCACTGGCAACGTTAAAACAGGCGCAGTGGCAGCTTAGCCAGACGGAAGTAAAAGCGCCGGTATCCGGCTGGGTGACCAACCTTTCCACGCGTACCGGTGATTATGCTAGCACCGGTAAGCCACTTTTCGCCCTGGTAGATAGCCATTCATTTTATGTAATGGGATATTTCGAAGAAACCAAACTACGCCATATCCGCGAAGGTGAGCCTGCATTAATAACACTGTATAGTGGCAATGTTAAGTTACAGGGTCACGTTGGCAGTATCGGGCGCGCTATTTACGACCAAAGCGTGGAAAGTGACTCCGGTTTAGTGCCCGATATCAAACCCAACGTACCGTGGGTACGTCTGGCGCAACGCGTACCGGTACGTATCGAATTTGACGCTTTGCCGCAGGATATCACGCTCGTCTCCGGCACTACCTGCAGCGTAGCCATTGGACAGCGGTAATGAAACTCTCCCTGCCGGCCCTGCGAAATACGCCCTGGTTTAAAGCGACCTCCGGCCAGTGGCGTTACGCGTTGCGCAATACCATTGCCATGTGTCTCGCGCTGACATTCGCTTATTATCTCAATCTGGATGAGCCCTACTGGGCGATGACTTCGGCCGCAGTGGTGAGCTTTCCGACCGTAGGCGGCGTAATCAGTAAAAGTCTGGGGCGTATTGCCGGGAGTTTACTCGGCGCGACCGCCGCGTTGATTATTGCCGGCCATACGCTGAATGAACCCTGGTTGTTCTTATTTAGCATGGCCGCCTGGATCGGTTTTTGTACCTGGGCCTGCGCGCATTTTACCAATAATGCCGCTTATGCTTTCCAGTTGTCCGGCTACACGGCGGCGATCATCGCGTTCCCGATGGTTAATATTGTAGAAATCACGCAGTTGTGGGATATCGCCCAGGCACGTGTATGTGAAGTTATCGTCGGCATCCTCTGTGGCGGCATGATGATGATGATCCTACCCAGCACATCGGATGGCACTGCCCTGCTCACCGCGTTGAAAAACATGCATGCGCGCTTGCTGGAACATGCCAGTCTACTGTGGCAGCCGGAGACTACCGACGCTATCCGCTCCGCGCATGAGGGGGTCATTGGGCAAATCCTGACCATGAACCTGCTGCGTATTCAGGCCTTCTGGAGTCACTACCGTTTTCGCCGTCAGAATGCATTGCTAAATGCATTGTTACACCAGCAATTACGGCTAACCAGCGTGATCTCCAGTCTGCGTAGAATGCTTTTAAACTGGCCGACGCCGCCGGAAAACAGCCGCGAAGTCATTGAACAACTCTTAGCTGAGTTGGCAAAACCGCGCGCGGACAGCTACACCGTGGCGCGGATTATTGCGCCGCTATGCCCGCAGGATGAACAGGATTATCGTCACCTCGCGTTCTGGCAGCGATTACGCTATTTTTGCCAGCTATATCTGCGCAGCAGCCGTCAATTATATCTGATCGAAAGCGGCGCGCCGGTGGATCAAATCCATATCCGCCGCACTCCCGGCCTTGCGCGGCATACGGATAACGCAGAGGCCATCTGGAGCGGCGTGCGTACCTTTTGCACGCTCACGGTGATTGGCGCCTGGAGTATTGGCGTGCAATGGGAATCCGGGCCCGGCGCATTAACCCTGGCGGCGATCAGTTGCGTCCTCTACTCCATCGTCGCCACGCCGTTTAAGTCGCTTTCCTTATTGATGCGTACTTTAGTGCTGCTGTCCTTATTCAGCTTCGTGGTGAAATTTGGCCTGATGGTGCAAATCACCGATCTGTGGCAATTCTTGCTTTTCCTTTTTCCGCTGTTCGTCACGATGCAACTGCTTAAACTGCAGATGCCTAAGCTGGCGGGACTGTGGGGGCAGCTTATCGTTTTTATGGGCTCATTCATCGCCGTGACCAATCCACCGGTGTACGACTTCGCCGACTTCCTTAACGATAATACCGCCAAGATCGTCGGCGTCGCGATTTCCTGGCTGGCGTTTGCGATTTTGCGCCCCGGTTCCGATGCCGTAAAAAGCCGCCGCCATATCCGCGCGCTACGCCGGGATTTCGTCGATCAGCTTAGCCGTCACCCTTCCCATAGCGAAAGCGAGTTTGAATCGCTGACCTATCATCACGTCAGTCAGCTCAGCAATAGTCAGGATGCGCTGGCGCGCCGGTGGTTATTACGTTGGGGAGTGGTGCTGCTGAACTGCTCGCATGTGGTGTGGCAGCTGCGCGCCTGGGAGTCGCGTTCCGATCCGCTTTCCCGGGTGCGGGATATTTGTATATCCCTGCTGCGCGATGTGATGAGCGAGCGCGACGTGCAGCAACGCCCGCTTGCCGTCACGCTACAGGAACTACAGCGTATCTGCGACACGCTCGCACATCATCATCAACCCGCCGCGCATGAGCTGGCGGCGATTATCTGGCGTTTACACTGTTCGCTGTCGCAGCTGGAACAGGCTCCAGCGCAGGGAACACTGTCTCCGGGTTATTTAATGACGCCGCAGGCGTAACGCGTTCCGCCGCCGCCGAGCGGTTTCGGCTGATCGGACATGTTATCGCCGCCCACATGGATCATGAGCGCTTTATCTTTCACTTCATCAAGAGACTTCAGACGCGGCGCAGTAACCGGTTCGGTGGCGATACCATCATTATTAACGACTAACACCGGGAGGTCGCCCAGATGCCCCTGACCTTCCGGTCCTTCATGCTTACCGGTATTTTGTGGGTCCAGATGACCACCAGCGGCTTCTGCGGCAACCGCTTTGCCGTCTTTAATCGCGGGCTGGCAGCTACCTTTGGCATGAATGTGAAAACCATGCTCGCCCGGCGGCAACGCTTTAAGGTGTGGGGTAAATTTTAAGCCGCCTTCGGTTTCATCGATGACGACGGTGCCGATAGACTGTCCTACGCCTTGCGCCGTCACCAGATTCATCTCTACTTTCTCGCTGGCAGCCTGCGCACCCGCACAGGCCAGCAGCGTCACCATCGCTAAACTTAATCGCTTCATAAAACCTCCGTTACATGTGGTCGCCTGTTAAGTGTAAACCACTGGCGAAAACATGAACGGAAAGTCAACGAGTTGGCGATTACGGCACGTCATAACCCAGTGCCGCCTTGCGGATTCGGAACCACTGTTGACGCGACAATGACAGCGTTTCCGCTTCTAGTGCGGCGCGTACGCGTTCGATTTTACCCGAGCCAATAATCGGCAGCGGCTGCGACGGCAAACGTAAAATCCAGGCATAGACCACCTGTTCAATAGAACTAGCGTTGAGTTCTTGCGCGATAACGGAAAGTTCCTGGCGCAACGGCTGATAAGCCTCATCATTAAACAGACGACCGCCGCCAAGACATGACCAGGCCATCGGACGAATACGCAGTTGCTGTAATTGATCTAATGTGCCGTCCAGCAACAAAGGCTGGTGAACCGGCGAGATCTCCACCTGGTTGGTCGCCAGGGTGAACGGCAGGCGCGATTGCAGCAACGTAAATTGCGCTGGCGTAAAATTAGAAACGCCAAAATGGCGCACTTTGCCGCTTTGATGTAGATGTTGAAACGCCTCGGCGACGTCATCCGCATCCATTAACGGATCGGGACGGTGAATTAACAACATATCCAGATAATCTGTCGCCAGATCTTTTAATGACTGTTCGGCGCTCAGAATAATATGGCGGCGATCGGTAATATAATGACCGAGCCTATTTTCCGCTCTGGCGGTGGTCGCAATACCACATTTGGTAACGATTTGCAGTTTTTCCCGCAAATGCGGCGCCAGCGTTAGCGCCTCGCCAAACGCCGCTTCGCACTGATAACCGCCATAAATGTCCGCATGGTCAACGGTAGTGACGCCCAAATCCAGATGTTCTTCGATAAAACTCACTAACTGACGCGCGGACATATTCCAGTCCATCAAACGCCAGTAACCCATGACAAAACGCGAAAATTCCGGGCCTTGTGGAGCGATGGTGACACGCTGAACCATAACAGATTCCTCATAGAGAATAATGAGGTTGAGTATACGCAATTCCGCGTTTAAAAGAGTGAAGGTTGTTGAGGATCTTCCGATGGGAGAGGCTTATTTGCGCGTATTTTACGCAAGAAACGCTGGCGACAAAGCCGCAGTACATTTTGTTTCTCGGCATCGCTCATTTTTTGCCAGTTAAACCGTTCGTCGCGGCTGCGCATACATCCCCGACAAAAGCCACGCTCATCAGACTGGCAGATACCGCGACATGGGCTTGCTACAGGAAAAAACTCCAACTGCTCGGCCACATCCCCTCCTCAACGTTTGGCGCTTATGACTATTGAAGACGCTAACTGACATTATGGCAACTCTGCTTGCAGTAGACCGACTGGTCTACTATACTGCCTGTCATGAATAAGCAAACCGAACATGATACCCGCGAACATCTGCTGGCCACCGGCGAGCAGCTTTGTATGCAACGGGGTTTTACCGGCATGGGGCTTAGCGAGTTGCTCAAAACCGCCCAGGTACCTAAAGGGTCGTTTTATCACTACTTTCGCTCGAAAGAAGCCTTCGGCGTCGCCATGCTTGAGCGACATTACGCCTGCTATCATCAGCGTCTTACGGCGCACTTCACCTCCGGTCCCGGTAATCATCGCGATCGTCTTCTCGCCTGGTATCAGGAAACGTTAAAGCAGTTTTGCCAGCAAGGCGCCATCAGCGGTTGCCTGACGGTGAAACTGTCAGCGGAAGTCTGCGATCTGTCGGAGGATATGCGCTCTACGATGGATAAAGGGGCGCAGGAGATCATGGCACTGCTTGCACGCGCGCTGGAAGATGGCCGTAATAGCCACTGTTTACATTTCACCGGCCAGCCGTTGCCACAGGCGCAGGTACTTTATGCCCTGTGGCTGGGCGCCAATTTGCAGGCCAAAATATCCCGTAGCGCCGCGCCGCTGGAAAATGCGTTGGCGCATGTTAAGACCATCATTGCAACGCCTGAGCAGTAACGGGCGTTTTTATTTCCTTTATTACAAGACGACCGGTCTACTTATATCAGGAGCCACTATGTCATCAGCAAAACTGTTTACCCCCCTCAAGGTGGGTGCCATCACGGCGACAAATCGCGTATTTATGGCGCCTTTGACGCGTTTGCGGAGTATTGAACCGGGCGACATTCCTACGCCGTTAATGGCGGAATATTACCGTCAACGCGCCAGCGCCGGATTGATCATCAGCGAAGCCACACAAATCTCCGCGCAGGCGAAAGGCTATGCCGGCGCACCGGGATTACACAGCGATGAGCAGATCGCCGCCTGGAAAAAAATCACTCAGGGAGTCCATGCCCAGGGCGGCCATATGGCGGTGCAACTGTGGCATACGGGCCGTATTTCACACGCCAGCCTGCAACCAGGCGGACAAGCGCCCGTCGCGCCATCCGCTATCAATGCGGGAACCCGCACCTCTTTGCGTGACGAAAACGGCCAGGCCATCCGCGTAGAAACTTCCACGCCGCGCGCGCTGGATACTCATGAGATCCCCGGGATCGTCAACGATTTCCGCCAGGCTATCGCCAATGCCCGAGAGGCAGGCTTCGATCTGGTGGAGCTGCACTCCGCGCACGGTTATCTGCTGCACCAGTTCCTCTCACCGTCTTCTAATCACCGTACCGATCGGTACGGCGGCAGCGTAGAGAATCGCGCCCGTCTGGTGCTGGAGGTGGTTGATGCCGGCATTAAGGAATGGGGCGCGGACCGTATCGGCATCCGCCTTTCTCCTGTCGGCACTTTCCAGAATGTCGATAACGGCCCGAATGAAGAAGCTGACGCCCTTTATCTGATTGAAGCGTTAGGCAAACGCGGCATCGCTTATCTGCATATGTCTGAACCAGACTGGGCGGGCGGCGAACCGTACAGCGACGCGTTCCGTGAAAAAGTGCGCGCGCGTTTCCACGGTCCCATCATCGGCGCTGGCGCCTATACGCCAGAAAAAGCGGAAGATCTGATCGAAAAAGGGCTGATTGACGCCGTGGCGTTTGGTCGCGATTACATCGCTAACCCGGATCTGGTGGCGCGTCTGCAACGTAAAGCGGAACTTAATCCACAGCGTCCCGAAAGTTTTTATGGCGGCGGCGCGGAAGGCTACACTGACTACCCTACTCTGTAATTTCATTGATAGCGGCCTCACATCGCCGCTATACTTTGAATATCTTGACTATTTTAAGGACAACGAAAATGCGTTTATTGCATACTATGCTGCGCGTCGGCGATTTGCAGCGTTCCATCGCTTTTTACACTAACGTTCTGGGCATGAAATTGCTGCGTACCAGTGAGAATCCGGAATACAAATACTCGCTGGCCTTTGTGGGATATGGTCCGGAAACGGAAGAAGCGGTCATCGAACTAACCTATAACTGGGGCGTTGAGAGCTACGACATGGGCAATGCGTATGGGCACATCGCGCTGAGCGTTGACAATGCTGCTGAAGCCTGTGAACGCATTCGTCAGAACGGCGGCAACGTGACCCGTGAAGCGGGGCCGGTAAAAGGCGGTTCGACCATCATCGCCTTCGTTGAAGATCCGGATGGCTATAAAATCGAATTGATTGAAGCTAAAGACGCAGGCCGCGGTCTGGGTAACTGATCCCCCGCCGGGCGCAGGTCACTGCGCCCGTTGTTTTACTGCATCCCGGCGTAAAATTTGCCATAATACGCGCTGCATTTTTTCGTATTAAGAGACTCAGATGTCCGATAACGCTCAACTTTCCGGTCTGTGCGACCGTTTTCGTGGTTTTTATCCTGTCGTCATCGACGTTGAAACTGCAGGATTTAACGCTAAAACCGATGCGCTGCTCGAAATCGCCGCCATCACGCTGAAAATGGATGAACAAGGCTGGTTGATGCCGGACATGACGCTGCATTTCCATGTAGAGCCGTTCGCTGGAGCCAACTTACAGCCGGAAGCGCTTGCGTTTAACGGTATCGATCCCTCTAACCCGCTACGCGGCGCGGTGAGTGAATATGAGGCGCTACACGCTATTTTCAAAATGGTACGTAAAGGTATCAAAGACAGCGGTTGTAGCCGCGCCATTATGGTCGCGCATAACGCCACTTTTGATCACAGTTTTATGATGGCCGCCGCAGAGCGCGCCTCGCTGAAACGTAACCCGTTTCATCCGTTCGTCACCTTTGATACTGCGGCATTGAGCGGACTGGCGCTGGGACAAACGGTGTTATCAAAAGCGTGCCTGGCGGCAGGTATGGAGTTTGACGGTGAAAAAGCCCATTCCGCTTTGTATGATACCGAGCGGACAGCGGTGCTGTTTTGTGAAATCGTCAATCGCTGGAAGCGCCTGGGCGGCTGGCCGTTACCTTTGCCGACGGACAAATAACGAGGCTAACAACGCCGCTCTTGCTCACGATGGCGGTAAAAAAGCGACCTTTACAGGTCGCTTTCCCCTTTCACAGATTACTCTGCGTCCGGCTCCTGAGTTTTATATTTTGCCGCAGTTTCTTTAATAAGCTGCTGCAGCTCGCCACGCTGATACATTTCAATCACAATATCACACCCGCCGACCAGCTCGCCGTCCACCCACAGTTGTGGGAATGTCGGCCAGTTGGCGTATTTCGGTAATTCAGCGCGAATATCCGGGTTTTGCAGGATATCAACATAGGCAAAACGTTCCCCGCAGGCTGAAAGCGCCTGAACGGCTTGCGCAGAGAAACCACAGCTTGGCAGTTTCGGTGAACCTTTCATATACAGGAGAATCGGGTTTTCAGCGATCTGGCGCTGAATTTTTTCGATAGTGGTGCTCATTGTCTCGCTTCCTTAAACTACTTTTACGACCGAAGCCTGTCATTGTAACGGGTCAGGCTGGCAACGGAAAATAACATTTTCATCATGCCTTATTATTTTACCGTCTGCGGGAATAAGTTGTATACAAAATATCTTTTAAGCGGGTTGCCGCGCAGTGATTTGTAGATAACGCGTTCGTGTTTAGCATTAATTGCTATTTTTTTACATCTGTTAACGAAACATAGCTTCAGAAACCAAAAGCAATTACCAATCTGTGCTTTTGTAGATTAGAATTATCAGGTTTTGTAAATCATACGCAGGCATGAATCGCCTGCCTTTAACAGAGGATTGCTCAGTGGCGCGGATAAACAAAATCTCGATCACGCTCTGTGCTTTACTTTTTACTACTCTCCCCTTTACGCCAATGGCCCATGCTTCCAGGCAAGCCAAAGCGACGCCTGCTGTTTCTCATGTCACGAAAACGGCAGATAAAAAGAAAAGCACAACTAAAAAGATCAGTAAAACCAGCAAAAAAAACGTAAAAAAAACCTCAAAAACCAGCCGTTCTTCTTCCGCTTCTACGCCAAAACGTACCACCGCCGCCACAAAATCTCGTCATACGACGCATCGTCGTAACAGAACCGCGCCCACGTCAATCGCCGCCCTCGACGTAACGGAAAAATGCACGACGCGTAAAGGCCGTAAGCCGCACTGCGTGAAGGGGAAAGGAACATTGCCGGTCTCTATTGCCGATGCGCATCGTGCAAAAGTACAAAAGGCGACGAAAACCGCGATGTCCAAGCTCATGAATCAGATTGGTAAACCGTATCACTGGGGAGGCGCATCGCCGCGCACCGGTTTTGATTGCAGCGGTCTGGTTTATTATGCCTATAAAGATTTAGTGAAGATCCGTATCCCCCGAACGGCGAATGAGATGTATCACCTGCGTGACGCGGCCCCCATTGAGCGTAGCGAGTTGAAAAACGGCGATCTGGTGTTCTTCCGTACACAGGGGCGCGGCACCGCTGATCACGTTGGCGTCTATGTCGGCAACGGTAAGTTTATCCAGTCTCCGCGCAGCGGTCAGGAAATTAAGATCACCTCACTGAACGAAGAGTACTGGCAGCGTCATTATGTCGGCGCCCGCCGGGTGATGACGCCTAAAACAATTCGCTAATATTTTATCCTGTCGTTTAACGACAGGATAACTTCTTCTTTTGCGCCACCTCTCAATTTGCTACCCTATCCTTACGCGCACCAGGGTTATTGTGCGTGCGCAATATTAATAATAAGGAGAGAAGCAATGTCGTTCGAATTACCTGCATTACCGTATGCCAAAGATGCTCTGGCGCCGCATATTTCTGCTGAGACGCTGGAATATCACTATGGCAAACATCATCAGACTTACGTGACCAATCTTAACAATTTGATCAAAGGCACGGCGTTTGAAGGCAAATCGCTGGAAGAGATCGTGCGCACTTCCGAAGGCGGCATCTTTAATAACGCCGCTCAGGTGTGGAACCACACCTTCTACTGGAACTGCCTGGCGCCAAACGCTGGCGGCGAACCGACCGGGAAACTGGCTGATGCTATCGCGGCATCTTTTGGCAGCTTCGCGGAATTTAAAGCGCAGTTCACCGATGCCGCTATCAAAAACTTTGGTTCCGGATGGACATGGCTGGTAAAAAGCGCTGATGGCAAACTGGCTATCGTTTCTACCTCAAATGCCGGTACGCCGCTGACTACGGATGCAACGCCGTTGCTGACGGTTGATGTGTGGGAACACGCGTATTACATCGACTACCGCAACGCCCGTCCAAACTATCTGGAGCATTTCTGGGCGCTGGTTAACTGGGAATTTGTTGCGAAAAATCTCGCCGCATAAGTCTGAGTACGCAGAAGGTACGCCTTCTGCGTTTTAGAGAGGGATAGAATAGAGGAGACGCCCACTCTCAGAAGAGAGGAAATCAGTGCAGAGCGGCCGTTAATCCACCTGCGACAATCACGCCCAGAACAATCAGCGTAGTAATCAACGAAAATTTCAGGTCGGTACTCATCAAGTTTTCTCCTTTTTATTCCCACACAAAAAGTGATATAGCGCATTTTTGCACATTCCCGCACAAAAATCTCTCATGTTTTATATTGATAACTGTTTTTAACGCTTCCCCTTTTCCTCAAGATCAGACAAAATTCCAGGCTTACTGAATTAGCGTAACGGCCATTGACCCCTTCCTGACGTTCCGTGTCGTTTTTCCGGCGTGCCGCAACCCTGATGTTGCGATTAGGGTGTGTGTAGGCAAACGTTTACCTGGCGTTTCTCAGGAGCTTAGCGAGGGTCTGGAGTGAAATGTAATGGCAACAATTAAAGATGTAGCGAAACGGGCAAACGTTTCCACTACAACTGTATCACACGTAATCAACAAAACGCGTTTTGTCGCTGAAGAAACGCGTAACGCGGTCTGGGCGGCAATTAAAGAGCTGCACTACTCTCCCAGCGCCGTCGCGCGTAGCCTGAAGGTTAACCATACCAAGTCGATAGGCTTACTGGCGACCAGCAGCGAAGCGGCCTATTTTGCCGAAATTATCGAGGCAGTTGAAAAAAACTGTTTCCAGAAAGGCTATACGCTGATTTTAGGCAACGCCTGGAATAACCTGGAAAAACAGCGCGCCTACCTGTCCATGATGGCGCAAAAGCGCGTGGATGGCCTGCTGGTGATGTGTTCTGAGTATCCAGAACCTCTGCTTTCCATGCTGGAAGAGTATCGCCATATTCCGATGGTGGTGATGGACTGGGGTGAGGCGAAGGCCGATTTTACCGACACGGTGATTGATAACGCCTTTGCAGGCGGCTATATGGCGGGTCGTTATCTGGTTGAGCGCGGCCACCGGGATATCGGCGTTATTCCCGGCCCGCTGGAGCGCAACACAGGCGCGGGGCGGCTGGCAGGCTTTATGAAAGCCATGGAGGAGGCGCTGATCAACGTGCCGGACAACTGGATTGTTCAGGGCGACTTCGAGCCGGAATCCGGTTACCACGCGATGCAGCAAATCTTATCGCAGTCACATCGCCCTACCGCCGTTTTCTGCGGCGGCGATATTATGGCGATGGGCGCGCTTTGCGCAGCTGACGAAATGGGGCTTCGCGTACCGCAGGACGTTTCGGTGATCGGTTATGACAATGTGCGTAACGCCCGTTTCTTTACCCCGGCGCTGACGACGATTCACCAGCCCAAAGACTCTTTAGGCGAAACCGCATTTAATATGCTATTGGATCGCATCGTCAATAAGCGTGAAGAGTCACAGTCTATTGAAGTTCATCCACGCCTGGTTGAGCGTCGCTCGGTCGCTGACGGCCCGTTCCGCGACTATCGGCGTTAATCCCCGCTGTCGGGAGCCTCTTCTGGCTCCCGCAGCCACTCCCGATTCAACGTTTCGCTATCGCCCAAATAGTCCAGCAGCCATGCCAGCGCGGGCGAGGCCTCGTTTTGCTGCCACGTCACGCAACAGGCCGCATCGGGAAACGGATTCTCTAACGTCAGCGCCACCCATTTTCCGCTGTCTATCCACTGTCGGGCAAAATGCGTCGGCACCATTCCCACGCATAGTCCTGCCGACAGGCAGGTTGCCGATGACTCCCAGTCCGGTACGACGACCCTTTTTTGGTTATCCAGCAACCAGGTAATCCGTTTCGGTAAGGTTCGCGAAGTGTCTTCCCTGACCAGCGACGGCCAGTTGCGCAGGGTATCATCGCTTAACGGCCCAGGCATCGACGCCAGCGGGTGATCGCTTGCCACTACGCAGCTCCAGCTCAGGGTCCCCATATCCCGAAAAGCGTAACGCCCCCCTACCGGAATCGCCTGCGTCGCCCCAATCGCCAGTTCGACACGCCCGTCGGAGAGCGCGTCCCAGACGCCGTTAAACACCTCCTGAAAAACCAGCAGTTCCACATCGTCAAAATGACGATAAAAATCGACGATCATCTGCCGGGTACGTTCTGGTCTGACGATATTGTCCACCGCAATAGCTAACTGCCCGCGCCAGCCATTAGCAATTTGCTGACACTGTTGGCGAGTGATCTGCATTTTTTTGATAACAGAACGCCCTTCTTTTAAAAACCAGACGCCAGCAGGCGTTAGTTCAACATCACGGTGACGTCGTACAAAAAGCGGTACGGCCAGCCACTCCTCTAACTGACGAACGGTGTAACTGACTGCTGAAGGCACACGGTGCAGTTCTTGCGCCGCCGCGCTAAAACTGCCATTGCGCGCCACGGCGTCAACCACTTCAAGCGAGTATTCCGACCACATAATTTGCCTACAAAAATTTTGAATTCACTGGACAAATATTAACGTTTCACAACCGTAATTTCACTCCCTACACTCTGCGACAATGTCTGTCTGATAAGAAAGAGAAACAAATATGCAACCTGGAAAAGGTTTTTTAGTCTGGTTAGCCGGCCTTAGCGTGCTGGGATTTCTGGCTACGGACATGTACCTGCCCGCGTTTGCCGCCATACAGGCGGATTTACAAACGCCTGCCGCCGCTGTCAGCGCCAGCCTAAGCCTGTTTTTAGCTGGCTTTGCCGTCGCGCAACTACTTTGGGGACCGCTATCGGATCGTTATGGCCGTAAACCGATTTTACTGCTGGGGTTATCTATCTTTGCACTCGGAAGTCTGGGGATGCTGTGGGTAGAAAGCGCGGCAGCACTGCTGACGCTGCGCTTTGTGCAGGCCGTCGGCGTTTGTGCGGCAACGGTAATCTGGCAAGCGCTGGTGACCGATTATTATCCTTCGCAAAAAATTAACCGTATCTTCGCCACGATCATGCCACTGGTGGGATTATCCCCGGCGCTTGCGCCCTTACTGGGAAGCTGGATACTGACGCATTTCTCATGGCAGGTGATTTTCGCCACCCTGTTCGTGATTACGTTGTTGCTGATGTTGCCGGCGCTGCGCTTAAAACCATCGGTAAAAGCGCGTACCGAAGGACAGGATAAACTCACTTTCGCGACGTTGTTACGCTCTAAAACCTATCGCGGTAATGTGCTGATTTATGCCGCCTGTTCCGCCAGCTTTTTTGCGTGGCTAACAGGGTCCCCGTTTATTCTCAGCGCGATGGGTTACAGCCCGGCAGTGATTGGCCTGAGCTATGTTCCTCAAACCATCGCTTTTCTGATTGGCGGATATGGTTGCCGCGCGGCGCTACAAAAATGGCAGGGCTACCAATTGCTTCCGTGGCTGTTAGGGCTGTATGCGCTGAGCGTTATCGCCACCTGGGGAGCGGGCCTTCTGAATAATGCCTCACTGGTGGAGATCCTGATTCCTTTCTGCGTAATGGCGATTGCTAATGGCGCAATCTACCCTATCGTCGTCGCGCAAGCGTTACGCCCTTTCCCTCAAGCCACGGGGCGCGCTGCGGCGCTACAAAATACGCTGCAACTGGGGTTATGTTTCCTGGCAAGCCTGGTGGTTTCATGGCTCATCAGCACGCCGCTGCTGACCACCACCAGCGTAATGCTCTCTACCGTTGTTCTGGCGGCGTTAGGTTACAAAATGCAGTCTCATGCAGATTGCGCTGAGACTGGATTTCCCCATGCCAATGTCGCCCACGACAAGTCTCACTAAAGACTTGTTAACCGCTGGTAATTAGCACGCTAACAATTTTCGGTTGAATCATCAAAAATTGCGGCCTATACTGATTCCCGGTTGTTATATTACGATAATTATTAGGCATTAACGGGAACCGGAGTGTTCCCGATTCACCATGGATGGCCTTTTCGGCAAGGGCTCCTCCCTTCCTCTGTTCTACGTCGGATAACTGGCTCACGGAATTGTCCGTGGGATTTCTCACAAAGCCAAAAAAGCGTCTACGCTGTTTTAAGGTTCTGATCACCGTCCAGTGATGGAGAAACTATGAGTTCATCGTGTATAGAAGAAGTCAGCGTACCGGATGATAACTGGTACCGAATCGCCAACGAATTGTTAAGTCGTGCGGATATTACAATTAATGGTTCCGCCCCGTCTGACATTCGTGTTAAGAATCCCGATTTTTTTAAACGCGTCCTCCAGGAAGGATCGTTGGGGTTAGGTGAGAGTTACATGGATGGCTGGTGGGAATGCGAGCGTCTGGATATTTTCTTCAGCAAAGTCTTACGTGCCGGTCTTGAAAATCAACTCCCCCACCATGTCAAAGATACGCTCCGTATCCTCGGCGCGCGTCTGATTAATCTACAAAGTAAAAAACGCGCCTGGATTGTCGGCAAGGAACATTACGATCTTGGTAATGACCTTTTTTCCCGTATGCTCGATCCCTATATGCAATATTCTTGCGCCTACTGGAAAGATGCCGATACGCTGGAAGCGGCACAGCAAGCCAAGCTGAAATTAATTTGCGAAAAGCTACAGCTACAACCGGGGATGCGTGTGCTGGATATCGGCTGCGGCTGGGGCGGCCTGTCGCAATATATGGCGACCCATTATGGCGTTAGCGTGGTGGGCGTAACGATCTCCGCTGAACAACAAAAAATGGCGCAGACGCGTTGCGAAGGTCTGGATGTCTCCATTCTCCTGGAAGATTATCGCGACCTTAACGATCAGTTTGACCGAATCGTCTCCGTCGGCATGTTCGAACATGTCGGGCCAAAAAACTACAACACCTATTTTGAAGTTGTTGACAGGAATTTAAAACCGGATGGTCTTTTCCTGCTCCATACTATTGGTTCTAAAAAAACCGATCATAATGTCGATCCGTGGATCAATAAGTATATTTTCCCCAACGGTTGCTTGCCGTCTGTTCGTCAAATCGCCGAGGCCAGCGAATCACACTTTGTAATGGAAGACTGGCATAACTTTGGCGCCGACTATGACACGACTCTGATGGCGTGGCATGAGCGCTTTATCAATGCCTGGCCAGAGATTGCGGGCAATTATAACGAGCGCTTTAAACGTATGTTCAGCTATTATCTCAACGCCTGCGCGGGTGCGTTTCGCGCGCGTGATATCCAGCTTTGGCAGGTGGTATTTACGCGCGGCGTTGAAAACGGTCTGCGCGTTCCTCGCTAATCATCTCCCCCGCATTTCATGCGGGGGAATCTTATTTTCCGTTAGCCAATGTCGGCCTGATTTCTGACCACATTTTCTCGTGTAGCCAGTACGCGTTCTACGGTATCGACAACCGCCTGCGTTTGCGGATCGATCTCGATATTCACACGCTCACCCAGTTTTTTTCTGCCAAGCGTAGTACGTTCCAGCGTTTCCGGAATGAGATGCACGCAGAAGCGCGTTGGCGTTACCTCGCCGACGGTCAAACTGATGCCGTCGACGCCGATAAAGCCCTTGTACAGGATATACTTCATCAGGGACGCATCCTGCACTTTAAACCACACCTGATGGTTATTTTCAGAGGTCAGGATTTTCGCGATCTCCGCCGTCGTAATAATATGCCCCGACATCAGATGTCCACCGATTTCATCGCTGAATTTGGCGGCGCGCTCTACGTTGACCTCATCACCTACCCTCAACGCGCCCAGATTGGTGATGCGCAACGTTTCTTTCATCAGATCAAAGCTTATCTGATTGCCGTTTATTTCAGTTACCGTCAAACAGCATCCGTTATGCGCTACCGACGCCCCCGTCTCCAGCCCCTCCAGCATGTAGTCCGGTAACGTCACCACATGGGTGCGAAAGTTGGGTTTTTCATCAATCGATACCAGTTTCGCGGTACCCTGTACGATCCCCGTAAACATATCTTCAACTCCTGAAATAAATAAACGCAGAACTGTTCAGCACAATAGCAGGTGGAAAAACAGCTTGCCAGCAATGCGCCGTTAACAACTGTTTTTTCACTGGAGAAATAGTAATACCCCGCTACAATAGACTGAAATTTCCCCTGCTATTTCTTTTGGCTGCCACTACGGCGGCTTTTTAGTCTTTCATATAACAACAAAATAAAAGGTGAATACGTGCAGAAGTATACCAGTGAAGCGCGTCAGTTATTAGCGTTAGCGATACCGGTGATCCTTGCGCAAGTGGCACAGACCGCAATGGGATTCGTCGATACCGTCATGGCGGGAGGCTATAGCGCTACGGACATGGCTGCCGTCGCTATCGGCACCTCTATCTGGCTTCCCGCCATTTTGTTTGGTCACGGCTTACTGCTGGCCTTGACGCCTGTGATTGCGCAACTCAATGGCTCCGGCCGTCGTGAGCGTATCGCGCATCAGGTTCGACAAGGGTTCTGGCTGGCGGGCTTTGTCTCCGTGCTGGTGATGATCGTCCTGTGGAATGCCGGATACATTATCCGCTCTATGCATAATATTGATCCGGCGCTGGCCGATAAAGCCGTGGGTTATCTTCGCGCGCTGCTGTGGGGCGCGCCAGGATACCTTTTCTTTCAGGTAGCGCGAAACCAGTGCGAAGGTCTGGCCAAAACCAAACCGGGTATGGTGATGGGATTTTTGGGCCTGCTGGTGAATATTCCGGTGAACTATATTTTTATCTATGGCCATTTTGGTATGCCGGAACTCGGCGGTATCGGCTGCGGCGTTGCGACTGCGGCGGTCTATTGGGTGATGTTTATCGCCATGCTTTCTTACATTAAACACGCGCGTTCAATGCGTGATATTCGTAATGAAAAAGGCTTTGGCAAACCTGATAGCGTCGTCATGAAGCGCCTGATTCAACTGGGGTTGCCGATTGCGCTGGCGCTGTTCTTTGAAGTGACGTTGTTTGCGGTCGTTGCGCTGCTGGTTTCGCCATTAGGTATTGTGGATGTCGCCGGTCATCAGATTGCGCTTAACTTTAGCTCGCTGATGTTCGTACTGCCGATGTCGCTGGCTGCGGCGGTAACGATTCGAGTGGGTTATCGTCTGGGCCAGGGCTCAACGCTGGATGCGCAAACCGCAGCGCGTACCGGTTTAGGCGTCGGCATTTGTATGGCTGTGGTTACCGCTATTTTTACCGTTACTCTGCGTAAGCATATTGCTTTGCTCTACAATGACAACCCTGAGGTCGTGGCGCTTGCCGCGCAATTAATGCTGCTCGCTGCGGTTTACCAGATTTCCGACTCTATACAGGTTATCGGCAGCGGTATTCTGCGCGGTTATAAAGATACGCGTTCCATCTTTTTTATCACCTTTACCGCCTACTGGGTGTTAGGTTTACCCAGCGGTTATATCCTGGCGTTAACGGATTTGGTGGTGGATCGTATGGGACCGGCAGGCTTCTGGATGGGGTTCATCATCGGCCTGACCTCGGCGGCGGTGTTAATGATGCTACGGATGCGCTATCTACAACGTCAGCCGTCCGCCATCATTTTGCAGCGCGCTGCGCGATAATACGACGATAGCCGTCGCATGGCGGCTATTTTTTCGACATGTTGCATATTTCCACCGCAATCAGGTGATTTCAGGAAGAAAATTGCGATTTCCCTCTTGCCTCATTGCGGTTGTGACGCTAATATTCGTCCCCGTTGTCACCTACAACGTTGCGTTCATAGCTCAGTTGGTTAGAGCACCACCTTGACATGGTGGGGGTCGTTGGTTCGAGTCCAATTGAACGCACCATCATTTTAATGCGTCTGTAGCTCAGTTGGTTAGAGCACCACCTTGACATGGTGGGGGTCGATGGTTCGAGTCCATTCAGACGCACCAATCCATTATCTTGTTTAATTTTATAATACGCTATCTGGTGCTTGTGCCAGGCTAAAAGCGATTATTTTCAGTCTCTCACCTTTATCGTCAAGCACTGCTCTATACGCTATTACCCTCTTAACCTTCGCAGTGGCCTGAAGAAGCATACCAAAAGCATTTATGGTGTTTCGGTAGAATGCGCATAATCTATCTTCATCACCATACGTAACAAGGCTGCAACGGGTTCAAATAACGTTTCAGGAATTTTATCTCCGCGTTCCACTTCAAAAAATAATGAGCGGGCCAGCTCAACATTTTCAACAACGGGGATGCAGTTGCGTTCAGCGATGTTAACAATATAGTTAGCTTGAGCATCACTGCCTTTTTCCAGGACGCGTGGTATTGGCATATCGGTGGGATGATAGCCAAGACAAACCGCAATATGCGTTGGATTACGCACTACCGCAACAGATTGTTTAACAGATTGAGCTAAACTCCCACTTTGTATTTCACTCTGCATTTCCCGACGCCGTGTCTTCATTTGAGGATCGCCCTCCAGATCTTTATGCTCCTGTTTTACGTCATCTTTACTCATTTTTAGATCTTTTCTAATCTTATAATATTGAAAAGAATAGTCCAGTATGCCAACGACGATATAAAAAGCCATCACCCCTACCCATAACCATTTTATTAAAGAAGAAACCACAAGCACGCCACAGGCTAACCCACAGTACGGTAGCGCCCGAAAAGTACTGGCATAATAATAAAAGAAAAAGGCAAAGATAAGAGATAACATGATAACTTTTAGGCTGGATTTACATAATTCTACTACGCTATGTAAAGAGAATATCTGCTTAAAATTACTTACCGGATTTATATGCTCGCTTTTAAAACCAATGGCCTTGCTGGCAATAACCACCCCCACCTGAAGAAACACGCTACCCACAGTAGCAACTATTACCCCAGCGCCCAGAAACAGCAGTGCAGAAGTCAGTGACTCTATTAAAGCATGACTCAATTGCGTTAGTGCATAAGAAAATGGTTTATTTACTAATTGTAATGTGAACGTTATTGACTCAATCAGTATCAAAATCATCTTTTCAGTAAAGAAATGAAAATACAAATAAAGCGCAATCAGCTGAAATAATGATGTTATTTCAATACTTTTGACAACCTGCCCTTCCTTACGGCCATCACGTAATTTCTTTTCTGTAGGCTGTTCTGTTTTCTCGCTCATACAGATGGAAACCAGTCTTTTAGATAAATATAAAACTTATCGCTTTCAACCAAATAGTGATGAAGAGCATAAGGGAATGAGATCAGGAGCGTTAGTAGAACTAATATACTTTTGAGCGGCATTGAGAAGAAAAACACATTCAATTGTTGTGCCGACCGATTTAAAAGACCTAAAGCCAGATCGGCTAATACCATACATATTATGGCAGGAAGAGAGAAGCTGATGCATAATTGATAAAGCGTTCTCCACTCTGCCTGGATATATTTTAAAAATTGCCGATCAAATAATAAAGTACGCCCTGGCGGTAAATATTGGTATGACTCATACAGAATGTTTAATATAAACTCCATGCCGCCGCTTATAAAGAAAATAACACACAAAAACTGGCTGAAAAGCAAGCCAAAAAGTGAGGTTTCAGCTTCCATTGTAGAATTGAATATCGTACCCATTGTCGCGCCACGTAAAGTATCAAGCAGAAACCCCGCCATATCAACGGCCCAAAAGGGAACCGCCGCACAAAACCCAATTAAAAAACCAATAATCACCTCTCCGGTGACTAACCCTAACCAGCTGTAATCTTTACCAATATGCATCATAATCTTCTGCTGGTAAATGATTGGTAATATGGGAAAGGTAAGTGACATAAGCACGCCATTACGTAAAAGCGCGGCCCCTAAACTGCCACTTTTTAATAGAGGAAGTAATAAAGAAAGGCTCAATGGTCGAATAAAAGCCACAGCCAATGCAATAAGCCACTCATTTACCTGTTGTGTCATTCAACCATGCTCTCCAATTCGTAACATTATCTGCCGGGTATAATTCAACAGGATTCCGCTAAGCCATGGGTAGCTGACCATCAAAGTTATTGCAATTGCTAATAATTTAATCATGAACTGTAGCGTTTGGTCCTGAATTTGAGTCAAGGCCTGGACAAGACTTACGATGACACCAACTACCGATGCCACCAACACCACCGGCATAGACGTAAAAAGGACGATCCATAAAAGTTGCGTTATAAATTGCGTCAATTCAGAATCATTCATGAAAAGCTCTGTACCAATTGCGCCAGTGTCAGATCCCAACCGCCTGCCAGTAAAAATATTAGCAGCTTAAACGGTAATGAAATGGTCATTGGCGATACCATCATCATCCCCATAGCCAGCAGTATATTTGAAATAAGCAGGTCAATAGCCAGAAAGGGAAGATAAATAAGTAATCCAATCCGAAATGCCTGCGTTAACTGACTCACCGTAAATGCCGGAATTAATATGAGCAAAGAATCAGGTTTTATCTTTCTTTTTATGTCTTCAGGCCAGGTTCGTTTTATCAAATTCCGAAAATAATTGGCTTCCTTCTCTTCAGAGTTTTTTTGCAAAAACTGTCGATAAGGCGCTAATGCTTTACTGTCCCACTCAGACGTCCAGAAAGGAGCGCCAGCGACCTGAACCGGATGCCAGCGCTCTTTTACAGCTAATAGCGTCGGCCCCATAATGAATAAGGAAAGTACAAGCGCGAAGCCATACAGTGCGATATTTGGAGGAACTTGTTGAATACCCAGAGCATTTCGTAAAATCGAAAATACCACCGCCAGTTTAAGGAAAGAGGTTCCCATGACGATAATGAGAGGCAGTATTGAAAGCAGAAACAATATACCAATCAGTTGCAAAGGCGAATCGGGTAAAGACATACTGTATCTCTCATGACACGACCTGGAACGCTATTATATTGTTCGCATATTATTTTTCTTATCAGGTTTACGCTGTATTTTTGCAAAGATACCAACGTGTAATACGTACCATGAATTCATTCCCACAGGCAATCAACTCACCTTGCCCAATAATACGGTCATTTACTCTTATCGTCACTTCTGGCGCAAAACATCCGCCTACAGGCAAAACGTCCCCCGTTTTAAGTTGTCGTAATTGTCCAATTTCCAGACTCGCACGTCCAATCTCAAAGAGCACCTGTTGTGGTATCTGCTCAAGTTCGACTGAAGACGTTCCATCACTCTTTAACATCGGGCTCCCTGACGCAAGTAGCGTTTCGATATCCTGGACTAATTCGTCAAATTTCATCGTGTTATCCTCTGTCAGCAACACCCTCGCGTAAATACCCCCAGGTAGTTGAATAGCAAAAAAACCGAGTCTGATGTCGCCAAAGCAATGAATCCGAACGCCCATGCCGATTTCGATAGACTCAAGTTCAATTAATGTAAGCTGACACCAGCCTAAATATACAGGGACTACCACAGGAGGAGCAGGATAAATCTGTTGACGCTCAGCAGAAAGCTCTCCGACTATATTGCGCAAAAAACCCGTTGGCCATGTAAAAATAATGCTATGGAACTCATGTTCTTCAACTGTCCATTTAATATGCAACGCTAGCTGATGTGGTAGATTACTGCAGGATGTTGGCGGCTCGTTCTGACAGAGGGTTGCATCACTGGCTTGCAATAACGGCGCCAGCCCCCATTCAGCTATTCCATATAGCAATTCAGGCTCAATAGCCGATCGATTAGCGGTGCCAATTAGCCCTTCACACCAGCGCTGCCAGCATTGTTCTGCAATCCACACCCTACCCAGCTCATTATGATAATTTATGGTAAATAATGTCCCTTGCTGTACTGGATATTGTTGCATACTCAATGTCAGCTCACCAATAGTAGCGCCTTGTGTTGGAAGTATCTCCACCCACGGACGCTCTTCATTCGCTATTCTTAACATAGAATATCTCCAGGGAAATTATATACCCCATATGCAGCAACTGAGACTCCAGCCACTGCTTTAGCGCTTTCATCGAACGGTAAATTTCATGATGAGGGACATTGATTCTTAACTGGATTAGCCCTCCTGACTCACAGACTTCACACTCTACACCGTCAAGATAACCGCCACTAACACGATAACGTTGCGTGAAAACCACGTTCTTATTCAATGCTGCAGGAGGATTATTCTCACCAATGGGTAATGCCTGGTGCATGAGTTGTTCAAAGTCCATACGTTCCACCTCCGCCTCGTTATCATCCTGATAAGACTGGCATGGCAACCCAAGACTTCCCTCAACTTTGGTAATACGCATCGCTTAATACCATAGTAATTTTTTCTTTCTTTTTCATAAGCGCATTAAAATTCTTCTGTAATTCGCTTCGCCTGGAGACAAGCTGCTGATACTGATTCTCTAACTGCTGCCGTTGCGTCAAAAAGCTCTGCGCCTGAGTGAATAGTCCGGCCATTTGTTGTTTCTTATCCAACAATAAATGACAAGATAACGTACCTTGCCAGCCCATTAATTCTTTCAGTCTGGTAGTCACTGCTAAAGCGCGCGTCTGGCAAATCTGCTGTTCAGTAATAATCGCCTGTTGCTGCTGATCAAGCACGGTAAGTTTGCTGCGTAATTGCTTTTCACGCCGCGCGATTATCTCCAGCAAAGTTTCCATGATCACTCGGTGAGTATTTGATGTAATTTTTCTATGAGTAGCTCGGGTCCGCATACTTCATCCTTACTTTGTCGCAAAAATGTGCAAATATCCGGATAGGTATCAATGGCTTTATCGGTATCAGTATCAACTCCTCGCTGGTATTCCCCAATGCGTATTAACAGTTCAACCTCCTGGTAAAGCGCCAGGCGCCGTCGCAATATAGCCGCCAGTTGACGATGCTCATGGCTGGTAACGACTGGAAAAACGCGGCTGAGCGTTGCCAACACGTCAATGGCAGGATAATGCCCCCTCTCTGCAAGCCGCCGGGATAGCACAATATGTCCGTCAAGCAGTGAACGGACTTCATCCGCCAACGGCTCATTCATATCATCGCCTTCCACCAGGACCGTATAAAATGCGGTAATACTGCCTTTTTCCCCCATTCCTGTACGTTCTAAAAGTCGTGGCAATGCACTAAATACGCCTGGCGGATATTCTCCAGAAACTGCGGTCTCTCCGGCGGCCAGAGCGATTTCCCGTGCGGCCCTGGCATAACGCGTCAGTGAGTCGGCAAGCAAGACGACTCGTTTTCCATTATCGCGAAAAAATTCTGCTATCGTGGTGGCCACAAACAGCGCCCTCACGCGCTCTAAGGCGGGTCTGTCAGAGGTTGCGACAACAATGACACAACGTTTTCGGGTCTCTTCAGACAGTGTAAAATCGATGAACTCGCGGACTTCTCGTCCACGTTCACCAATTAACACCAGAACATTGCAGTCTGCGTCTGGCGCATTACACAGCATCGCCAGAAGCGTGCTTTTCCCCACGCCAGGAGCAGAAAAAATACCCACTCGTTGCCCTTCACCACAGGTCGCAACGCTATCAATAGCGCGAATCCCCGTCATTAATGGTTGAGTGATAGGCTGTCGAACCATTGCGGGAGGAGGCATTGCATCATAGTCTTTCCAGCAGACGTCGGGCAGTTCGCAGCCATCAAGGGGACGACCAAAACCATCAATGACTCGCCCTAATAACGCTTCGCCCACGGGAACCTGATGGCGTCGCCTTAAGGCCATCACTTGCTGCCCGCAGTGAAGCCCGATAGTACTCGTAAAAGGAGATAGCAAAGCTTTGCTGCCATTAATCCCCACGACTTCAGCAAGTTCTTCTCCAGGCTTTATACAGCACAACTCTCCCATAAATACCCCAGGCAACCACGCATTTAACAACGTTGCGCTGACATCTTGAATTCGGCCCCATCGACAATAACCATCGGGGGGCGGATATTTCAGCCTCAGACGTTGCATCAATTCATTCTTCATTGTCCGCCAACTCCTCTTCGCTAAGGTCAATACTTTCTACCACTTGTATAAGGCTCTCCTCTCCTAATTCCTGCCATGACAAAATCGGTACGTCGAACAAGGTGGCTTCTGTAATTTTTCGCAAGAAACGGCGGGTGTCGACAGAAGTGACAATGAATAATTTGGCTGACTGCTTCAGCGCCTGCTCAATAAGTTGCAGGATCTGCGTCTTATGACGAGACGACAGCGCAGTATAGGTCCCCATTGCCGTCTGGCGAATGGATTCACGCACGAGGTTTTCAATACCTTCGCCGATCCGCAAAATCGGCAGCGGTTTTCCTTCCGGATTAAGACGACGCAGAATATGACGGCGAAGCGCGATACGGACATATTCTGTCAACATCAGGACATCTTTTTCGCGTGGCGCCCAGTCAATTAATGTGCCAAAAATAAGACGTAAATCTCTAATAGAAACCCGCTCTGATACAAGCCGTTGCAAAGTTTCAGCGATTTTATTAATGGGTAACTGGCGCTGAAGTTCTTTCACCAGTTCAGAGTAGTTTTTTTCCATCGCATTCATTAGATAACGCGTTTCCTGAACACCAATAAACTCTCCCATATGCCGAAGCAGGACACATTTTAATAAGGCAGAGATACGTTGGCTGCCCGCGAAAACGTCCAGTCCAAAACCTTGCGCCTTATGAGCCATGTCTTTTGAAAGCCAACAGATCTGCCCCATTCCGTTCGGTAACGTCTGGCTGTCACCCACCACACTAGCGTCCGCGCCTATCAATAAATAATCCGCCTGGGCGGGAATAGATAAACTAAACACGGGTTCCTGATATAGCAGTACCGTCAATTTTTCGGTGGGTTCAGGCAAAACCTCAATATTCACCTCAGGGAGAGGGACGCCGGTATCCTCAAATAAAAACCATCTCATGGCATCAATATCACGAATCAGGTCGGCAGAATGTAACGTCGGGGTAAGACGTAAGATTAGAGGACATGCGCCGGGAACCATACTATCTTTTTCCGGCGCTTCGATGCCATTTGCGGAAACCACAGACTTTTTGCGGCGAATGAGGATAATTGGCAATGCTAACAACGCTGAAAAGAAAGCGAGAGTGATAAAAGGAAAGCCAGGAATTAAAGCGAGGAGCATTAAAACCACAGCGGTTAATATGAGCGACTGAGGTTGTCTGGCAATTTGAGAACTCAACTCTGTCGCCAGGTTCTGGCGTTTCTCACCCGGAACACGGGTGACAATAATTCCCGCGCTAAGGGAAATCAGCAGCGATGGAATTTGCCCACATAAACCATCTCCGATTGACAGTACGCTATAAGTGTGAACAGCCTCACTCATCGACATATCATATTGTACGATAGCGATAATAATACCGCCGATAATGTTCACCAGAACAACAATAATACCGGCAATCGTATCGCCTTTAACAAATTTCATTGCACCGTCCATCGCACCGAGAAAACGGCTTTCCTGCTGGACGTGCTGTCTTAATGTACGGGCATGGTCTGCATCGATAACTCCGGCACGCAAATCGCCATCGATACTCATTTGTTTGCCTGGCATCCCATCAAGCGAGAAACGTGCGCTAACTTCCGCCACCCTCTCGATACCTTTTGTAATGACAATAAATTGCACAATAGTAATGATGGTAAATACGACCAACCCAACGGTGAGATTTCCTCCTACGACAAACTTACCGAAAGCATCCACAATATTACCGGCATTATGTTGTAACAGTACCAGCCGTGATGTGCTGATTGTGAGTGACAAACGATATAATGTAGTAATAAGTAATAAAGACGGAAATACCGATAAATCGAGAGGGTCACTAAGATAAATAACAATTAAAAGCAGGATCACTGAAAACATAAGGTTGATAGTAATCAGGATATCAACCATCCAGGTCGGCAAAGGTAACAGCATCATCACGATAGCGATTAATAACACCGTCGCCAGAACCATATCCTGACGACCCGCGCATACACTGAGCCACTGTTGCGCCCTGATTCCCTCACCTAACCATGAACGCATTGCGACTCCAGAAATTTTATTTGTCGATGATGTAATCGTAACCAGAGCTCGGCGGAGCTGGAAAGAGGTGGAGAACAACTCATTGCAAGCCCATCGCGCAACAAAAATAATCGTTGAGGAATACCCTGGAACGCTGCGGGTTTCCAGTTAGCCAACGCTTTAAAAAGCAGTTCTTCGTCTAAGAAGGTTTGCTTGAGTATCTGACATAAGTGAATACGACCATTATGATAGTTTAGACAGGTTTCATATTGTCCTTGCCGCCAGAACATATTGGTTGCTAAAGGCCGTTCAGCTAATCCTGCTAATTGAATAAAAAGCTGAATATTACGTTCAGTAATGAGATCCCAATCCATCCTGACGCCTCATGATGAGCCAGAAAGCCAATTTACCTAAATATTGAAAGCCAGGTATCAGAATAAAACCTGATTTATCTTTACTTCACGAAGCGTTTCGAGAATTTGTTCACGTTGATCTTCGTCGTTAAAACAGTTATCGGGTATCAGCATAAACTGCGCATCAAGTTGTTGGAGTAACCGATTGAACATCTTCGATGAAGAAACTATAGCGGTAAGTCTATCAAGCAACCAATCGCTGAAAAGCCAGCGCTCACAAATGATATCGAGTAGTAGCGGCAGTAATGTATTAGGCGGCAACTGGCAAATCCACTCCTCACGCTGGCACTCTTTTTCAAGGCCAAGGAATAACAACAAACGACGCAAGCGTACTAATGCTGCGGCCAAACGACTTTGCTCCGAGGGTTCGATGCATATGCTAAGTTCAAAGGCTATTGCTCTTAGCAAAATACGGACCCGTTCACCGCGATCCGGCCAGTCTGCCACGCGTCTGAACCACTGCGATAAGGGCATTTCATCGTTGTCTATCGCCTGTTGCATAAAACGCTTCAGCGAGGACAGCGTAGCGGTATCCACTTCGCCAAGTTCCAGTAAACTAAAAACGGCAAGTTCCCATCCCTCCTCCGCTGTAAGCGTATCCAGTTGCGATTGCAAATCGCGTTTTTTCTTTTTTGACAACCCGCCGGCAGTAAGCGCCATTGCAAGAGCGATAATTTGATACGCATTCTGTAAATCAGGATCACTATTCTCTTCGGTAAGCGGACGCAACGCTGCCCCATTATCCTCCTGTATTTGTTTTATCAAACGCAGCAAAGCCTGCTGCCTGCGCTCCAGTTTCTCAGCATCAGTGAATTTATTACTTTCGCGCAGTTTACCACTCAGCGCCATTCCTATTTCTTCCATCGTCTCATAGAGCGCTGCCCCCGCCGTTTCCTGTAACTCATGGAGAGCTAACATTGAAGGCGAAATAACCTCTTGTTCCTCTATAACCAGGCCAGGGGTAAATGCTGTAGGGGGCGTCATTTTTATCTCATTAATTTTAATATTCATCGCTACCTCTTTTATCTTCACCATTACGTAACCATTTCAGTAACGCGTTGAAATGACGAGAAAGTGAAAACTCAACGGCATATCGTGTTGAGGAAAGTTCAGCCTGATCGGGAGAGAAACCAGGCTCGATAATCAGCGTAAACCGCTTGCCAAAAGTTTCACGCATCAATGCCTCTTTTTCAGGATGAATACGCAAATAAAGCGCTCCCTCTTCCGCCATAGCCGTGGCCTGGCGTGCCAGACGATGGCACATAACACTGTCTACCGACTGTTGGTCGAACCAGGCCAACAGAACCTGTTCTATACTATTTTTAATATGATGCGCGGCGTGATCGACCAATGAACGAAATTGATTTTCATCTTCTTGTAAATGTTTTACATGTTGTTCCAGCCATTCTACTTCCATTTTTTCCAGCGTATTTTTACGCAACCACGCTATTTCTTGTTGCTGCTCAACTTTCTGTTCACGCTGATAACGATAGGCGTCTCGGATGATTTTTTCAGCCTTACGGTAAGCGGAGCTCACAATAGCATGTGAAACTCTCTTAGCTTGTTGCTCTTGTGCAAATAAAGTTAATTGTAATGTTATCCACTGTGACTCAATAATATTTCGAGCGGGTAGCTTATGGTTAATTTCCGTCAGAGGAAGTGAAGTAAAACTCATAGCAAATGCTCCATGAAGATAATCTCGGTAAGAGAAGTCTTCGGCCAAAGTATACGCTGCGGAGGGGGTAATAATACTAATAGCGCATGTAAAACCGCATCGTCATGCGCTTCCCGATTAAGAATGGCGGTACCGATCTGCAATGCAGTTTGTTGCATCACTTGCGGAGGAAGTAATTTGCCATCTCTTTGCCCCAACCAACCATATAGCTGCCAGATCTCATCCTCGCTAAACCACTGTAGAAGCAATTGCCGATACTCTGGTAGCATAAAATAGTCACTACACCTGAGTTTGAATAATCCCAGTCCAAAGGCAAATGCCGATATACGCGGCGCAAGACGAATCTGTCGTTTTTGCCTGTCATTTAAACAGGCTGGAATAACAGAGCTTCCCCTTAGTCTATTTAACGCTCTGTCAAGAAGACGATCCAATTTGGGCCGATCGCCATAACGCCAGCAGTTTGAAAGATGAAAGCCCAGCTTATCCAGCCATTCCGGTACAGCGTAACGAGCAGGTTGCCAGAAATAACGATAAAGTTGCAACACTTCGGGATCAGGTCGGCTCAAAAACGGCGTCTCAGGCAAAAATAGCCGATCAGGATGCCCACTCCTAATAACAGTCCTGTCAACGATAACATCAACTGATAAGGGTATTTCATCAACCACTTCACCACCTTCCCTTTATTGGCGTTGATAACGTCCATAATCCAGAATGTTTGTCTCGCGGGTACGTCAGGTACCATTCTGAATTCAGCAGGCTGCATCAAGATACTAATCTTACTGTATTGCAACCCAGGGATTGACATCTCTATTAAATCCTTAATTTTTACCCGAAAGGCCTCCATGTTGACCTGAGGTGAATATTTTATAAATACGGCAACTGAGCTCGGAGAAGCGTTACTTCCCTCATCATAAGTCGGTAGCGCAATGGTCACTTTTGCATTAATCACGCCCTCCATCTGACTCAGCATTCCTTCAATTCTTTGTTCTTTTAAAAAATTAATCTTCTGCTGTTCTTCCTGGGGTGATACCACTAACTGATTAGCCGGAAACATCTTATCCGCCGTTGTAAACTGCCGATGCGGATAACCGTTAAGTCTAAGTAGCTCAACCGCATTAATAAACTGCGACTGCTCGACACGTAAGGTAACACCGTCCTCTTCCTGTTTTTTTTCCGCATCGATATGATGCTGCATAAGTAATGCCAGCATTTGATTCGCCTCATCTTCTGGCAATGAGCGATAAAGATCCACATCACATGCCGTAAGAAAGAACGTAAGGACAGTAAGAAATATTATACGATGAACCTTCATGTCATGCTATCCAGCTTATTAAGCGCTTGCGATGCTGCGCCTGATATTCTGGCAAGATAATCGACGCCTACCGTTAACTGCATATAATCCATTTGTCTGGTCAACATAACCTGCGGTAATAAAGCACTGGCGTTACTGGTGGATGCTTCATCTTTCAGCAATTGTTTAAAAAAATTAATTTGCTCCTGGCTCGGTTCTGCAAAGGACTTTACATAAGATTGAGTGCTTACAGGCACTATGCTCATATCAGAAATATTCAATTTTCAAACCCCTCATTTGGTGCAGGAAATAACATTCGTAGCGCCATAGCCTCTGGCAAATCAATATCCGATAAAATTTTCGCGGCCTTTAACGGCTCATTTAAACCCGCCAACAATAATGCCAAACATACCAACTGTAATTTTTTATCCGGAACAATAACCGTTAGCGCTGGTAACATCGCATGTACCTGGGAAATCAGGCTATGGTTAACGCCCGCAAACATGATTTCCAGCAGCAACCGTCGAACATCGTCGCTAATAACTTCAGATTTTAGCAATGATTCCACTAAGCATATCCTTGATCATTTTGATCAGTGAACTTTCGTAATTAATAAATGTAGAATACTGCTGTAAGGCAAATTGCGCTTTAATCATCGATTCTGGGTTGAGCAAATCATTACCATTCATTTTGTCATTAATGGCCTGGCCTGCCTGGTGCGCCATGTGGGAGAGCATATCCACTAATTGTGCAATATCCATAATGCTTTTCCTTAAAATAAATACATCGTAAGGATACTGGCAACATAGCAAAATTTAGAAAGCAATGAACATCCGGTATATACCTGAAAACGATTACTCCGGCGCACGTTGTTCTGGCGTCACCTGAGCCAGCAAACGATATAATGGGCTGCTGACCTGCATACCGGTCATTGCCATCCCATCCATACCGAAGCGAGTAAAACTCATTAGTCCGTAGGTAAGATCATTAAGATGCTCTAATAAGTGAGGCTGTAGTCCCAAACTCCCACTCCAGTATGAATGCGTCACTACCGTCGCGGTTAAGGCTAATCTACCGCCCAGGGAGACGGCTTTAGCAATCGCCATACTTTTGCGTTGATTGGCGAAACAATTAGCAATATAAAAAACGGCATTGCCTATACTGTCGTGAGCCATAGGCAAATGATGTTTATGATGGTAGATAAGACAGGCGACATCCGCGATGGCAATAGCAAGGCCAATTCCTGCCAGGGCTACGAGCGGTGCGCCTCCACCACTTAGCACTGTTAATGCTATTCCAGCGGAACAGCATAAAATCTGTCCGCCCAAAATGACCGTTTGCCAACTAAAAATTTCTTTTGGAAAACACTCTATCACTCGTTTCGCAAGTCCGGCCAATAACCGCTCTTTTCCTTGTTGAGGTCCAATTCTACCACTCTCCATATTGGTTTCCGGATGTGGCAATGAGGGACATGGAGGTGATTCCTCAGGCGCGTTAACAGGACGTTGCCCTCCGACCTGAGCATTTGGGCTAACAGGTTTCATGGTTCTCCCCGAGATGTATGACCAGAACTGTCCATTAATGCAGGTGTAGTAGCAGATTGACAGAGCAATGCCATTTGTTCCGCCAATAACACACTGGGATCGGCATGAAGTTCATCAACAGAATTTTCCTGATCGTCGCCAGAGGGGCGGGCAAGGCAATAATCCAGTACCGCACCTATCGCCGTCAGGCTAACGGAGGTAATTACACTCCCCATGTCCAAAGAGGCCGCTATATTTTCAGCCGCGGGCAGTGGAAACTGTAGGGGTAAAACCAACATAGAAATAGCGATTCCTGAACGTATTAATAAAGAAAGACAATTAGCAAGGGTGTTAGCGCAGTTAAGACTTGCCCCGCATTTTAAGGCCAGCGCACTGACCACAAGAGCAACGCTATCACTGGCGGTTTGTAACGGCGCCTTTTGCTGACATATCAATTGATAATTATGATACGCACAGCAAGCATCCCCAATAGCAATCACGAGCGCCGCCCCCGCAAGAATAGCAATGGGTAATCCTGCTCCGCCAGAAATTACCGCTGCAGCAACCGATAATCCAAACACGACTGTCGCCCCCAGCGCACGAATCGTGTATTGCATAAAATGTATAGCATAATCCCTCTGCTGCCTTATTTGTTCAGGCGTAAGCACCACAGGAACTGTAGGGGTGCCAGGGGCTGGAATTTCAGGGGGAGGAAACGATGCCTCCTTCGCTTGTATACCGGAAGGAGGACTATTACCATCGACTATATTGCTTGCCGCTGACGGAATATGAATTTTCATATTTCGTTCTGTTATTTAAGCAATAAGAGTATCAACCATTTTTTGCGCATTCTGGCGAATCTCACTCCATGAGGCATCCGCATAGCTCATCTTGATTGCGGTTTGAAAAGCCTCTCTCGCCAACCCGGGTTCCCCCATCATTTTGAGACAGACGCCCGTTTGGTAAACCGGTTCTGGATGGCTGGCATCCAGCATCAAGGCATGTCCATAGAAATTAATGGCCGTCGTGTATTCTTTAAGCATCATCCAGGTGCCAGCCAATGCAATATGGGCACGCCAACTCCATGGCTGGGCCATCACCAGCCAGCTAAAATCGATTACGGCGCGCGAATAATCCCCCTCCTGCCATGAGGCGTAACCACTGGCATAAACGGTTTCCGGATCAACGGATAATAGCTGTTTCAGAATGTCTTCGGGTATTTTATTTTTCTGATCTTCTTTCATCATCATACCTATTGATTGTTATTTTCACGTGATAATGATTTACGCCAGGAAGGTCATTTAAAAACGTCGCTGGATAAGATGCTCGGCGGATAAAATTGTCCAGTTATCGCCATCAAGCTGTGTAAAGGTCGCTCCCATTACTGTCAGGATGCGCAATAATTTCCTGCGTAGCATAGCTTTTTTTTCATCCAGAACGTCGGTGATTATCAACATCTTTAAACATGTTAACTGCGGGTGATGCACAAATATCCCGCGTAAAAGTCCCAGTAAGTGAAACAATTGCTGTGGTCGAGGTTGCCCGGGCGTCAGGCGCCTGAACTCACAAATAATCATTTCTTTTGCCTCAATACGATAGATCACCAGGTAAGGCGATAATATAAACTGCTGCCCAAGTAATATGGCGGTCTCCCCTAAATATGCAGGCTCAGTAAACACCTGATGCCGACGCAACCATTGCTCTATTTCTTGCACCATATTTACCTCGTTAATGCCCGGAGTATTTCAGCAAGAACCGTAACCAGTGACGACCCCACGCCGATGATTTGCTGCATAATTTCAGTTGCTTTCTCCATAATGTCCGTCAGGGATTTATTATAAGATTGTGCCCCATTTTGTTGCAGGTCGGCAATCGCTTTATCTTGATCACTTTGACGTTGCGCTACACCGGACCCCAGGCCCATGACTCCCCCAGCGGTGTGTCCTACGGCTTGACCCGCTATAAGACCGGTTTCCCCGCCTACAGCCCCTAATCCTATCGTCAGCACTCCCGACAACATGGCGCCACCCGCAGTAATCATTGATGCTCTAAACGCTTCATCAATTGTTTTCATTTGCGTCTGCAAAACATTGACTTGCAGTTCCCAGGACAGTCGTTGTTTTTCTACGTTATAGCTGCGCATGATATCGCGCAGCTTTTTGGCAAGCTCCATTAGCTTCATCCAGATATCATCAAATAACAGAAGCATTGATTCAGTACCCATTCCCTCCCCGGAGGGAGATGGAGTGGAAGAAGGCGTTAACAAGGAAGGCGCTGGTAATACCAGTGCTACGTTACTCGCTTCCATATTTTTATCCTCAGATTAAGCGCGCCAGCCAGCTATTCTCGCCTGAACGCTACTATAGTGATCAATGGTATCTAATACACCTCTAAGCGCGGCACCGCTACCTTTATAAAGCCCCTCTAAGCGTTTTTGTTCTATCTTTTTTTGGTCATCCGTTTGTTGCATTATGAAATCCAGAAACCGTTGCTGAGTTATTAATTGCTCTATTTTCTTTTCAAGCTTCGCTTTTTCTGTGTTAACCATGCCAGTATTCATCTGATTGGCACCCTCGGTTGCACATCTGATAGCCTGTAAGCCTTTAAATGAACAATCCCTCAGTAAGGCATACAGGATTTTTTTGAACATATTGAAGAGAACTTTATTACGAAAATTTTTTAACAGAAACTTTTCCCCTTCTTGCGCATATTTTTCCAGGGCTTCTTTTACCGCTTCTTTTGCCATGGCTTTCACCCCCTCTTTCGTAAAACTTTTTCCCGCATTTTTTGTCATATTTTTTTCTACGTTACGAGAAAATTCGGCAGACTCCTCTTCCATCTCGCCCGGCGAAACCATTTCACGTTCAAGCGGCTCAAATTGTTTGGAAAAACTTTCGCTCACTTCTTCGCCAAACTTTTCAGCCAACGCCTCTATTTCTGCTTCCCCTGCACCAACCATACGCTCAACCATTTCCTCGCCAAAACCGGAGTCAAGCACTTTTGCAGCTGCGCCAGATAAACCTCTCGTCGCCATAAAAGCACGGCCAATCTGGAAAACATCCAGTGCCAGCGCGACGGCTTCACAACCAAATTGAATCTTACTTGTCACGTCAATAATCGCCTGACAGGTATCGTGGTCAGCACCGCACATCATTGCCGTTTCGGCTCCGGCTTTAACCATTCCTGCACAACCTGCGGCCATATAAGCTACGCCGCTAGCCATTTCTGCGGGATTACCGGACAGAAAACCTTCCACAACTTTTAAGGCGCCAATCACGGTTTCAAATATGCCGGTAATCCAGTCAAAAATAGCGCCAAAAATACCCGCTTTACGCGCTTTATCCTCCTGCTCTATCGCTTTCTGGATCTGCTCCTGATACTCCTTTACCTGCTTATTACGTAATGCATTTTGCACCTCAGTTGCCCGCTCAAGCTGTTGGCATAACGATTGAGCGTTATTACCAAAGACGTTGAGTATTAATGACGTCATCATCATTGATAAAACCGCGGGATTGGTCTGCAAAAAGTCAGGCAATGATGGACGCTTATGATTTCCGGGTACGGCATCAAGCAGTTGCTTCAACGCATTGCTTGCCTCCTGAAGACTAATTTTCCCGGATAGCAGACACGCGGCGTTGCCATCGCCAAAAGTAGAATTCACACGATGCTGGCGCTTTCCCAGCGAACCCGAGGAAACGCAACTGACATTGCTTAAGTGATGATGTGTTAAGGCGGTTACTCCTGCGGCGCTATCGCTATTACTGTGAATTCGATTCATTTTTAGCTCCTGTCAGAAAGCTGCTGTAACATCTTTTCTGCACGTAGTCGGAGGATTTGATGTTCACTGACCTCGCCGCAAATACGCACCACGGCTTTTAACGCTTTTATTGCATAACAGACGTTATCACACGCGAGATAGCATTCCGCTGCGGCCCATGGCGCCTGCGGCGCATCAATCTTAATTTGTGCCGCGCGTCCATAAGCGTATATCGCTTCCCCCCAATGTTTTTGAGCCTGGCAGCATTCCCCTAACCGAAACCAGTAGTCAAATGACCAGGCATCATATATCGTCAGCAATTGAAAAAGTCGCGCTGCGCCGGCGAATTCTTTTACCTCCATAAGCTGCATGGCATAGCGATACACAGTATTAAGCGGCTGTGTAACATCGTCATCCAACAACATACGCAGCGAGCCGCCACGCCGGAAAAATCGCATCGTGTCATGTGCCTGTTGTAGGGTCGGGTCTTTTTTCATGAATACGTTTTCTGCGCTATCATACTGGAAATTTCCCCCCACTTACTGATAAGCCCCGTCAGTTGGGTAAGGACAGCGTTAAGCTCCTGAGACATTTTTTGAATTGTTATCTGCCCTTGACTCATAAGATCGGTATTCCGGTTGGCGTCATTATCCAAAGCCGCTTTGATCGCCTGTAGGCCACCTTTATCCAGCTTCCCATGATCGCCATATTTAGCCATATAATCATCAATGGTCATACCATCGATGAGAATACCATTATCACGCATGTATTTAATTACATCCTCAGGCACCTCCTCTTTGGTTTTAGCATCCCCTTTGGCTGCTTTAGCAATCACCTCATCCATCTCATTTGACTTTTCCTGGGTATTTCTGGCACGTTCAGCGTTCTTCTGGACTTCAATAAATTTATTATTTGCGATAGCCTGAATAACCATAAGGAGAATAAGCAAAACACCATACCCTTCGGCAAACGGATTTTGCTGGGATAAGTCATCCTGGCTCCCGGTATCAGCGTTGCTGACGCCGAAGCTATTTTTAAACACAATAGGGTTTTGACTTCCCCATAAGATGTTTCCTGAAGACATTATGCTTTACCTTTTTGTTTTTCCTGACGGTATCTCCACCGGGGCTTGAGCATTAAGTTGTTTCAGTCGTACTTCAAGTTGTTTAAACAAACTTACTATTTTCTTTAAATCCTTCTCGGCCTCCTGGTTAACCCCGGCAACGCCTTGTGGAAATAGGTTATGAAGAATACTCTCTGTCTCTCTGCTCTTTTTGGGGCTCTCTGCCCTTTCAGCAAGCTGTTGACTCACCTTAGCCCGGATTTGGTGAAATTTTTTAAGACAGTGATTTAGCTGCATGTAACTTTGCTCTAAATCACGATATTCACTAAACGCAGCCTTTTTCTTTATCATCATTCCCCTCCATATACACGATAGATAATTAACGTGCTAACTAAGAGCCTGTCCCATTAGGGCTATTTTACTTGCCATTTTGAACCTGGGCAGTGCTCAAAATCCTCACGTACTACGTGTACGCTCCGGTTTTTGCGCGCTATCCGTGTCCAAACTGGCTGCGCCAATTAACGCCTGGTGGGATAGGCTCTAAGATATTTTTACTTTACTCTTGCTCACTCACTACAAGTGCGCTGTTATGGTAACGATAATAAATAATGTTGATGATATTTTCGGCCTGCTCGATCGCTTCAAGCAATAAGGTGTTTTGCTGATATTGCTGCGGATCCTGTAACCTACCGTTGTTCTCTTCTAACTGTTTCCGGGCAGCCCTTAATTGTAAAATTATGCCTTTGGCCTCTTCACGCGAATGAAGCAGCAAATCTTCTAACCGGGTCAGAGTTGTCATTTTCCACTCACTTAAAATCTAATGGATAGTTAATCAAAGTATCATTATGTTTAATCGTTACCACATCGGCACTCAGATGGACAATTTCTCCCCCATTGGGTAACAATGCCCCTACACGTAAACGCTCTTTATTCGTCAGTAATAAGTAATTACCATGGCGACTCTGTACAAAGCCAGCCACTGGCGCAGGCAGATACTTGCTTTCATCATGAGAAGGCGCAATATCCTGATAAATTAAAGAAAGAGCGGGGTCCTTTTTCTTTAATGCTGCTAACGTTTCTTGCAAAATGCGTTGATGAGATTCATCCAGTACACCACTGATAACAAAAGAGCGCCGCATTGGCGTAACATTGACAAGCCCCACTAAACCGTTCTCTATTATCGCAGAAATAATATCATCCCCCTGAGACTGATGAGAATGACTAATCTGCCAGTGCAATAACCCGGGAATATCTGCAAGTAATGGTTGAACCTTACGCCATTGCTGATCCATTTGTATATCATCATGAATTAACACGCTCCCCGGCCCTTCGCTGGATACTTCAGCATGCGGGTAACCCATTTTTATCAAAACATCCTGCACTTCTCGTATCAATAAGTCATCACAGATTACACCATCCCGATACATGACCCCCCATGATTCGAGAGTCGCTCTCACCTTTTGCATCTGTTCGCTTGACGAGCAATAACCGGACAACTGCAGGCTTCCATCTTCTTTCCATTGCGCCCGCACATAATGAATATTGCTTTTGTCTAATAAAAACTTAACCCGCAAAGGTAAGTCATTTACCGTTTCAGGCTGACCACTAATACTTAACAGGACACCCATTCCACCGATGAAAATCAAGAATACGCCAGCCAACCACCAGTACCCTGATCTGGAAACGGGTATTTGATAATCAGCAAGTTCACAATCCTGTTTACCAAACGCGATAGCCACTCCCGCAACCTGCAAAACCCCACTGGATGGTAGCGGCTTATTTGGATTAAATCTGCGGCCATTAACTCTAACTCTGGCTTTCCCGGCATCAACAAATAAACTATCTGCCTGTTCTCTCAGAATAATTTTTTCATTTATAGCCAGCGGAATACAAATATCGCATCCCTTCTCCCCCAGTGACAGGTTACCTTCATTCAGCCATACTTCCCGGCCTTGTAAAACGTGACCTAAAAAACGTATTTTCCAGGAACTCTTTGGATTAACCATGAGATATGCCATTATTTACTACTGAGGCTTTAATCAAAAAAAGCCTGATTACACTATGTACTTGAGTCGTATCATTGCGAAACAAATGACCTACGACAGGGATATCGCCCAATAAAGGGATTTTGTTTTGCGAGTGGATTTGTTTACCTTGTTTAAACCCTCCCAGCAATAGACTTTGTCCGGCCAATAATGTGGCTTGCGAAGCAATTTCAGAATTTTGCACTTCGGGTAGCGGATCTGTTTCGCTTTGCGTATCACTTTGTTGTCCATCCTGAATATTAAGATTAAGCATTATTTTTTGCGTGCCATTGTCATTTAACAAGCGAGGTGTAACGCGCAACAAAGAACCCGTAGTGATGGATTCAAGTTTAGCCACTTTTTCTCCCTGCAGTTTGGTATAGAAAGTAATATTTTTATCCAGCACAGCCTGGATATTATTTAAAGTCACCACAGATGGCTGGGAAAGTACATAAGCCTGAGAGCTTTTTTCCAGGGCATTCAAACGCACCATAAAGTTTGAGGTATCGCTGATTACCGTTGAAAAACCGCTAGCACCACCGTCATTCAAACCTGTATTGAACGCAATTTTCTTGCCACCCAGCGACACTGCCGTTCCCCAGTCGATGCCTAACTGGTTAATATCTCCAGCATTAACATCGATAATTTTCACCGAAATCTCTATCATCTGCTGGCGTTGATCTAATTCTGTGATGAGTTTCCGATACCCGGCCATATTGGCCGCATAATCACGAACGATCACTGCATTCTGGCGTGGGTCGGCAGCAAACATGGGCAATGCCTGTGTAGCGGGTGAACCATTGGTCGTCGATGACGCCGGTACGCTGGTTTTACTCATCTCACGCAATACACTCACGACCCCTGGAACCACGACGGACTGATCGCGATATTGGTATTGGGTATCCATCGCAGTGGCATACTTAAGCGTGTATATACTTACACTCACCGCACTGTCTTTTCGTTTGATTAACGCATTATCCAGCACTGAAGCTAATTGACTAATACGAGTCAGACAGCTGGGAACACCACTCACCTCCACAGCTCTGGTACCGGTAATTTCTTTAACCTCGCATCCCGGTGATGAAAGGATATTCTGGCTGCGTAAGTAATGAATGAACCGTCCAGTAGATAAAATATTGAAAGTGATAACCTGATGTTTTAATAACGATGCAGGATATACATATAACATGCTGCCATCAAACCAGGTTAGCAAATCATATTGTGCTGCCAGGTTATTCAAAATATCGACCGGTGGTCCAGGCGGAATTTTTCCACTAAATGTAGCTGTTATCAATGGGCTAATAGTAATAGCCGTATCATAGTTCTCTGAGAGCAGATGTAAAACCTCTGCTAATGGCATTTGTCTGGCATAAAGGGTGAAGTCATTACCTTTCCATGATAACTCATCACTCTTTGCTGTATTGAGTATAAATAGTAAAATTAAGATTAAACGTTTATTTACTACCATTTTATACCCCACCCGAATAAAGTTTATGGTGATTGCGTATTACATTTTTTAAAATGCAAGTTAAAGCCAGGTGTTTTTCTATCTCAATAGCAATAAGCTCAGAGCTACTACTTGTGGTATAATAACCGTTTAACCATCCCCCATCCGCTGTGAGCTGTATAGCATAGTCATGGACGTCCGGGTGTGCTGCAAGCAGTAGTGTCACATAGGCAAGACAAGGCTTAGGTAAGCTTTCCAGGTCATTTAAGAACAAAGAAATAGAAAATGCTTCTGAGAAAATTTCTCCTCTGGCAGGATGCCCATCAATAGTCATTATCCAGGATCGGCTATTACCTTCGGCCCTGATATCCTGAATTAATGGAATGCCTTTTAAAACTGCCAGCATGAATCCCTCCTCAGACATAAATGGGAGTTTCTATCAAATTCGCTCACAACCACATCCGTAAAAAGCCTGATTCACATTTATTTCGACTATACTCTTCTTGTACAATATCAGGATGCTGTCTACATATACCTTGTCACAGGCGATTCTATCATTCGGATTTTCCGATAAATTCACAATTACATTTTCAGCATAGACACAAAAACTTACAATTTGAAAAATTATTTATTAAATAAACTGTTACGATGTTTTTACATCGCTGCCTTATTAAAAAGTAATTGTAGTCATCGACTGGTTTATATATGAAGAAATTTATCTTCCTAATGATAACACCATCGATTAATCTTCTGATGAAACTATATGTACTGCGATAGTGATCAAGTGCCAAAGATTTTGCAACAGGCAACTGGAGGAAAGCATTATGAATTTGCTCAATCTCAAGAATACGCTGCAAACATCTTTAGTAATCAGGCTAACTTTTTTATTTTTATTAACAACCATAATTATTTGGCTGCTATCTGTGATTACTGCAGCTTATATATCAATGGTTCAGAAACGGCAGCATATAATAGAGGATTTATCCGCTCTATCCGAGATGAATATTGTACTAAGCAATCAACGATTTGAAGAGGCTGAACGTGACGCTAAAAATTTAATGTATCAATGCTCATTAGCGACTGAGATTCATCATAATGATATTTTCCCTGAGGTGAGCCGGCATCTTTCTGTCGGTCCTTCAAATTGCACGCCGACGCTAAACGGAGAGAAGCATCGTCTCTTTCTGCAGTCCTCTGATATCGATGAAAAAAGCTTTCGTCGCGATAGTTTTATTCTTAACCATAAAAATGAGATTTCGTTATTATCTACTGATAACCCTTCAGATTATTCAACTCTACAGCTTTTAACGCGAAAAAGCTTTCCTTTATACCCAACCCATGCCGGGTTTTACTGGAGTGAACCAGAATACATAAACGGCAAAGGATGGCACGCTTCCGTTGCGGTTGCCGATCAGCAAGGCGTATTTTTTGGGGTGATGGTTAAACTTCCTGATCTCATTTCTAAGAGCCACCTACCATTAGATGATAGTATTCGAGTATGGCTGGATCAAAACAACCACTTATTGCCGTTTTCATACATCCCGCAAAAAATACGTACACAGTTAGAAAATGTAACGCTGCATGATGGATGGCAACAAATTCCCGGATTTCTGATATTACGCACAACTTTGCATGGCCCCGGATGGAGTCTGGTTACGCTGTACCCATACGGTAATCTACATAATCGCATCTTAAAAACTATCCTCCAACAAATCCCCTTTACATTAACAGCATTGGTGTTGATGACGTCGGCTTTTTGCTGGTTACTACATCGCTCACTGGCCAAACCGTTATGGCGTTTTGTCGATATCATTAATAAAACCGCAACTGCACCGCTGAGCACACGTTTACCAGCACAACGACTGGATGAATTAGATAGTATTGCCGGTGCTTTTAACCAACTACTTGATACCCTACAAGTCCAATACGACAATCTGGAAAACAAAGTCGCAGAGCGCACCCAGGCGCTAAATGAAGCAAAAAAACGCGCTGAGCAAGCTAACAAACGTAAAAGCATTCATCTTACGGTAATAAGTCATGAGTTACGTACTCCGATGAATGGCGTACTCGGTGCAATTGAATTATTACAAACCACCCCTTTAAACATAGAGCAGCAAGGATTAGCTGATACCGCCAGAAATTGCACACTGTCTTTGTTAGCTATTATTAATAATCTGCTGGATTTTTCACGCATCGAGTCTGGTCATTTCACATTACATATGGAAGAAACAGCGTTACTGCCGTTACTGGACCAGGCAATGCAAACCATCCAGGGGCCAGCACAAAGCAAAAAACTGTCATTACGTACTTTTGTTGGTCAACATGTCCCCCTCTATTTTCATACCGACAGTATCCGTTTACGGCAAATTTTGGTTAATTTACTCGGGAACGCGGTAAAATTTACCGAAACCGGAGGGATACGTCTGACGGTCAAGCGTCATGAGGAACAATTAATATTTCTGGTTAGCGATAGCGGTAAAGGGATTGAAATACAGCAGCAGTCTCAAATCTTTACTGCTTTTTATCAAGCAGACACAAATTCGCAAGGTACAGGAATTGGACTGACTATTGCGTCAAGCCTGGCTAAAATGATGGGCGGTAATCTGACACTAAAAAGTGTCCCCGGGGTTGGAACCTGTGTCTCGCTAGTATTACCCTTACAAGAATACCAACCGCCTCAACAAATTAAAGGGACACTGTCAGCGCCGTTCTGCCTGCATCGCCAACTGGCTTGCTGGGGAATACGCGGCGAACCACCCCACCAGCAAAATGCGCTTCTCAACGCTGAGCTTTTGTATTTCCCCGGAAAACTCTACGACCTGGCGCAACAGTTAATATTGTGTACACCAAATATACCAATAATAAATAATTTGTTACCACCCTGGCAGTTACAGATTCTTTTGGTTGATGATGCCGATATTAATCGGGATATCATCGGCAAAATGCTTGTCAGCCTGGGCCAACACGTCACTATTGCCGCCAGTAGTAACGAGGCTCTGACTTTATCACAACAGCAACGATTCGATTTAGTACTGATTGACATTAGAATGCCAGAAATAGATGGTATTGAATGTGTACAATTATGGCACGATGAGCCGAATAATTTAGATCCTGACTGCATGTTTGTGGCGCTATCCGCTAGCGTAGCGACAGAAGATATTCATCGTTGTAAAAAAAATGGGATTCATCATTACATTACCAAACCAGTGACGTTGGCTACCTTAGCTCGCTATATCAGTATTGCCGCAGAATACCAACTTTTACGAAATATAGAGCTACAGGAGCAGGATCCAAGTCGCTGCTCAGCGCTACTGGCGACAGATGATATGGTCATTAATAGCAAGATTTTCCAATCACTGGACCTCTTGCTGGCTGATATTGAAAATGCCGTATCGGCTGGAAAAAAAATCGATCAGTTAATTCACACATTAAAAGGCTGTTTAGGTCAAATAGGGCAGACTGAATTGGTATGCTATGTCATAGACATTGAGAATCGCGTAAAAATGGGGAAAATCATCGCGCTGGAAGAACTAACCGACTTACGCCAGAAAATACGTATGATCTTCAAAAACTACACCATTACTTAATATTATCTTAATTTTCGCGAGGGCAGCAAAATGAAAGAATATAAGATCTTATTAGTAGACGATCATGAAATCATCATTAACGGCATTATGAATGCCTTATTACCCTGGCCTCATTTTAAAATTGTAGAGCATGTTAAAAATGGTCTTGAGGTTTATAATGCCTGTTGCGCATACGAGCCTGACATACTTATCCTTGATCTTAGCTTACCTGGCATCAATGGCCTGGATATCATTCCTCAATTACATCAGCGTTGGCCAGCAATGAATATTCTGGTTTACACAGCATACCAACAAGAGTATATGACCATTAAAACTTTAGCCGCAGGTGCTAATGGCTATGTTTTAAAAAGCAGTAGTCAGCAAGTCCTGTTAGCGGCATTGCAAACAGTCGCAGTAAACAAGCGTTACATTGACCCGACGTTGAATCGGGAAGCTATCCTGGCTGAATTAAACGCTGACACGACCAATCATCAACTGCTTACTTTGCGCGAGCGTCAGGTTCTTAAACTTATTGACGAGGGGTATACCAATCATGGGATCAGCGAAAAGCTACATATCAGTATAAAAACCGTCGAAACACATCGGATGAATATGATGAGAAAGCTACAGGTTCATAAAGTGACAGAGTTACTTAACTGCGCCCGAAGAATGAGGTTAATAGAGTATTAACCAGGGGCATCCGATGGTATTAAGCATTGGTCATATTTTGATGAGCCTTACGCCACGCAGTATTGCTCATCATCGACAAAATCCATACGGATGCCCTGGTATGCCGCACCATTTATCACTACCTTAGTCTTCATTTAATCATGATATAGTAGAATCCCCTTATTTAACGGGCTTTACCATGTCGTATTCTATCGGCGAATTTGCCAGACTATGCGGTATCAATGCCGCCACGCTAAGGGCATGGCAGCGACGCTATGGTTTATTGAAACCGCAGCGTACTGATGGCGGGCATCGCTTATACAGCGATGACGATATTCGACAAGCGCTTAGCATCCTCGACTGGGTGAGAAAAGGCGTACCGATAAGTCAGGTCAAACCCTTACTGTCGCGTCCGGTCATTCGCCTGGGCGATAACTGGATAACGATTCAGGAGACGATGCTTCAACATCTCCACGAAGGGCGAATTGACGCGCTGCGGCAGTTGATTTATGACTGTGGCCGGGAATATCCCCGCGCAGAACTGGTGACCCATTTATTGCGTCCGTTGCGCAGCAAAGTGTCCGCGCATCTTCCCGCCGTGATGACGCTGCGCGAAATATTGGATGGCATCATTATTGCCTACACCTCTTTTTGCCTTGAAGGCGACAGAAAAGCGCCTGGCAACAATGCTTTTATTAGCGGATGGCATCTCTCGGATCACTGTGAAATCTGGCTGGAAGCGTTGACTCGTACCGGACAAGAGCTGCGGCTCAATGTGCTTCCCTCTCCACCAGCCGTTCTGGCGCCCGAGCTGTTCGCCCAGAGAAAATGGTTCCTGGTGACCACCGGCAAGCTCACTGCCGGGCAGAAAAAACAGCTTGCCCAGTGGCGCAACGTGGTCGCTTCGCTGGAGGTTATCACACTATAAGCGCTGAAATAGATTTCTTCCCCTCATTCTATCTTATTGATATTTAAGTACATCAAAAAAATCTCCGCGAAAACTTAGACAAAAAAACAAAGTTGTGTAAGTTTTAAATCAGCGTGAGATAACATTTTGCGCCGTTGGCGTCAGTCGTCGTACTTTCAATAAGGGGGAATCATGAATAACAAACCCGTAGTCGGCATTAGCGGATGTCTGACTGGCGCCGCGGTACGCTTTGATGGCGGACATAAGCGTATGGATTTTGTCATGAACTCTCTGGCGCCGTGGGTGGCCTACAAACCGATCTGCCCGGAGGTGGCGATCGGCCTGCCCGTGCCCCGCCCTGCGCTGCGTCTTATCCAGACGACCTGTGGCGACATTCGGATGCGCTATAGCCATGCCCCGCACGATGACGTCACCGAGCGAATGAATGCCTTTGCCGATCGGTTTCTGCCAACAATAGGCGAACTGGCGGGGTTTATTGTGTGTGCGAAATCGCCCAGTTGCGGAATGGAGCGCGTTCGCCTGTATGATGAAAAGGGTAACAGGGGCCGCAAAGCTGGCACGGGGCTGTTTACCGCCGCGATGATGGACAAATATCCCTGGCTGCCGATAGAGGAAGATGGTCGCCTGCACGATCCGGTACTACGCGAGAATTTCATCGCACGTATCTTCGCGCTACATGAATTAAATGCGCTACGCGCGCAGGGCTTGAGTCGTCACAGTTTGCTCGCGTTTCATAGCCGATACAAACTTCAGCTTCTCGCCCACCACCAGGCCGGCTACCGCGAAATTGGCCCTTTCGTCGCGCGTCTGCATGAGTGGGACGATCTGGATGCCTTCTTTGTCCGATACAGAGAAAAACTGATGGCTATCCTGCGACACCCCGCTTCACGTAAAAATCACACCAATGTGCTGATGCATATCCAGGGCTATTTTCACCGCGCGTTGAACAGCAGGCAACGCGCGGAATTACGCGAGGTGATTCTCGGCTACCGGGCGGGCCGACTACCTATCCTGGCACCGTTAACGCTGCTGAAGCACTATCTGGCGGAACATCCGGATGACTATCTACGCAGCCAGAATTATTTTGAGCCGTACCCTGATACATTAGGGCTGCGCTTAGCCATCACCTGATAACCCTGCGCATCGCTAACGGCGGGTAACCAGCCCGCCATGGTGACAATCGCGACAATTCAAAGGCGATTTCGTTATTGCCACCCTGATAGCGGCTATGACCGCGCCAGAGCGTTAATCACGGTTTCCATAGCCTGTTTTTCTAACGCGCTACGTTGGATGCGTTGATTCGCCAGCGCGGTTCTTAACACGCCCGCAATAACAATATATTTAGGCTCCTGCCCCAGATCGCGCATTTCCAGCACGACCTTGCCCACCACCCGGCACATCTCGCGGTACAGTTCGTCATCTTTTGTCGGTTTTGTCATACGTTTTACTCGTCGCCAGCTCAAACCAACAGAATATAACAGTCTTCTCAATTAAACAAAATTTGATGCAAATCAAAGAAATAACGCAGTTTATTATTCATGGCTCATACGTTGTTCGTATTCTGGTCTCTGGCGAGGCCATTTTTTCGAAACGCCTAATCAGTTCCGCCAGGCTACCGGCCTGCATTTTTTCCATGACTCTGGCGCGGTGCACCTCTACGGTACGCACCGCGATATTCATCGCTTCCGCAATTTCACGGTTCATAAACCCTTTTGCCACCAGGCTGGCCAGCTCACGCTCTTTCGGCGTCAACTGCTGGTAACACAGTATAATCTCACGGCGCGCCACCGCTGCCGATGAAACCGTCAGCGCACGCTCCAGCGCCGCCTGTAGCGGTTTTACCGATACCGGTTTTTGCAGAAAATCGACGGCGCCGCGTTTCATCTGCTCCACGGCCATCGGTACATCGCCATGCCCGGTAAGAAAAACAACCGCCAGGGTACTTCCGCACTGGCGCAACGCATCATGAACGCCCTGCCCATCCAGTACCGGCATTCGCATATCCAGTAATACGACCCCGGCCTGATACAGACTGGCCTGCGCCAAAAAATCCGCCCCCTGCGTCCAGCATTTTACGTCATATCCCAGACTTTCCAGTAAAAACGCGCACGCGTTAGTGACCGCCGTATCATCATCCAGTAGATGAATTGTCGCCATCCCTGCCCCCATGTTCATGTAAGAAATGTATCGTGACCACCGTTCCCGACAGACCGTCCGGCGCGGTCTGGTTCCTGATGCTGATATCGCCCCGCCCATACCGCACCAGCCGCTGGCAAATCGCCAGCCCTAAGCCCATCCCCTCTTTACGGGTGGTCATAAACGGCTGAAACGCCTGACGTAATAGCGCCTCGTCGATTCCCCCGGCGTTATCCTGTAAAACAATACTGATGCCGTTTTCAGTGCGTTCAGCAACGACCCATAAATGGGTGGCGCCCGCCTGAGCCGCATTAAGAATGATATTCGCCAGCACCTGTTCCAGCAGCACTGACGGCAGCGTTACGCGCAGCGCAGCGCTAACCTCGGTATGCAGAGTCACTGTCGGAAATTGTTGCGCCATACGCAACAATTGCCAGACATGATCAATCGCCTCGCGAATGGCTATGGCCTTCCACGCTTCGGTTAGCACCGGGTTGCCCTGCGCCTGGCTGACCCAGTGACGCAGGTTACGCAGAGTATCCGCACCGCGTTGCGCCTGCTGGTCAATCTGCTCCAGCGCCGGCAGCAAGGGATGCTGTTCATCTGCAGCGCGCAGTCGAATCAGGCACCCCTGGGCATAATGTCGAATCGCGGAAAGCGGCTGATTAAGCTCATGGGCAAACCCGGAGGTCATTTCACCCAACACGCTCATTTGCCGGGCGGTTTCCAGCGCCCGCTCATGCTGATGAAGAACTACGCTATTACGTTCCAGTTGCTTTCCACGTCGACGCACCAGCAGCATGACCCAAATATAATTGAGCGTGAGCAACAGGAACGCCAAAATCACGCCGCCGACCATTAGCTGGTGCTGGATTAACCAACTTTTGACATCCAGCCACAGTCGACGCTGCTGAGGGTGCTGACGAACATCACGCAGCAACGCTTCCACCTGACTGGTCGACGCTGGCGCGCCCCAGTGAAATGACGCGGCGGCGGGCGCGTTGAATAGCGCTCGCGTTACGCGATCCGCCAGCGCATCGCTTACCGCAGGTAGCGCCGCGAACGACCAGTCAGGATATAACGGCGTACTGGTTAAGCAAGGCAGGGGCGTCGGTCGGGAAAGCAGCGCGATAAAGTCCTTTTTATTAATCAATCCTTCCTGATCCATATTTTCTAACAGGCACACTGGCACAATTGCCGCCTGCACCGCTTTTTCGCGCAGCATATAGATTAAGGCATCGCCAGGAAATCCGGTAAAACGAAGATGAAAATCGCGCTCCGGGCGTAAGCCCGCGTCGCTGAGCGCTTTATAGCCTAATAAATAGCCGCCAAACGCCTGAGCATCAATCGCGCCGACTGTCTTACCGATGAGATCATGCGCCGTGGTGATGCCGCTATCGCGCCGGGTCAAAATCACGCTGCCAATAACATTGCTCACCGCTTTCCCATCGCGCGTGGAACGCAGGGAAGCTAACCAGCGCAGCGGCGCATGGCTGTTCAGTTGGACAAATTGCGCCGGGTTGGTTATCACAAACTGCACGGTTCCCTGGTTAACGGCCTCCTGCATTTGATGCAGATCCAGCGGCTGGATGTGAAAGGTTTCGCCTGGAAGCTGTTGGCTTAATGTCTTTGCCAACGGTTGCCAGTGGCTACGCGTAGACGCCTCGCCGCGCATGGCCAAAATACCGATATTCCACGTCCCTGCCCACGCGCCATGACAAAGTAGCCCTACTGCCGCCAACACCGCCAGGCGCCTTACGGTTTTACCTCTCACCCCAATATCCCTGTCAATTATGTTGTTTTAGATCAACAACAAGCCGGGTATGTGGTTAACCACAATAGAGCGCACCCCGTCTCGATTTTTACACTGTAAATCATCAACATTTTTTATTCATTACACATGAACCAACATCGTGACAAATGTTTCATTGTTGGCAATGTGGACGGGAGTCAATATGGACAGCAGTAAACGGCAATTTCTCCAGCAGCTCGGCGTCCTGACCGCTGGCGCCTCGCTGGTTCCGCTGGCTGAAGCGAAATTTCCTTTTTCGCCGGAGCGGCATGAAGGCTCTCCCCGACACCGTTACGCCATGCTTATCGACCTGCGGCGTTGTATCGGCTGTCAGTCCTGTACCGTAAGTTGCACTATTGAAAACCAAACGCCGCAGGGCGCGTTTCGTACGACCGTGAACCAATACCAGGTCCAGCGTGAAGGTAGTCAGGAAGTCACGAATGTGCTGTTGCCGCGTCTGTGCAACCATTGCGATAACCCCCCCTGTGTGCCGGTCTGCCCGGTACAAGCCACCTTTCAGCGGGAAGACGGCATTGTGGTGGTGGATAACAAACGCTGCGTCGGCTGCGCCTATTGTGTCCAGGCGTGTCCTTACGACGCCCGATTTATCAATCATGAAACGCAAACTGCCGATAAATGCACGTTTTGCGTCCATCGTCTGGAAGCCGGACTGTTACCCGCTTGCGTAGAGTCCTGCGTCGGCGGCGCGCGTATTATTGGCGATATCAAAGATCCCCATAGCCGCATCGCCACCATGCTTCATCAACATCGCGACGCTATCAAGGTATTAAAGCCGGAAAACGGCACGTCGCCCCATGTTTTCTACCTGGGTCTGGACGACGCCTTTGTCACCCCATTAATGGGCCGTGCGCAGCCCGCGCTTTGGCAGGAGGTCTGAATGACGCATTCACTCATCATTGAAGAAGTGCTGGCTCACCCGCAGGACATTAGCTGGTTGCCGTGGGCGGTACAATATTTCTTTTTTATTGGCATTGCCGCCTGCGCCGCACTGTTTGCCTGTTATCTTCACTGGCGGAAAAAAGACGCCGCAACAGAAGAAAATCGGGCATTACTGATTGCCATTACCTGTGCGATTACCGCACCGCTGGCGCTGACGGCGGATCTGCACCAGACCGCCCGCGTCTGGCATTTCTATGCCTGGCCGACGCCCTGGTCGTGGATGCCCTGGGGAGCGTTGTTCCTGCCGCTGTTTACCGGATTTCTCGCTCTGTGGTTCCTGGCGCAGCAAATAAAACGATTATTCAATAAAAGTTACAACGTCACTAAATGGTTGGCGTTAGCCAGCGCGCTTTGCGCGGTGGGCCTGTTGATTTATACCGGCCGCGAAGTCTCCGTTGTGCTGGCGCGCCCAATCTGGTTTAGCTACGCCTTCCCCGTGGCGATGTTTCTTAGCGCCTTACAGGCGTTCTTCGCGCTGATGATTGTCGCCGCCCGACGCGACTCGGTAAGGCTGCCAAAAATACTGTGGGGACAACTCTGGACGCTGGCGGCGCTGGGGCTGGTTGTGGCCATGTGGGTCAGCGGCGATACGCTTTCCGGCACGGCAATCCGTCAGTGGATTACCGTCGCCCTGTCAGCCAAATATTACGCTGTCGGCTGGCTAGCGCTGTGGGTATTCACACTGCTGTTCTGTAGCCTGGCGCTACGTCATCCGTTATCGGAGCTAAGACGCGTCCTGCTGGTTCTGAGCGCGCTGGCGCTATGTTGGCTGATGCGCTGGACATTGTTGATTCAGGTACAAACCGTACCCAAGTTCAACGCGCAATTTAACCCTTACACGTTACCAGGCGGAACGGATGGCTGGCTGGCTATTCTCGGCACCTTCGGCCTGTGGATAGCGCTACTGATTAGTATTCGTGAAACGCTGAACGGACTCACCAGGAGATTACAACATGGCTAATTTAACCCGTCGTCAGTGGCTAAAAGTCGGTCTCGCCGTCGGTGGGATGGTCACTTTTGGTCTGAGCTACCGTGATGTGGCGAAACGCGCAATTGATGGCCTGTTAAACGGGACATCCGGCAAGGTAACGCGCGACCGCATCTTTGGCAACGCGTTAATTCCGGAGGCGCAGGCACAAACGCACTGGCAGCAAAATCCACAACAAACCATCGCCATGACGCAATGCTTCGGCTGTTGGACACAGTGCGGTATCCGCGCCCGGGTAAATGCCGATGGCAAAGTAATACGCATCGCCGGCAATCCCTATCACCCCTTGTCGCAGGAACACCCGATTGACTCGTCCGTCCCTTTTAGCGAAGCCATGGAGCAACTGGCGGGAGAAAGCGGTCTTGACGCCCGCTCAACCGCCTGCGCGCGCGGCGCCACGCTGCTGGAAAGCCTGTACAGTCCGCTGCGACTGCTTGAACCGATGAAACGCGTGGGTAAACGCGGCGAAGGGAAATGGCAGCGCATCAGCTTTGAGCAGCTTATTGAAGAAGTCGTGGAAGGCGGCGATCTGTTTGGCGAAGGTCATGTGGACGGACTGCGCGCTATTCATGCGCCGGATACGCCAATTGACGCAAAGCACCCCAGTTTCGGGCCCAAAACCAATCAGTTACTGGTCACGAATACCAGCGACGAAGGCCGCGATGCGTTTCTGCGTCGTTTTGCGCTAAATAGCTTCGGCAGCAAGAATTTCGGCGCGCATGGCGCCTACTGTGGACTGGCTTACCGGGCCGGCTCCGGGGCATTGATGGGCGATCTGGATAAAAACCCGCATGTCAAACCCGACTGGGAAAACGTGGAGTTTGCGCTCTTTATGGGCACCTCCCCGGCACAGTCCGGTAATCCCTTTAAACGCCAGGCGCGTCAGTTGGCGAGCGCCCGGCTGCGTGAGAATTTTCAATACGTCGTGGTCGCCCCCGCCCTCCCCTTATCAACGGTGCTCGCCGATCCTCGCGGTCGCTGGCAACCGGTCATGCCCGGCAGCGATTCGGCGCTGGCAATGGGGATGATCCGCTGGATCATGGATAATCAACGTTATAATGCTGATTATCTGGCGATTCCCGGCGTACAGGCGATGCAGCAGGCCGGCGAGCAAAGTTGGACCAACGCCACGCACCTGGTCATTGCGGATGAACTGCCGACGCTTGCCGGACAACACCTGACGCTGCGCCATCTTACGCCCGATGGCGAAGAGACCCCCGTCGTGCTGAATACCGACGGCGAGTTGGTCGATGCGTCCACTTGCCGACAGGCACGGCTTTTCGTGACGCAGTACGTTACGCTCGCCGACGGCCAACGGGTCACGGTGAAGAGCGGGTTGCAACGCCTGAAAGAGGCGGCAGAAAAGCTCTCGTTGGCGCAATACAGCGAACAGTGCGGCGTGCCGGAAGCGCAAATTATCGCGCTGGCGGAAACCTTTATCAGTCACGGACGTAAAGCTGCGGTCATCAGTCACGGCGGCATGATGGCCGGCAATGGGTTTTATAACACCTGGTCAGTCATGATGCTTAACGCGCTGATCGGCAACCTCAGCTTGTCCGGCGGCGTCTTTGTCGGCGGCGGCAAATTCAACGGCGTTAGCGACGGCCCCCGCTACAACATGAACAGTTTTGCCGGAAAAGTGAAACCGTCCGGGTTGAGTATTGCCCGTAGCAAAACCGCTTATAAAGCATCGGAAGAATACCGCGACAAAATTGCCGGCGGGCAATCCCCTTATCCAGCCAAAGCGCCATGGTATCCCTTTGTGGCAGGCCAGCTTACCGAACTGTTGACCTCCGCGCTCGAAGGCTATCCTTATCCGCTTAAAGCCTGGATTTCCAATATGAGCAACCCGTTTTACGGTGTTCCCGGTCTACGCGCCGTGGCGGAAGAAAAGCTAAAAGACCCTCGCCGACTGCCGCTCTTTATCGCGATTGACGCCTTTATGAATGAAACGACGGCGCTGGCGGATTACATTGTGCCGGATACGCACAATTTTGAGAGCTGGGGCTTTACGGCGCCCTGGGGCGGCGTAGCCAGTAAAGCCACTACCGCCCGCTGGCCGGTTGTCGCCCCCGCCACTCACCGAACGGCGGACGGGCAACCTGTCTCAATGGAAGCATTTTGTATTGCGGTAGCAAAACGGCTCCATCTGCCCGGCTTCGGCGACCGGGCGATAACCGATCCGCAGGGCAATACTTTTCCACTGAACCGGGCGGAAGACTTCTATCTGCGCGTAGCCGCTAATATCGCCTTTATGGGCAAGACGCCGGTCGCGCTGGCAAATCAGGAAGATATTTCGCTTACCGGCGTCAGCCGCATTCTGCCAGCAATTCAGCACACGCTTAAAGCTGATGAGGTCGGTCGCGTGGCGTTTATCTACTCGCGTGGCGGCCGGTTTGCGCCCGAAGATAGCGGCTATACGGAGCAACGGTTAGGTAACGCGTGGAAAAAACCCTTACAGATCTGGAATGCAGATGTCGCCGCCCACCGTCACGCCATCACCGGGGAGCGCTTCAGCGGTTGCCCGGTCTGGTATCCGGCGCGTCTGTCAGATGGTCGTGCGATTGACGACCAGTTTCCCATTGGACAGTGGCCGCTGAAACTGATTTCATTTAAATCAAATACCATGTCCAGCTCAACAGCCGTCATCCCGCGCTTACACCATGTGAAGCCAGCAAACCTGGTGGCGCTGAATCCGCAAGACGGCGAGCGTTATGGACTGCAACATGGCGATCGGGTACGGATCATTACGCCGGGCGGTCAGGTCGTGGCGCAAATCAGTTTGTTAAATGGCGTGATGCCAGGCGTCATCGCCATCGAACACGGATATGGCCACCGCGAGATGGGCGCAACGCAGCACTCTCTGGACGGCGTGCCTATGCCGTATGATCCACAAATCAGGGCAGGCATAAATCTTAACGATCTGGGCTTTGCTGATCCGACAAGAACCATTACCAACACCTGGCTCGACTGGGTTTCTGGCGCGGCGGTACGTCAGGGGCTGCCGGCAAAAATCGAGCGTATATAACCCCAGGGCCGGAGAGCGATATCGTCTTATTTCGTCGAGGGTAGCGACTGATAAGCGAATGCTGTCCGGCTGCATATACTCACTGAATCGTGCAAGCCCAACTATTTTACGTTCACCCCGTCATATTACATAGAAAATATATGACAACACTCACAAAACTATTTTCCCCTTCTGTAAGCAATTAATATTTAACACATTGGCTGCGCTTCTGATTATTGACATTCATTTGGGATTACTTCCGGTTGACCGCATAATCTGTGATTGAATTCACCGCATGACAATATTGCCATAAATACAATTCAACTCACTACCCGGAGGCAATATGTTTAAAGAAGAAAGACGTCATGCCATCATTAATTTACTGATAAAGGATAATAGTGTTAGCGTCAGTAAACTTTCAGACCTTTATAAGGTTAGCCAGGAGACTATTCGTTCCGATCTACGCTATTTCCAGAAATCAGGTATGCTTCAGCGTTGCTATGGCGGAGGGATTTTAAACCGTGACGCGCTGAGTAAGCTTATCACTGAAAATAAGATTGATATCTCCAGCACTATCGCCACGCCAATCCATCAGGATGCAAAACTGCACCGGGAAAACACAAAAAAAGCAGGCAAGGTGTGTGTTTTAGGCTCATTCAATATTGATGTTTCAGCAACCGTGCCGTGGTTTCCACAAAGCGGAGAATCCATTCTGGCCAGTCAATTTGGATTCTATCCTGGCGGTAAAGGAGCCAACCAGGCTTTAGCGGCAAACAATGCTGGTGCTGCGGCGCATTTTATTTTTAAAGTGGGCAAAGATCAGTTCAGCGCATTTGCTATGAATCATATTATTCAATCAGGCACCACCTCATACAGCGCGTATCAAACAGATAAAGCGCCCACCGGTAGCGCATTGATCTATGTCTCCGCCGTGGATGGCGATAATATTATCGCCATCTACCCTGGCGCCAATATGATGCTCACCACGCAAGAGATTAACGAGCAACACCGTTATATCGCCGAGTCTGACGTTATGTTAATGCAGCTCGAAACGAACATTGAAGCGTTGACTGAATTTATTCGCCTGGGCAAACAAGAAAATAAAATGATCATGCTGAATCCTGCCCCCTATACGAAACAGGTGACGCATTTATTATCTGATATTGACATCATCACGCCGAATGAAACTGAAGCCTCTTTTTTATCCGGCGTAACCATTACTGATATTAATGATGCGAAAAAAGCCGGAAATATTATTCTGCAATCCGGGGTGAAAAAAGTCATCATTACCCTTGGCGCCCGTGGTTCTCTGCTCTGTGAGCACGCCCGCACGTTGTATATTCCTGCGTGGAGCGCCGTGGTAAAAGATGCCGCCGGACGCTTTTAATGGCGCCTTAGCCGCCGCGCTGGCGCGACAAGCAGATATGGTCGCAGCCATTCAATATGCCTCCGCTTTCGCTTCTCTGGCGGTGGAACAAGTCGGTGCGTCGAGTATGCCTCAGCACTTGCAGGTTTTACATCGAATGCGTACCCAATCTAATAAAGTCATTCACATTAATTAACAGGTGACATAATGAAAATCTTATTTATTGGCGAATCCTGGCACATTCATATGATTCACTCTAAAGGTTTTGATAGCTTTACATCGAGCAAATACGAAGAAGGCGCAGACTATTTATTATCCTGCTTACGCCAGGGTAATATCGATGTGGACTACATGCCTGCCCATATTGTGCAAACTCGTTTTCCACAAACCGCCGAAGCATTAGCCTGCTATGATGCGATCGTCATCAGTGATATCGGTAGCAATACGTTCCTGTTACAAAACAGAACCTTTTATAATATGGACATTATTCCTGATGCATTACAACTTATCGCCGATTATGTTGCTGAGGGCGGCGGTCTGTTAATGATCGGCGGGTATTTATCCTTTACGGGAATAGAAGCAAAAGCCAATTATAAAAATACGGTTCTGGCGGAGGTATTGCCGGTTGATATGCTGGATGTAGATGACCGCGTAGAACTACCGCAAGGATGTAAAGCAGTAAATACTGCGGTAAAACATGTTATTACCCAGCCATTTAGCGAATGGCCGCCGCTGTTGGGCTATAACAAGCTTATCGCCAAAGAAAATAGTCAGGTCCTTGCTGAAATTAATGGCGATCCACTGTTAGTTATGGGTACTTACCATAAAGGGAAAGTATGTTGCTTTGCCAGTGATTGTTCGCCGCACTGGGGAAGTCCGCAGTTTCTGCAATGGGAACATTACGCCACCTTCTGGTGTAATGTTTTACACACAATAAAAAAATAATATTACCCAGGCGAATATAAATTTCGCCTGCCCTGCCACACACTGAGTCATTAAGAATATGAATGATACTTATCTCTATGGCGAAATGTTTTCTGAAAACATATTGACAAGCTATCGGATTTATGGCGACAGAAAATCATTACTCACGCCGCTCATTATCCTTCATGGCGGCCCTTCTGGCGGCTTTGATTATTTATTAAATTATCGCCGTCTGGCTGATGACGGGCGCATGGTAATATTTTACGATCAATATGGTTGCGGTCGTTCAACGCATTTTCCTCATGCCGACGCGTCTTTCTGGACTATTGCGCGTTATCTCCGTCAATTAACCCAATTAATTCATCACCTGGGTATTGGGCACGGGTATTCGATACTGGGACATTCCTGGGGCGGAATGCTTGCCGCAGAGCACGCCTGCTTACAGCCTGCCGGGCTTCGCGGGACGATACTGGCCAGTTCGCCGCCGACCCTACGGGTTATCACATTTTATGGGGAACCAATGAACTGGCGGCAAATGGCAAACTTGCCGACTGGGATATTACGCCCCATTTGTGCCAGATACGCTGTCCTGTTCTGGTACTACGCGGCGAAAACGATCAGGCAACCGAGCGCGTCGTCTCTCCGCTGCTCTCTCACATTTCAGACTGCCGCGCGGTCACTATTCCTGGCAGCAGCCATAACCCGCATGAAGAAAATATCGCGCCCTGCCTCGCAGAGGTAAGCGCGTTTTTACGCGATCTGGCATAAAAAGCCATTAAGATATTTATCATGAAAAAAGTCAAAAAATTGTCTCTTACCGATTTAGTGCTTTATGGTCTGGTGTTTATGGTGCCTATCGCACCAGTCTCTCTTTATGGCGTCGTTTATAATCTTTCGCACGGTATGGTTGCGCTGGTTTATATTATTGGCGCTATCGCGATGTTTTTTACCGCGTACAGCTACTCTACCTTATCGCAGCATATCTCCTCGTCGGGTTCGGCCTATGCGTATGCTGGCGTATGCATTAATCCCGCCGTAGGGTTTCTGACCGGATGGATATTACTGCTGGATTATCTTTTGTTCCCTACGCTCGTAGCGGTGCTGGGCGGTGTCGCGGTCCACGCTATTTTACCGCAAATCCCGGTCTGGGTCTGGCCGTTGATTTATGTGGCTATTGGCACCGGAGTCAACTATCTCGGGATACAGCAAACGGCGAAATTCGATAAGTTACTGGTCTTTATTCAACTCGGTATTCTGGCGATTTTCGTGCTACTCATTATCCGTCTGATGATGCAGGACAGTAGTCAGATAACGCTTTCCTTCCGGCCTTTTTTCGATTCACAGTGGTTCACCCCTGGGCTCATCGCAACGGCGATTTCGGTGGCTGCGCTGAATTTTCTCGGCTTTGACGCTATCAGTACATTAAGTGAAGAAAGCGAAGGCGGGGGACGCGCCGTCAGTAAAGCAACACTGTTGGCGTTAGTTTTGGCGACGGTACTGTTTATTATCGTTGTGGCGTTTGCGGCGTTCGCCACCGGTAACGTCGACCGCTTCGCGGAAGGTAATGCGACGAATGAAGCATTTTTCACCATTGCCGGCAACGTTGGCGGTATCTGGCTCAAAGTGGCGTTTTCCATCATTGTGGCGTTTGTGTGCGCCGTCGGCAACATTATTACCGCGCAAACGGCGGTGTCCAGAGTGTTATTTTCAATGGGGCGCGACCGAATGTTGCCCGCCTTCCTCGCTCACGTCCATACCACGCGTAAAACGCCGGATTATGCCATTCTGTTTACCGGCGGCGTCACCCTGCTGCTCAGCTACCTGTTTTCCGGCAAGATTGAATCTATCTCCACGCTGGTGAACTTTGGCGCGCTTTTCGCTTTTTTTGTCGTGAACCTGTGTGTGTTTATCCTGTTCAATTTCCGGATGAAAGCCCAGCGGCGCATTTTCGCCCATGTCATTTCGCCGATCATGGGGATGATCGTCATCGGCTACGTCTGTTTAAACATGAACATTCACGCTCTGATACTCGGAATTAGCTGGGCGGCGATCGGGATAGCGATACTGTGCTACCGAAAAGCATACAACCAAAACATCGCCATCGACCTGGAAGGCAAAAAGTTGCTCGATTGACATTATGCGCAACAACACCAGCTGTTGCGCAACGCCGCCCCTGTTCGGGCGGCGTCATCGCCAGCGACATCGTAAACAGCGTAATAACAAACCGTTGTGGATCTGCACAGATGTCTTTTGAAACAGGGTTTTCATTTTCCTTTTTTGTAAATTTCAGCGTATAATGCGCGCCAATTGTCTCTTGAATGGTTTCAGCGCATTGGACTGTAAAACTCAACGACTAAAATTATCCCCTTCCCGTTGGGCTGAAACGCGAGCACACATTCCTCTGCACGCTCTTTCGATGTCACCTATCCTTAGAGCGAGGCATCATCACTTTAGCAACACAGGCTTAGCTTACGGGCCGTGCGCGCCCGAAGCCAGATTTCCATATCCTCCTCAACTTAAAGACTAAGACTGTCATGAAAAAGACGAAAATTGTTTGTACTATCGGTCCGAAAACCGAATCCGAAGAGATGTTAAGCAAAATGCTGGACGCGGGCATGAACGTGATGCGTCTGAACTTCTCTCATGGCGATTATGCAGAACACGGTCAGCGTATCCAGAACTTGCGCAACGTGATGAGCAAAACTGGTAAAAAAGCTGCTATTCTGCTTGATACTAAAGGACCAGAAATCCGCACCATTAAACTGGAAGGCGGTAACGACGTTTCGCTGAAAGCGGGCCAAACCTTTACTTTTACCACCGACAAATCCGTGGTCGGTAATAATGAAATCGTTGCCGTCACCTATGAAGGCTTCACCAGCGACCTGAGCGTTGGCAACACCGTCCTGGTTGACGATGGTCTGATCGGTATGGAAGTGACCGCCATCGAAGGCAATAAAGTCATTTGTAAGGTGCTGAACAACGGCGATCTGGGCGAGAACAAAGGCGTTAACCTGCCGGGCGTTTCTATTGCTCTGCCGGCGCTGGCTGAAAAAGACAAACAGGACCTGATCTTCGGTTGCGAACAGGGCGTTGACTTTGTTGCTGCGTCCTTTATCCGTAAACGTTCTGACGTTGTCGAAATTCGCGAGCATCTGAAAGCCCACGGCGGCGAAAACATCCAGATTATCTCTAAGATCGAAAACCAGGAAGGCCTGAACAACTTCGATGAAATTCTCGAAGCTTCCGACGGCATCATGGTTGCGCGTGGCGACCTGGGCGTAGAAATCCCGGTTGAAGAAGTGATCTTTGCGCAGAAAATGATGATCGAAAAATGTATCCGCGCACGTAAAGTCGTGATCACCGCGACTCAGATGCTGGATTCTATGATCAAAAATCCGCGTCCGACCCGCGCAGAAGCAGGCGATGTTGCAAACGCCATCCTCGACGGTACGGATGCGGTTATGCTGTCCGGCGAATCCGCAAAAGGGAAATACCCGCTGGAAGCCGTTTCTATCATGGCGACCATCTGCGAACGTACCGACCGCGTCATGAACAGCCGTCTGGACTACAACAACGACAGCCGTAAACTGCGCATTACGGAAGCGGTATGCCGCGGCGCGGTAGAAACCGCCGAAAAATTGGAAGCGCCGCTGATCGTGGTAGCGACCCAGGGCGGTAAATCCGCTCGCGCCGTGCGTAAATACTTCCCGGACGCCACCATCCTGGCATTGACCACCAATGAAGTGACCGCCCGTCAGTTAGTACTGAGCAAAGGCGTGGTATCGCAGCTGGTGAAAGAAATCAATTCTACTGATGATTTCTACCGTCTGGGCAAAGATGTCGCCCTACAAAGCGGCCTCGCCCAGAAAGGCGACGTCGTAGTGATGGTCTCCGGCGCGCTGGTTCCAAGCGGCACCACTAACACCGCCTCTGTTCACGTACTGTAATAATTGTTGTGTGAATTAATTTGTTTAAAAAAGCGCCCTTCCGGCGCTTTTTTTATTTAATCGATAGCCACTATTAATAAAAAAATCAAATCGGATTTTACTATCTAATTGCGGATTATCTAAGAAGAATCCGATGGAAGCCCCCTGTTTTCTTTCGGTTTTTTAGGGACTTTCATGCATTTCGATGCTTCTTTGAGCGAACGATCAAAAATAAGTGCATTCCCATCAAAAAAATATTCTCAACATAAAAAAGTTTGTGTAATACTTGTAACGCTACATGGAGATTAACTCAATCTAGAGGGTATTAATAATGAATCGTACTAAACTGGTACTGGGCGCGGTAATCCTGGGTTCTACTCTGCTGGCTGGTTGCTCCAGCAACGCTAAAATCGATCAGCTGTCTTCTGACGTTCAGACTCTGAACGCTAAAGTTGACCAGCTGAGCAACGACGTGAACGCAATGCGTTCCGACGTTCAGGCTGCTAAAGACGACGCAGCTCGCGCTAACCAGCGTCTGGACAACCAGGCTACTAAATACCGTAAGTAATAGTACCTGCGTAATAAAAATGGCGCACATCGTGCGCCATTTTTTTTACCTATATAACCACACAAAATATAAGGTTATTGTTATGAACCGCACTAACAAACTGATCTTAGGTGCAGTAGTTCTGGGTTCCACGTTACTGGCAGGTTGTTCCAGCAACGCTAAAATCGATCAGTTGTCTTCCGATGTACAGACGCTGAGCGCTAAAGTTGATCAACTGAGTAATGACGTAAATGCAATGCGTTCCGACGTTCAGGCTGCTAAAGACGACGCAGCTCGCGCTAACCAACGTCTGGACAACAAAGTATTCCGCATCTGTAAATGATTTGACGCATGATATAAAATGGCGCACATCGTGCGCCATTTTTTTGTCCGTCATTTACTGCGAAGGCTACTGCGTCGCGCGCGTTTGCCCCTCTTCCCCGACAAAACCGTTCTGAGCGGATTCGACTGCGGTCGTATTTACCGCTGGCGTCTGTCCGGCGCTCACGCTGACAGGATACCCGGCTCGCCGGTATAGCGCCTTATCGACCAGGCGACTATCCACCCCTTGCGCGTTTCTGAACGCGGTAAATTCCGCAGGCAACACATAGGGCATCGTCTGCACGTTTTGCTCTTCTTCCGGCGATAGCGGCCTGTGTACCTCTACATAACGAATGCCATTCGGCTCGACAGAGAATTTCACCGGCTGGTTAATCACTTTTACCGGCGTCCCCGTTCTGACCTGCGCAAATAACGCTTTGATGTCCGGCGCGTTCATGCGAATGCAACCGGAACTCACGCGCAGACCTACGCTATCCGGCGCGCTGGTGCCATGAATGAGATATTCCCCATTACCGTGCGCCAGACGCAGCGCATAGCGTCCCAGCGGGTTATTTGGCCCGGCAGGGATCACCGGCGGCAGCGTGATCCCCCGCTCAAGCGAACGTTGGCGTATGCCTGCCGTCGGCGTCCACGTCGGGTTGGGGATCTTTTGCCCTATCCGGGTGTCCATGACGGGAGTTTCCAGTCCCTGCAAACCGATGCCGATGGGATACACCTGAACGCGGTTTTCTCCCGGCGGGTAAAATACAACCGTAGCTCCGCGAGGTTGACGATGACGCCTTCCCTGGGCGCATCCGGCAATAGCATCTGCGAGGGAATGGTAATTAGCGTACCGGGCTTAGGCACCGGCGCAATCGTATTGTTCGCTTCAAGGATGAGCATCGCCGCCGTATCAAAACGCCGGGCGATAGCCTGCAGGTTTTTATCACCTTCCTGTACGGTATAGGTTTGATTCTGACCAATAAGACGGCTGCCTTCTGGCGGTAATGGATAATCAACCGCCCAGGCTGCCTGTAACGCGCTATACGCGCCGATAATAGTTAGCGTAATGAAAGACGCACGTTTCATACCAAACCTCCTGTATTCCTGGTGATGCCCTCTGCGACGGCTGGTAGCGCTTCGCTTATCAGAACAACAAAATATACGCTCTGTCCACTCTGGATAAAGCGACGTCGCCGTCCGACAAAGGATTTGACATCAGGTAGAACGCTGTCTGTATAGTTTAGCTAAGAGTGGCGGCCTTAGCGCGAATTGCGCGAATCATTGCTTCCAGCCCCTGAGAACGAGAAGGTGTGAGGTGTTGCGTAAGCGCCATTTTTTCGAACCATGGCCGGACATCAAAATGCACAATATCCTGCGCCGTCATCTGGTGGTACAAAATAAATACCACCGCCATAAGGCCTTTAACGATCGCCGCGTCGCTGTCGCCCTGCAATTCGATAATGCCATTGGCGTTTCGCCGCATCACGATCCACACCTGGCTCTGACAGCCATGAATCGTATTTTGCGGATTGCGATCCTGCGGATTTAACTCCGCCAGGCGCTGCCCCAACTCAATAATATATAAATATTTCTCTTCCCAATTAGCGCAACGCGTAAAGTTACGCAGCAATTTTTCTTTATCCGGTAGCGCAGCCATAAAACCTCACTGTTATCCCAATAAGCGGTGGATACGCGTTAATCCTGCCACCAGTCGGTCCACTTCTTCATGGGTGTTATACATCGCCAGCGAAGCCCGGCACATTGCCGGCACGCCATACCAGGCCATGAGCGGCATTGCGCAGTGATGCCCCGTTCGTACCGCGATACCGTAATTATCAAGAAAGCTGCCGACGTCGTAAGCGTGGTGTTTACCCAGATTAAACGCGATGACGCCCAACCGCTGCGCCGGGCCATATAGCGTGATATCAGGCACCTGCGCCAGTTGCTCCAGCGCATAGCGCATCAGCATCTGCTCATAATCGCCAATCTTATCCAGTCCCAGCGACGTCACATAATCAATCGCCGCGCCGAGACCGATGATGCCGCCAGTATTCGGCGTTCCCGCCTCAAAACGCCAGGGCGCTTTCGCCCATGTCGTTCCCTGCGTCAGGCTGACGGTCGAGATCATCGACCCGCCCCCTTCCCACGGCGGCATTTCTTGCAGCAACGCCTCTTTAACATACAGAATGCCGATGCCGGTCGGCCCGTAAAGTTTATGGCCGGAGAAAACGTAAAAATCGCAGTCCAGCGCCTGGACGTCAACAGCATGGTGCATCACGGCCTGGGCGCCATCCACCAGCACTTTCGCCCCATGCTGGCGCGCCAGCGCAATCATGTCCGGCAGTGGGTTTTCCGTCCCCAGCACATTAGATACATGGGTAATGGCCAGCAGTCGGGTCCGGTCATCGAACAGCGCAGCTAAGGTCTCCAGCCGCAGCGTACCGTCAGGATGCAATGGGATCACGCGCAGTTCAGCGCCTTTGCGCTCGCACAGCATCTGCCAGGGAACGATGTTGGCGTGATGCTCCATCTCGCTGATGATAATGTTATCCCCGGCGCGAATATTTTCCGTTCCCCAACTGTTGGCGACAAGGTTAATGCCCTCCGTCGTACCGCGCACGAACACCAGTTCTTCTGCGGAGCGGGCGTTAATAAACCGCGACGCCTGCTTACGCACATTCTCCATGCTTTCGGTCGCCTGCGCGCTTAACGTATGGATACCCCGATGTACCGCAGCATAGCCGTGACGGTAGAAGGCAGATTCAGCATCAATCACCTGATTAGGTTTTTGAGCGCTGGCTGCGCTGTCCAGGTAAGCCAGCGGCAGGCCGTTAACTTCACGCTGCAGTATGGGAAAATCCGCCCGTACTTTTTCTACAGGAAATGTCATACCAGGCCTCCGGGCAGTCGCTGGCCGATTCGCGCCAGCACCTGCTGTTTAAGGGCGCTATCATGGATAGCTTCCGTTAACTCTGCGGCAAACGCGTAAAGAATCATGTGCCGCGCCTCCTGCTGCCTGATGCCGCGTGATTGCAGATAAAACATCTGCTCATCGTCAATACGCCCGATCGTCGCGCCGTGGCTGCACTTCACGTCATCGGCATAGATCTCTAATTGCGGTTTGGTATCGACTTCAGCCAGTTTCCCCAACAATAGGTTATTATTGGTCATCTGGCCGTCGGTTTTAATGGAGTGTTGCGCCACGTTAATCAGGCCATTAAAGACCGCGCGTCCTTTGTCGCTGACGATGGTCTTGTGCAACTGGCGGCTGTTACAGTAGCCTTTGTTATGTTCCAGCCATGTCCGCGTATCGCAGACTTCATTTTTCACTGGCATCGCCAGACTATTCAGTCGAAGCGTCGCGTTTTCGCCATTCAGTTGTGAGCTGCTGTGGTGACGTAGTACTGCGGCGCCCAGCAGAAAACTGTGGCTAAACGCCGAGGCGTCTGTCGCCAGCAGAAGATCGTTATGCGCAAAGTGATAGCTGGACGCATTTTCAAACGCCAGTTTGATATGACGCAGTTGCGCATTGTCTGCAACGTTCATCGTCAGACGCGCGCCGGTAAAATGTTTTGCCGCTGTAAGGCTGACATAATGCTCAATAACCGTCGCTTCCGCGCCTTCTGCCAGCGTCAGATGGTGGCGATAATGCGCGGTATTCAGCTCGTCGCTATCCACGCCCTGCGTGATATGCATTAACAGTAGCGGCCTGGTCGGACGCTGATTTCGCCGTACCTGTATATACGTGACACATTGCGCCAGGCTTTCCGTCAGATGCAGAAAAACCTCGGGATGTACCGGCGCGGCAAGCGTCTGGCGCTCATCTCTGACGCTAACGTCAAATCCGCTGTTTTGCGTGCTATCACTGAGCTCTGGCATAAACCGTCCGTCGACAAACACCAGCCGCACGGCATCGATTTGCAGCGCCAGCGCATCACGCTGGGCGGCGCTGATAGTCGCACACTGCTGGATAAACTGGCTATGGGTTAAGCCCTCCAGCGGCGTGTATTTCCAGTCTTCATGTTTACGCGTCGGCAATCCCAGACGTAACATCTGTTGGAAATGTTGTCTTGCCTGCTCAGTTCGAATTTCTCCTTTTTCTTCAAAGAGATGCTGCCATTGCTGTAGCGCTTTACTGCTGTTCGGTAAGCCAGCCATAACCCTGCTCCTCCAGTTGTTTGACCAGAGTAAAATCGCCGGAACGGACAATTCGCCCCTGATAGAGGACATGGACGTAATCAGGCTTGATGTAGTCCAGTATGCGCTGATAGTGGGTCACGATAATAAAAGCGCGTTTATCGTCGCGTAACGCGTTGACGCCTTCCGCCACAATTTTCAACGCATCGATATCCAGTCCGGAGTCCGACTCATCAAGAATGCACAGTTCCGGTTCCAGCACCGCCATTTGCAAAATATCATTGCGCTTTTTCTCCCCGCCGGAAAAACCGACGTTTACCGAACGGGTCAGCAAATCTTCCGGCATTTTCAGCAATGCGATCTTTTCTTCCATCAGATCCTGAAAATCAAAGCGATCCAACGACGCCTGCCCTCGATAGGCGCGCACGGCATTCAGCGCGGTTTGCAGGAAAAACTGGTTACTGACGCCGGGGATTTCTACCGGGTACTGGAAGGCCATAAAAATCCCTTCGCCCGCCCGTTCCTCCGGCGACAGTTCAAGCAGATCTTTACCTTTGAACGTAACCGAGCCGCCGGTGACCTCATAATCTTCACGTCCCGCCAGGGTGGCGGAGAGCGTGCTTTTCCCGGAACCGTTCGGCCCCATAATGGCGTGAACTTCGCCGGGGCGAATATCCAGATTCAGGCCACGCAAAATCGCCTTTTCTTCCACACTGACCTGTAAATCTTTAATGCTTAACATGGGTTTTCCTTCATCATTAACCGACGCTGTGCTCAAGGCTAATCGCCAGCAGTTTTTGCGCTTCAACGGCGAACTCCAGCGGCAGTTCCGAGAAAACGTCTTTGCAGAAACCGTTGACGATCATCGAAATAGCGTCTTCTTCGCTGATGCCGCGTTGCAGACAATAGAAAAGCTGATCTTCACCGATGCGTGATGTCGTCGCCTCGAGCTCCAGCTGCGCGCTGTTATTGCGGCATTCAACATACGGGAACGTATGCGCGCCGCAGTCCGCGCCAATCAACATGGAGTCGCATTGGGTGAAATTTCGGGCGTTGGTTGCCGTCGGCATAATTTTTACCAGCCCACGGTAGCTGTTCTGGCTGTGGCCGGCGGAAATGCCTTTTGAGATAATGGTTGAGCGCGTGTTTTTACCGATATGGATCATTTTGGTGCCGGTGTCAGCCTGCTGATGTCCACTGGTCAGCGCAACGGAATAGAACTCGCCGATAGAATTATCACCGCGCAGAATGCAGCTCGGGTATTTCCAGGTAATCGCCGAACCGGTTTCCGACTGGGTCCACGACATCTTGCTGTTTTCCCCTTCGCACAACGCCCGCTTGGTCACAAAGTTCAGAATGCCGCCCGTGTTGTTGTCGCCCGGGAACCAGTTTTGTACGGTGGAATATTTTACTTCAGCATCTTTATGGATGATGACTTCCACTACCGCGGCGTGGAGCTGATAACTGTCGCGTACGGGCGCGGAGCAGCCTTCGATATAACTCACATAGCTGCCTTCATCCGCCACCAGAATCGTGCGCTCAAACTGACCGGTTTTCTCAGCGTTAATGCGAAAATAGGTGGATAACTCCATTGGGCAACGCACGCCTTTGGGAACATAGATAAATGTCCCATCGGAAGCGACTGCCGCATTCAGCGCGGCAAAAAAGTTATCGTTCCCCGGCACGACGGTGCCAAGATATTTCCTGACCAGGTCAGGGTGATCGTGTATCGCTTCGCCAAAAGAACAGAAAATAATGCCCTGTTCCGCCAGTTTTTCACGGTATGTGGTCGCTACGGAGACCGAGTCAAAAATCGCATCAACGGCGACCTCTTTCCCTTCGCGAACCGGAACGCCAAGTTGCTCGAAAGCGTCTTCAACCTCTTTACTCAAAAAGGTATTCGCGCCCGTTTGCTGTACGGCTCCCGGCTGGGAAACGCAGCTATCGTCGCAGTTTCCGCATGATGGCGCAGAGTAATAGCTGTAGTCCTGATAGTTCAGTTTATCGTAATGCGCTTTCAGCCAGTGCGGTTCATCCATGTCCAGCCAGGCTCTATAGGCATTGAGGCGAAATTCCAGCATCCAATCAGGTTCGTTACGCTTTGCGGAAATCGCACGCACCACCTCTTCGCTGATGCCTTTTGCCAGTTCATCAGTGGGTAATTGCGTGAAAAATCCTTCTTTGTAATTAAGGCGTCCGCCTGTCCAGATGCCGACCTCTTCCGTTGCTTCAGTATTACGAGACATAGTACCGCCTATACCCCAAAACTTTCGCCGCAGCCACATTCATTCTGGGCTTTGGGGTTATGAAATTTAAATAACTGGTTCAGCCCTTCCTGTACGTAATCCACTTCTGTTCCGTCAATAAAAGGCATCGCCTGTAACGGTGCGAAAAGCTTTGCGCCTTCGGCTTCAAAAACCAGATCGTCTTTATCCGGCTCCCGAACGGTATCCAGAACATAGCCAAATCCGGCACATCCCGTCTGTTTTACGCTTAACCGCACGCCCAACATGCCCGGCTGCTTTGCTGCCAGTTCACGTATGTGCGCTGCCGCCGCTGGCGTTAGCGTCAGCCCTTGCCAGGGGAAGTCCTCCGGGTTAAACGTGCCTGAATGCAATTCCATAGAGTTACCTCGCGTTCTAAATCACCAGGATATAACAGCATGTTAGTGATAATGATTATCACTTCAACCCCTTAACCGCAGGGGCTTTCCAACAAATGGTCATATTGAGCGCCTTTTATTAAGCATAGACCCTGTCCGCCAGGTCATACGACAGACAAAAAACCACTTAACTTTTTGATAAGTAATGATTTATAAGACATTAACCGTTCTGGCAGGTCAAAAACGAAAAGATGTATAGAAAATGACTATTTAATTAATAGGCTGTCGACATTGCCGGGCGGCGAGGTCAGAACCCCATTTTTTGTATGGATACCTGGCGTTGCGCTCTTTATAATCCGCTGCGGTTCTATAACTCAGTTTGAGCTATAGGTTTATGTAAACTCTTTCCGGCATTTCAGGTGCTGAATGAGGCAAGAGGCTTAAAATATGGTTGTTACGCTCGCGTATATCGCACTTTTTTTGGTTTTCTCGTGGGCCATCTTGAGAATTAATCAAAAAAGCGATTCCCTGTCGAAAAGCGTTTTTATCGCTATCTTTTTAGGGGCTGTTATTGGTTTATCCCTGCATTTTATTTCAGCAAATCACACTAAAACCATTATCGAATGGTACAGCATCGTCGGCAATGGCTACGTCCATCTGTTAAAACTGGTCGCTATACCGCTAATTTTTATTTCTATTCTTTCCGCCATCAATAAACTGGAAAATAGCGCCGGCATCGGAAAAATGTCGCTGACGATCGTCGGATGCATGTTATGCCTGGTGATGGTTGCCGGTTTTATCGGATTACTGACCGCTCATATACTGGGGCTTGACGCCAGCGCTTTTGTGCACATGCCGTCAATGTTAACTACAGAAGAAGTCAATAAGACTGCCGCGGTGTCGATTCCCCAGTTAGTGACATCGCTGATCCCGACAAATATTTTTCTTGATCTTACGGGAGCCAGAAGTGTTTCCGTTATCGGCATCGTTATCTTCACGCTAATAGCGGGGATCGCCCTGTTAAAGGTCAAAAAAGAGGCGCCGGAAGAAGGTCAGAAATTAAGCGCAGGCATTAACGCTATCCAGATCTGGGTCATGAAGATGGTACGTATCGTTATTGCATTAACGCCCTATGGCGTCATGGCATTAATGACCACCGTATTTTCATCATACCGCCTTGAACAATTCGCCAGCTTACTTGGTTTTATCGGCGCCTGTTATATCGCGATTTTCATGATGTTTATCGTGCACGCCATCTTGCTGATCCTCAGCGGTAATAATCCAGCGCATTATTTCAGAATGGTCTGGCCCGTCTTAACCTTTGCGTTTGTCTCCCGCAGCAGCGCAGCCTCTATTCCGCTGGCCATTTCCGCCCAGGAAAAATTTGGCGTACAAAGCACCATTGCCAATATTTCCGCCTCGTTTGGCTCCAGTATGGGGCAAAATGGCTGCGCCGGGATTTATCCGGCTATTATGGTAGCGATGATTGCGCCCACCATCGGCATCGATCCGCTCTCGCTGCATTTTCTGGCCGCGATGTTGCCTGCCATTGCGCTAGGGTCTATTGGCGTAGCCGGCGTCGGCGGCGGTGGTACGTTCGCGGCGCTGATTGTCCTGTCGACGTTGAATTTTCCCGTTGCGCTGGTCGGTATTTTTATTGCCATCGAACCTATCGTTGATATGGCCCGCACGGCTCTGAACGTTAACGGATCGATGATGTCAGGTGTGCTGGCTAACCGTATTTTGAATAATAATAGGGCTGACGACATGCCAGCGGTTATTGACAGACCTTAGTTTTTTACGCGCCCGGAAAAGAAAAACCCTTAAGTCTGTTCAATACAGGCTTAAGGGTTCCGGCCCCATCCGGCGCTTATCTCCGGCACTCTTAATGGCTTAGCTCTTGAAGGGGCATAAGAATAATCTCATAAAGAGAGCGCACCTTTTTAGCACAAATGGCGATCTGTATTTTTTTTACACAAAATCAAGGGGGTTATCTATTACCGGGGGACAGTGTCTGGTGAGATTGCCTGGTAACATAGCCGGATGGCGGCTAACGCCTTATCCGGCCTACACAGACTCTATTAATGCACGCCCAACCGCCAGGCGAAATAGATCTCTTCTTTCAGTTCGGTTGCAGAGAGGGTGAGGAGATCGGCAAACTCTAACTCCAGCTGTTTTAAACGCTTCAAATACTGCGCGGGAGAAAGTTCGGTTTTATCACGGCGTAAAAATTCAATCGCCAGTTGGGTTGGGTCTAAATCAATAGACATATCATCCTCGCTTATGTGTAAACGTGCACAGTATATCACCTTTTTCTGCGCACATTTTGACCAAAAGCAATATGCATCACACTTTTATGGTGACAACGTCACACAATCGCCGTAGTAAGGCGCGAAGAACAGCACAGACGTCCCTGTTCATCAAAGATCTCTATCTGCCAGACCTGATGGCGAGCCCCGGTATGCAACGCTTTACAGACGCCTCGTACGCGCCCCTGACGCGCCGACCGTACATGGTTGGCATTCACCTCCAGCCCCACCACCTTTTGCTCCCCCTGCGTACACAGATAGCCTGCGACCGAGCCGATACTTTCCGCCAGCACCACAGACGCTCCGCCATGCAGCAAGCCGAACGGCTGTTTGGTGCGATGATCGACGGGCATTGTCGCTTCCAGCGTATCGTCCCCAATACGCTCAAAGCGGATATCAAGCAGGCCAACCATATTCCCTTCCCCCATCGCATTAAGCGCATCGAGGGTCACTTCACGTTTCCAGATCAACCTATAATCTCCAGTAATGCCTGCAACGGGTGACGCACGCCCGTACCTTCAATGCGTTTAACCTGGCTTCGGCAGGAATAGCCGGTTGCCAGGCAGCGGTTTCGCGGTAGACGTTGCATCGCCTGATGCCAGGATAGCTCATAAATTCCCAGCGAATTTTTATGATTGGTGAGTTCATGTCCATAAGTGCCCGCCATACCGCAGCAGCCTACGCTGACATTTTCCAGCTTCGCGCCAAAATGGGCAAAGATGGCGGCCCACTGCGCAGGCGCGCCGGGTAAAGCCGTGACTTCCGTACAATGACCAAAAAAGTACCACGGTTCACCGCTTACCTCGACGGACAGTCTTGCATTTATTTCCTGCGCCAGCCATTCATTCACCAGCAACACATGAAAATCGCCGCGCTGTTCGCCCAGCGCCAGTTTATATTCGTCGCGATAACACAGGACCAGCGCCGGATCGACGCCCACTATTGGCATCCCCAACGCGGCGATCCGATTAAGGAACTCAGAGGTTTTTTTCGCCGTTTTCGCAAAGCGATTAAGAAAACCTTTAATATGCTGCGCCTTACCATTCGGCGAGAACGGTAACAATACCGGCCTCCTGCCCAGTTTTTCCGCCAGGCGGATAAAGTCCGCTACGACCCGAGCGTCGTAGTAGCTGGTAAACGGATCCTGAACTACCAGTACCGTTTTCGCTTTTTGCTCGGCGCTCATGCGCTCCAGTTGCTCAAGCGTCATATTGGCAGACGGATGGCCCACCAGTTGCTGTTGCAATGAAGGGGCAGAAAGCAGAGGTAAATCCACCATACCGATATGTTTTTTCGCCAGATTACGAACCACCGGTTGGTTAATAAAAAAGTTAAAGGTCTTTGGCGCACGCGCCATCAGCGGCGCGTAGGTCTCGACCGTCGCCACCAGATGATCGCGTACCGGGCGCAGATAACGCGTATGGTAAAGCTGTAAGAAACGTGAACGAAACTCCGGAACATCGATTTTAATCGGACACTGGGTCGTACAGGCTTTACATGCCAGACAGCCGGACATGGCCTCTTTAACTTCATGGGAAAAGTCATACTCGCCTTTGCGTTTGTGCCAACTATTCCGGGTGCGGGCAATCAGCGTGCGCAAGCTGGCGCGTTTTTCCGGCAGCTCCTTTTCCAGCTTCAACGGATCGACGCCGCGATCGGCCAATAGACGGAGCCATTCCCGCACCAGCGTCGCCCGCCCTTTCGGCGAGTGGATCCGGTTAAGGCTAATTTTCATCGACGGGCACATCGGGCTTTTCGCATCGAAATTAAAGCACAGGCCGTTACCATTACACTCCATAGCGCCGCGCCAGGTCTGCCGCACCGCCAGCGGGATTTGCCGATCCCAGGTGCCGCGTTTTACCGCATCCACCTTCATCATCGGCGCCTCTATCCCCTGCGGCGGACAGATTTTACCCGGGTTAAGTCGATTATGCGGATCAAAAGCCGCTTTTATTTTGCGCAGCTCGCCATACAGGACTTCGCCGAAAAAGGCCGGGCTGTATTCCGCACGGAAACCTTTTCCATGTTCGCCCCACAACAACCCGCCGTATCTGGCGGTCAGCGCGACGACCTCATCGGAGATCTGTTTCATCAACAGTTCCTGCTGCGGATCGCACATATCCAGCGCCGGGCGCACATGCAGCACCCCGGCATCCACGTGGCCGAACATGCCGTAACTTAAGCCATGACCATCCAGCAGAGCGCGAAATTCGGCGATGTAATCGGCCAGATGTTCAGGCGGCACACAGGTATCTTCCGCAAAAGGAATCGGTTTGGCAGCGCCTTTCGCATTACCCAGCAGCCCTACCGCTTTTTTACGCATCGCGTAAATACGCTCAATACCCGTCAAATCGGTACAAAGTTGCCAGCCGATCACGCCCGCTTCCGCACGCGCCATCAGGCCATCCAGTCGGTGGCACAGCGCCTCGACCTGTCCGTCAATAAGCGCTTCATCATCACCCGCGAATTCCACGATATTCAGGCCAAGCATCTCTTTATCCGGCACATCGGTAATCAATTCGCTAACGGAGTGCCAGACAATATCTTCCCGCGCAAGGTTAAGGACTTTGGAATCGACCGTCTCGACGGATAAGGCGCGCGCGTCAACCATAAAAGGGGCGTTACGCAGCGCGGAATCAAAGGAGTCGTATTTTACATTCACCAGACGGCGGACTTTGGGTATCGGGGTAATATCCAGCCGGGCTTCAGTAATAAACGCCAGCGTCCCTTCCGACCCCGTTAAGATGCGGGTGAGATCGAAGCGGGTCATGTCATCGTTAAAGACGTGGCGTAAATCGTAGCCTGTCAGGAAGCGATTGAGCTTTGGAAAGCTATCGAGGATAAGTTGACGGTTTTCCAGGCAGGACTGATAGACGGTCTGATAGATGCGGCCTGGCGTCGTCGTGTTTTCACCCAGCGTCCGGGCAAGATCTACGGGCATCGATTGCGTGTCAAGGATATCGCCCCCCAACAATACGGCCCGTATGCCTAAGACGTGATCTGACGTTTTTCCATAGACCAGCGAACCCTGACCAGAGGCATCGGTATTAATCATACCGCCAAGCGTGGCGCGATTACTGGTGGAAAGTTCCGGCGCAAAAAAATAGCCATACGGCTTTAACGCTTGATTAAGCTGATCTTTTATCACTCCCGCCTCTACCCGCACACATCCCTCTTCAGGATTAATTTCAATAATGCGGTTCATATAGCGGGACATATCAACAATAATGCCCTGGTTTAGCGCCTGGCCATTCGTGCCAGTACCGCCGCCTCGCGGGGTAAATATCAGCGACGTAAAGCGCGGCTCCGCCGCCAGACGGGCAAGAAGCGCGACATCCGCCGTAGAACGGGGAAACACAACAGCATCGGGAAGAAGCTGGTAGATACTGTTATCGGTCGACATTGTCAGACGGTCGGCATAGCTGGTTGCCGTATCGCCCGTAAACCCTTGCTGCTCCAGCGCCTGCAAAAAATTGAGCACCAGCTGAACGACGCCGGGTGCCTGAGAAATTTGTGGAATCATTATATTGACCTTTTCCTGCGGTCTATGTTGTGAACGGTGGCGCCCAACCCGGCGAGCGCGAGCGGTCTACGCACAGGAAGGGATGCTTAATCGTTTGCGTGTTGCGTTATTTGTTGTATCACATTTTTTTCCTGTGCGCCCAACAGAATTACATGCAGAATCGGCCTGTTAAAAACCGCTGAAATTGCTCATCATTATAGGGTGTGGTTTGCATGTTCACGTCGCGCCAACGTTCTGGCGCAAAGACAAAGGTGAAAAGTATTTATGGTAAATGTTCGTCAGCCCAGGGATATTGCGCAAGTGCTGCTATCGGTGCTGTTTTTAGCCATCATGATTGTGGCCTGTTTGTGGATAGTACAGCCTTTTATTTTGGGGTTTGCATGGGCAGGTACGATTGTTATCGCGACCTGGCCCGTTTTGCTGAAATTACAAAAAATATTGTGGGGCCGCCGCTCGCTTGCCGTACTGGTCATGACGCTGCTGTTAGTGCTGCTCTTCGTTATTCCCGTCGCCTTGCTGGTGAACAGCATTGTCGATGGTAGCGGCCCGCTCATCCATGCAGTGACCGGCGGCGATATGACGCTACCCGATCTGGCATGGTTAAATAATATTCCGTTAGTTGGCGCCAAACTGTATGCCGGATGGCATAGCCTGCTGGATATGGGCGGTAGCGCTATTATGGCGAAAGTGCGGCCTTATATCGGCACAACCACGATCTGGTTTGTCGGTCAGGCGGCGCATATCGGACGCTTTATGATGCACTGCGCCCTGATGCTGTTGTTTAGCGCCCTGCTTTACTGGCGCGGCGAACAAGTGGCGATGGGTATACGCCATTTTGCCTGTCGTCTCGCGGCTAAACGCGGCGATGCGGCGGTTCTGCTGGCTGCCCAGGCGATCCGCGCCGTGGCGCTTGGCGTGGTGGTCACCGCGCTGGTACAGGCGGTACTTGGCGGCGTCGGGCTGGCGATTTCCGGCGTGCCTTACGCTACCCTGTTGACGGTAGTGATGATCCTTTCGTGCCTGGTTCAGTTGGGGCCGTTGCCGGTATTGATTCCAGCCATTATCTGGCTTTACTGGACAGGCGACACCACCTGGGGCACCGTGCTGCTGGTTTGGAGCGCCGTCGTCGGCACTCTGGATAACGTGATTCGCCCGGTACTCATCCGCATGGGCGCCGATTTACCGCTGCTTCTGATCCTTTCCGGGGTAATCGGCGGCCTGATTGCATTCGGTATGATTGGTCTGTTTATTGGACCGGTGCTTCTGGCCGTGACCTGGCGTTTGTTCTCCGCATGGGTACATGAAGTTCCGGCGCCGACGAATGAACCAGAGGAGATCCTTGAAGAGCTGGATGACATCGAGGAAGCCAACAAGCAGTCATAATCCCGTCGGGCGGCATTGCCGCCCGATGCTTTAGCGACGTTTATCAATTCAACGCACACCCCATTTTGATTCGCCCGTCTGTTCCCCGCCGCATCTCATTTCTGTCGCAAATCCGTTACAGTTTTTAAACTATTGAGACGAATCTGATCGACGCAAAAAGTGCTCATGCCTACTATTAGCACACGGTTATAAATCAACACATTGATTTATAAGCATGGAAATCCCCTGAGTGAAACAACGAATTGCTGTGTGTAGTCTTTGCCCGTCTCCTACGATGGGCTTTTTTTTTTACTTCAAGCGGCCAGCCTCACCGTTCATAATGGCGAGAAGAAAAAAAACTGACAGGACACGCATGAAAACCGTCACCGTAAAAAATCTTATCATTGGCGAAGGGATGCCCAAAATTATCGTGTCGTTGATGGGAAGAGACATCAATAGCGTGAAAGCGGAGGCGCTGGCCTACCGCGAAGCTACATTCGATATTCTGGAGTGGCGCGTGGATCACTTTATGGATATCGCATCGACTCAATCCGTTCTTACCGCTGCGCGTGTTATCCGCGATGCGATGCCTGACATTCCGTTACTGTTTACTTTCCGCAGCGCCAAAGAAGGCGGCGAGCAGACAATAACCACTCAGCATTATCTCACGCTTAATCGTGCCGCAATCGACAGCGGCCTGGTCGATATGATCGATCTTGAGCTATTTACCGGTGATGCTGACGTTAAAGCCACTGTCGATTATGCCCATGCGCATAATGTTTATGTCGTGATGTCTAACCACGATTTTCACCAGACGCCGTCCGCAGAGGAAATGGTTCTGCGGCTACGTAAAATGCAAGCACTCGGCGCGGATATTCCCAAGATTGCCGTTATGCCGCAAAGCAAGCATGATGTATTAACGTTACTCACTGCCACGCTGGAGATGCAGCAACATTACGCCGACCGTCCGGTAATTACTATGTCAATGGCGAAAGAGGGTGTCATTTCACGTCTGGCAGGGGAAGTGTTTGGCTCTGCCGCCACGTTTGGCGCGGTGAAGCAGGCTTCAGCGCCGGGGCAAATCGCCGTAAATGATCTACGCAGTGTATTAATGATTCTGCACAACGCCTGATCCGGCATTATGCAGGCGTCGGGCAACTTACGCCCTATCCGGCCGACACAACATGTTTCTTGTGCAGGCCGGATAAGCATAGCGTTATCTGGTCGCGGTTTACTTCTTCAGTTCCGCCAGACTCAGCCAGGTCTGCACCACGGTGTCCGGGTTCAGCGACAGGCTGTCGATCCCCTCTTCCATCAGCCAGGCGGCAAAGTCTTCATGGTCGGACGGGCCCTGGCCGCAAATTCCAACATATTTGCCCTGTTTTTTCGCCGCGCGGATCGCCATCGATAGCAGCGCTTTCACCGCGTCGTTACGCTCGTCAAACAGTTCAGACACCACGCCGGAATCGCGATCCAGCCCCAGCGCCAGCTGCGTCATGTCGTTAGAACCAATCGAGAAGCCATCAAAATACTCGAGGAACTGTTCAGCCAGCAAGGCATTGGACGGAATCTCGCACATCATGATGATCTTCAGCCCGTTCTCGCCGCGTTTAAGTCCCTGGCGCGCCAGCTCTTCGATGACCGCTTTCGCCTGGTCGACCGTCCGCACGAACGGGATCATGATTTCGACGTTGGTAAGGCCCATATCGTTGCGCACGCGTTTCACCGCTTCGCATTCCAGCGCAAAACAATCGCGGAAACTTTCTGCGACGTAACGACCCGCGCCGCGGAAGCCCAGCATCGGGTTTTCTTCATGCGGCTCATAACGTTCGCCGCCGACCAGGTTGGCGTATTCGTTGGACTTAAAGTCAGACAGGCGAACGATAATGCGTTTCGGGTAGAAGGCGGCGCCTAACGTCGCGATCCCTTCCGTCAGTCGACCAACGTAAAATTCACGCGGCGAGTCAAACCCTTTCATCATCTCACGAATGTCGTTTTGCAGCGCGGCATCCTGGTCGTCAAACTCCAGCAACGCGCGCGGGTGAACGCCAATCATACGGTTAATGATGAATTCCAGTCGCGCCAGACCTACGCCTTCATTCGGCAGGCAGGCAAAGTCAAATGCCCTGTCCGGGTTGCCGACGTTCATCATGACCTTCAGCGGTAGCTCTGGCATGGTATCTACGCTGGAGCTTTTTACGCTGAAATCCAGCATGTCGGCATACACATAACCGGTATCACCTTCCGCACAGGAGACGGTTACTTTTTCGCCATCTTTCATGCGTTCGGTGGCGTCGCCGCAGCCGACTACCGCCGGAATGCCCAATTCGCGGGCGATAATCGCCGCGTGACAGGTGCGCCCGCCACGGTTAGTGACAATCGCCGCCGCTTTTTTCATGATCGGTTCCCAGTCCGGGTCGGTCATATCGGTGACAAGCACATCGCCAGGCTCAATACGGTTCATTTCGCCGATATCGTGAATAACTTTTACCGTACCTGCGCCGATACGATGCCCAATGGCACGACCTTCGGCAATGATTTTCCCCTGCGCATGTAACGTATAACGCTCCATCACCTGGCCACGAGAGCGCACGGTTTCCGGACGTGCCTGCACAATAAAGAGCTTACCGGTATGACCGTCTTTCGCCCATTCGATATCCATCGGACGACCATAGTGCTGCTCAATCTGCACCGCTTGTTTCGCCAGTTCCTGCACTTCTTCGTTGGTGAGCGAGAAAATGTCGCGCTGTTCCTGCGGCACATCCTCAATCTTCACTTGCTTACCGTGCTCCTGGGTGGCGGCGTAAACCATGCGGATTTTTTTCGACCCCATGGTGCGGCGTACGATGGCCGGACGGCCTGCCGCCAGGGTTGGCTTATGGACATAAAATTCATCCGGGTTAACCGCGCCCTGCACCACCATTTCACCCAGTCCCCATGCCGAGGTGATAAAGACCACCTGGTCAAAGCCGGATTCGGTATCGATAGAGAACATCACCCCTGACGAGGCGAGATCGGAGCGAACCATCCGCTGCACGCCAGCGGAAAGCGCTACGCCGCGATGATCATATCCCTGGTGAACGCGATAAGAGATGGCGCGATCGTTAAACAGAGAAGCAAATACGTGTTTCACTGCCACCAGTACCGCATCGAAGCCCTGAACGTTAAGAAACGTTTCCTGTTGACCCGCAAACGAAGCATCTGGCATGTCTTCCGCCGTGGCGGAGGAACGCACGGCAAAAGAGGCATTTTCATCATCCGACGAAAGCTGCGCATAGGCATCGCGGATGGCGTTTTCCAGCGCCGGCTGGAAAGGAGTGTCGATAATCCACTGGCGGATCTGCGCGCCCGCTTTCGCCAGCTGGGAGACATCATCAATATCTGTCTTATCCAGCAGCTCATAAATGCGCTGGTTTACGCCGCTTTGATCCAAAAACTGGTTAAACGCATCGGCAGTGGTTGCAAAACCATTCGGAACGGATACGCCCATGCCGGAAAGGTTAGTAATCATTTCACCCAGGGAGGCATTTTTGCCCCCAACTCTGTCTACATCATTCATGCCGAGTTGGTTATACCAAAGCACCAGCGGTGACGAGCCATTGTTGGACATCGAACAATCCTTTTGTGATAAATGAACGAGTTTAAGAAACACATAGTTGCGTATTTATCCTGGCATACTTAAACCCGCGAAAAAAACGGTGAATCGTTCAAGCAAATTTATTTTTTCATTTTTTCAGATTGTTTACGTAGTTGCGCAAACCCGCGCATAGCACGGCATTCCCTTAATCACTCCCGGCATAAACTGCGTTTCAAGGAAATGAAACACACTTTTCATTAATTATAAAAAGTGCCTGTCATTTTATAAAATAAGCGACAAGTTATACGTTTCCCGTTACTTTTAATTTATGCTTTCAGATAATTATGTTTACTCTTCAGGATGAACAGAATGGATAATGTTGTTGATCGCCATGTTTTCTATATTTCTGATGGTACCGCCATCACCGCCGAGGTCCTGGGTCACGCGGTTATGTCGCAGTTTCCGGTGACGATCAGCAGCATCACGCTGCCATTCGTGGAAAACGAAAGTCGCGCCCGCGCCGTCAAAGACCAAATTGACGCCATTTATCAGCAAACCGGCGTTCGCCCGCTGGTGTTTTACTCGATTGTTTTACCTGAAATTCGCGCCATCATCTTGCAGAGCGAAGGCTTCTGCCAGGATATCGTCCAGGCGCTGGTGGCGCCGCTTCAGCAGGAGATGAAACTGGATCCGACGCCGATCGCTCATCGTACTCATGGGCTTAATCCGGGTAACCTGAACAAGTATGACGCCCGTATTGCCGCTATCGATTATACCCTGGCGCATGATGATGGCATTTCATTGCGCAACCTCGATCAGGCCCAGGTCATTTTACTTGGCGTTTCGCGCTGTGGAAAAACGCCCACCAGTCTCTATCTGGCAATGCAATTCGGTATTCGTGCGGCTAACTACCCTTTCATCGCCGATGATATGGATAATTTGACGCTGCCCACATCGTTAAAACCGCTACAACATAAACTGTTCGGCCTGACAATTGACCCTGAACGCCTGGCGGCAATTCGCGAAGAACGCCGTGAAAACAGTCGCTATGCCTCGTTGCGTCAGTGCCGCATGGAAGTGGCGGAGGTCGAAGCGCTGTATCGTAAGAATCAGATCCCCTGCCTGAACAGCACCAATTATTCCGTTGAAGAGATAGCCACCAAGATTCTCGATATTATGGGGCTTAACCGCAGGATGTACTAGTAAACTAGTTTAATGGATTGGTTTTTGTTATCATGCCGTTCTGCCTGCGAGGTGTGACACGCCTCGCACTTGAAATCAGCAGGGATTGGTTTATCGTGATGCCCATCACTTCCCGGTAGTCCTGCCGTTGAAACAACAAATTTCTGAGACTTGTAATGAACAGAACCGACGAACTCCGTACTGCGCGTATCGACAGCCTGGTAACACCAACCGAACTCGCGCAGCGGTATCCTGTATCGTCCTCCGTCGCCAGTCACGTTACCGACTCCCGACGCCGGATAGAAAAGATTTTAAATGGTGAAGATCCACGGCTACTGGTCGTCATTGGCCCCTGTTCGATTCACGATCTGAATGCTGCCATGGAATACGCGACGCAGCTCCAGGCACAACGCCAAAAGCATCAGGCGCGTCTGGAAATCGTCATGCGCACCTATTTTGAAAAACCGCGCACCGTCGTGGGATGGAAAGGCCTGATTTCCGATCCCGACTTGAATGGCAGTTACCGCGTCAATCATGGGCTTGAACTGGCGCGTCGCTTGCTATTGCAGGTGAACGAACTGGGAGTACCGACCGCCACAGAATTTCTTGATATGGTCACCGGCCAGTTTATTGCCGATCTGATCAGTTGGGGAACGATTGGCGCGCGTACCACCGAAAGCCAAATCCATCGGGAAATGGCTTCTGCGCTCTCTTGCCCGGTCGGCTTTAAAAATGGTACGGATGGCAATACCCGCATTGCCGTTGATGCTATTCGCGCCTCCCGCGCCAGTCATATGTTTCTCTCGCCGGATAAAGACGGACAGATGACTATCTACCAAACGAGTGGCAACCCGTATGGGCACATCATCATGCGCGGCGGTAAAAAACCGAACTACCACGCTGAAGATATTGCCGCCGCCTGCGACACGTTGCATGAATTTGATCTGCCGGAACATCTGGTCGTCGACTTCAGCCACGGCAACTGTCAAAAACAGCATCGCCGCCAGTTGGACGTATGTGATGATATTTGCCAGCAGATTCGTAATGGCTCCACGGCAATTGCCGGGATTATGGCAGAGAGTTTTTTACGGGAAGGCACGCAAAAAATTATCAGCGGTCAACCGTTAATCTATGGTCAATCCATTACCGATCCCTGCCTGAACTGGGAAGATACGGAAGTTCTGTTGGAAAAACTTGCCGCGGCGGTAGACAGCCGCTTTTAATAGCTCGCCCATCCTGCCGGGATGGGCGTTTCTTCGATGCGTTACCCACCCTTTTCTCTACGCGCGCGTATATCACTCCACAGAATTAGCACTTGCTGTTATCGCATTAATTATTGATAATAATAATCATTGTGAGTTTGATTATTAATAAATAACATGTCGCGTATGGATAACACCGAGCTGCCTCACCCTAAGGAAATAGACAATGAAACGCTTCTCCCTGCCGCTGAACGGCGCGTCAACAGTCAGGCGCTATTAGGTCCGGACGGCAAAGTCATTATCGATCACAACGGTCAGGAGTATCTGTTGCGCAAAACTCAGGCCGGTAAGCTACTGTTAACCAAATAGCGCTCCCGCCAGCAGACGATTCTGCTGGCATCTGGCTAACTTGAACAACTGACCTCCAGCCGCTTTCCCCACTCCGGCGGTCGGCTGGCATAGTCATCATCTCGATCGGTAAAAGGTTGACGTAAAACTTCATGCAACCGATGCAGTTCCGCCATGTCTCCTTGTTCAGCCGCATCTATCGCGCGTTGCGCCAGCCAGTTGCGCAACACAATCGCAGGATTCACGCGTTGCATCTGCTGTTGGCGCAGCGCGTCATCCACCGCCTCTGTGCGCAATCGCGCCCGGTAGCGGTCGAACCAGGCATCGAACGCCGCGCGATCGATAAACGTATCCCGCAACGGCGAGGAGGCGCTCTGTTGCTCCGTATGGCTTAACATCCGAAATGTACGGGTATAATCACTCCCTTCGCGCGCCATCAGACTAAACAATTCATTCAGTAAAGCGTTATCGTCTTTTTGCTCGGTAAAGAAGCCCAGCTTCTGGCGCATTCGCTGCCCATAGTGCGTTAACAACGCGTCCTGGTAACGATCCAGCGCTCTGTTTAACGCGTCGATCTCAATAAAAGGGGTTAACGTCTGCGCCAGACGTTGTAAATTCCACAGCGCCACCGACGGTTGATTATCGAAGCGGTAACGTCCCTGATGATCGGAATGGTTACCAATGAAGCCGGGATCGTAGTCGTCGAGAAAACCAAAGGGGCCATAGTCGATGGTCAGCCCCAGAATCGACATGTTATCCGTATTCATAACGCCGTGCGAAAAACCGACGGTTTGCCACTCGGCGATGAGTCTTCCGGTACGCGCCGCCACCTCTTCAAACCACAAAGCATATTTTTCCGCTACATCCTGCCATTGCGGCCAGTAATGACGAATAGCGAAATCAGCCAGTTGCTGAACTTTTTCCGGCTCACGGCGGTAATAGAAATGTTCGAAATGACCAAAACGCATATGACTTTGTGCCAGACGCATTAACATCGCGCCCGTTTCCTGCGTCTCTCGCTGAACCGGCGTATCGCTGGCTACGATAGATAACGCGCGCGTAGTGGGAATACCCAGATAATGCATAGCTTCGCTGGCAAGACTTTCTCGTATGGTTGAACGCAGGACGGCGCGTCCATCTCCCATTCGCGAATAGGGTGTTAATCCGGCGCCTTTCAGATGCCAGTCGAGGGTCGAGCCATCCGCCAGGAGCTGTTCGCCCAGCAAAATACCGCGTCCGTCGCCGAGTTGTCCCGCCCAGATGCCGAACTGATGCCCGCTATATACCTGCGCGACAGGCGACATACCGGGTAATAAGGTTTCGCCGCCCCAAACGCCAGCGCCATTGGTAGCGTCAAATAACGAAGCGGGAATGGCTAACTGCTGCGCCAGTTCGTCGTTATACCAAATCAGTCGCGCATTTTTTAACGGTGTGGGTAAAAGCGCGGTATACGTTGCTGGCAATTCATCGCGCCAACGGGCAGTAAAAGACAGGGTCATAGGGCCTCCTGTCTTCAGTGTAGACGGTTAATCACCGGTTAAACACCGGCAAACAGAAAGGTTATCGCTGAACGAGTTTAATGAGCTGGCTTACCGGCACCGGAGGCCATAGTCCGCCCTGGAATGCGCTAAACCCCAATGGCGCTGCGCGCGCAAACATCGCCTCAGTATCAATACCGGCAATCATCAGCGACTCGCAGCTGGAGGAGATCTGGGCAACAATAGCGTGCATGAATGGTTCGAATGAGATCATTTCAGCTCGCTGCTGAATAAAATTTTTATCCAACATGACTCGTTTGAAAAGCCCATCGAAAATAGCTTTAGTCGACGCCTCGCCTGCCCCAAAATTTGCCAAAATTAATGGGAAATGCATTGCCAGATTAGCTAACGTTTCATTGTTTTTGCCCTGGTTTAACCCAGGATAATTCTCATTTATAGCTACTTCAAAAAACGGAAAGCGCGCTGCCCGGGAAAAAAGTTCGCTATCTAATAATAATAAGTCACTAATTGCAGGCGGTAAATTAAGCCATGCAATAAGTTTATGCTGAATAAAAAAGTGCTGACAGGTTTCTAACAACGCCAGTTTTTCAACAAACAGACAGTATTGTTCCTCCACCGAAAGGCGAGGCGCTACCAACTCAGTCGGCATCCGCACGGCGCCGTCTTCAGCGGCAAACGTTGCAATAATCTCTAAACCAACAAGCCGAGCGTTTTCATCCATGACGGGAAGGAAAAAGAGTTCGGAATGGTAAAGCTCATCAAGTGAAGCAATCATTACGCCAGTCCCATGGTTAGGGCGCTATTCACCATCCAGTCACTACGGACGGAAACAGACGTAACTTCAGATACTAATTGAAGCGTCATCATTTTTCTTGTTTACCGGTGAACCGGTTCCTTTTTTTAACTTACTCTGATTATAAACCAATATCCAATGTTGTACTTTTAACAGGGCGTGAGCACGCCCGTTTTTAATAAAAGTACGTTTGTAAATGCTACGGTTATATCATTATATATGATGACAACAGATGTCATAAGTTCAACTGGCGATATGTTAAAAATAGACTATAAAATTTATATCGTCTGCGAGGTTAAATTCGCCGTGCCTGCCAGAAGTTTTTTCGCCAGTACACATTATCCAGCGATGAACGCATCACGCCACGACTGGTAGAGGCATGAATAAACTCATTATTTGTATCGTAAATACCAACATGTAAACCACTTTCGCCCGAACCGGTTTTAAAGAAAACCAAATCTCCGGGCAGCAATTCATCTTTATCGATTCTGGTGCCGATTTTTGATTGTTCACGCGTATCACGAGGCAACTGCAAATCAAACTTGTCGCGCATAGTGACTACCACAAAGCCGGAACAGTCCACGCCTCTGCGACTCATGCTGCCGTAGCGGTATGGCGTACCGCGCCAGGACTGCAACTGATCGTTCAGACCCGCAATGACGGTAATGGAGTCTGATAATCTGGCATTTGGCGCCGGTGCCCGATGAGTACTGCATCCTGCCAGGAACAATGCTGTGATAACAAGAAGCCAAAAACGCATGCCGCAACAATCCTCTGTTTTTATTTTGGTATTAATTTAGCGTCGAAATTACCTGCTTTTCAAGAAACGATTTTACTTAAGTGGCCGAAATGAGCATTGGATGCCCCTCGACGTCGAGTCGTCGAAAGCGCAAACCGTAGGCTTGCGCCAGATAAGAGGGGGTGAGCACCTCTTCCCGGCGGCCGCAGGCAATGAGTTTACCGCGCTTTAGTAACCAGGCTTTATGCGCATGGCGCAGCGTGTGGTTCAGATCGTGGCTACTCATCACAATCGCAATTCCTGCCTGACATAAATGATGTAATACCCGATCCAGAGCGTTTTGTTGCGCAACATCGAGACTGTTCATCGGCTCATCAAGCAGCAATAATTGACCGACCGGATTAGCGTCGGGATGAATTTGTAGTACAACGGCAGCAAGGCGAACGCGCTGCCACTCGCCACCGGAAAGCTGATTCACGCTTCGCCCCAGTTTGTCGCCCAATCCAAGCATATCGGCCACCTCGTTAAGCTGCCCGGTTCGCGTTTTATCAGGTTGATGCAATGTCAGGTAATGCCAGACCGGCATGGCGAACGGCGGATTTTGCTGTTGCGCAAGATAAGCGCGGTGTTGGGCAAGCGTTGCCGTCGCCCATGCCTCCAGCGGCGCTCCGCCAAACCTGATGCTCCCCTCGCCGGAGGTTAACCCCGCCATACGCGCCAGTAGCGTGCTTTTCCCGGCGCCGTTCGGCCCGACAAGATGAAGGATCTCTCCTGCGCTTACTTCGCCGGAAAGCGGCCCCAGGCGGGTGCTCTCGGCGACGTCCTTTAATTGCATCAATTGAGACATTATTTTGCCAACGCGATTTTTATGCTTTCCATCACAATAGGATCTTCAGGCGTCATATCCGGCGAAAAACGCTGTACCACCTGACCATCCCGGCCTACCAAAAATTTTTCAAAATTCCACAGAATATCATCCGGATAGAGTGGCGTACGCCCTTTGCTTACCATCCGTTCGTAAAAGCCGCTCTTCTCCGGCGCGACTGCCGTTGGCGCAGCGGCTATCAGTTTTTGATACAGCGGATGGCGCGCGTCGCCATTCACATCAATTTTACTGAACATCGGGAACGTGACGCCCCAGGTGCTGGCACAATAGGTTTTAATCTCCTCTTCGCTGCCTGGCTCCTGCCCCATAAACTGGTTGCAGGGAAAACCCAACACGACAAACCCCTGATCTGCCCACGCCTTCTGGATATTTTCCAACTGTTCATATTGCGGCGTCAGGCCACATCTGGAGGCGACGTTTACAATGAGCAGCACTTTTCCGGCGTATTTTTCAAGTGTAGTGACCTCTCCATCAATCGTCGTAACGTGAGTATTAAGAAGCGAGTTTTGCATGGTGTCTCCCTGATGTCGGTAGAATAGCGGGTTTCATCGTTAGCCTTTAATCATAGACTGCGAATGATGAAAGCAGTTGTTTACCGATGCGCTAACGCGCGGATTTGAGTAGCAGCCAGATAAACACTGGTGCCCCCAATGTGGCGGTGACCACCCCGATAGGCAGTTCAGCCGACGCCAGCGCCAGTCGGGCGACCACATCAGCCAATAGCAGGGCGATAGCCCCGGCCAGCGCGCAGCCGGGAAGTAAAACCCGGTGATCGGTTAAACCACATAAGCGCAGGATGTGCGGAATAACCAGACCGATAAAACCAATCGCCCCCGCCATCGCCACGCTGACGCCCACCATCCAGCCGGTGGCGATGACCAACAAATTGCGCCAGAGCCACAGCGGCAGGCCAAGCTGCCGCGCCGAGGTTTCCCCTAGCGCCAGCATATTCAGCGGTTGCGACTGGCAACATATCCAGATCAGTACCGGGATGAGCGCAATCATTAGCCAGCTCTGCTGCCAGTCAACGCCGCCAAATCCTCCCATCATCCAGTACATTAATTGCCGCAGATCGAAAGAGGTGGAAAAATAGATAGCCCACGTCATCAGCGCGCTACAGATAATGCCCAGCGCGACGCCCGCCAACAACAAGCGGCTGGTAGAGAGATGGCGACGCGCAAAACGCAGCAGGATTAACGTAATAATGAGCGCGCCGGCTATAGCGCACAGCCCCAGCGCCCATCCTGGCAGTTGCCCCTGCCCCAGTAAGACGGCGGCAATAAGCCCAACACCGGCCCCATTCGAAACGCCGAGCAGACCCGGTTCAGCAAGTGGGTTTTCAAACAGCGCCTGCATCACGGCGCCAGATAGCGCCAGCGCAGCGCCAACCAGCAATACCGCAAGCGTGCGGGGAAGGCGAATTTGCCAGACAAACAGTTCCCCCCGGGCGCTTAACCAGTCACCGGGGGCAATCCACTGTTCGCCTGCGCATAAGCTCAGAAGTGTAGCCAGTAGCACCAGCAGTGACAGGCTCAGAAGCCAGCGAACGTTTCGTCGCTGTTGTTGGCGGGCAAAAGTCAGCATGTTATCCATTCAGCTGAAAAGAGGTAGCGTGATTTTACGGTGGGTATCCTTTACTTGAAAGAAAAAAGGCCGCAATGCGGCCTTTTTAGTTATACGGGTCATCTTTCAGGCTGACAAATACGCTGTCATCCCGCTGATCTACTTTCGGGATGGCAGCGTATCTGCCGCAATACACTCTGATGGATGTTATGCCTGGATCTGATTACTCTTCTTTGGGCGAAGCGTTTTCGACCCGGCTCTTTAACTTCTGCCCGGGTCTGAAGGTCACCACGCGCCGTGCTGTAATAGGAATATCTTCACCCGTTTTCGGGTTACGCCCCGGACGTTGATTTTTATCACGCAGATCGAAGTTACCAAAACCAGAGAGTTTCACCTGCTCACCGTTTTCCAGAGCACGACGGATCTCTTCGAAAAACAGTTCAACCAGTTCTTTGGCATCCCGCTTGCTAAGCCCAAGCTTATCAAACAGATATTCTGACATTTCAGCTTTTGTAAGCGCCATAGGTTCAATCCCTCAATGATGCCTGGAATCGCTCTTTTAATGCCTCTACACATTTGGCGACGGTAGCGGCAATCTCCTCTTCTTCGAGTGTACGGTTGGTATCCTGAAGGATCAGGCTGATAGCGAGGCTTTTATAACCCTCCGCAACACCCTTACCGCGGTACACGTCAAATAAGTTTACGCCAACTACCTGATTTACGCCAACTTTCTTACATTCGGATAAAATATCCGCTGCGGGAACGTTTTCTGCAACAACAACCGCAATATCGCGACGGTTGGCCGGGAAGCGTGAAATCTCCCGCGCCTGCGGCACGATACGGTCTGCGAGCTTATTCCATTCCAGTTCAAACACCAGCGTACGACCATTCAGATCCAGTTTACGTTCCAGTTCAGGGTGAACAACCCCAATAAAACCAATACGTTCATCTTTCAGATAAATCGCCGCAGACTGTCCCGGATGCAGAGCCGGATTCATCTCCGCCTTAAACTGGATATCACCCAGTTTGCCGGTTAAATCCAATACTGCTTCCAGATCGCCTTTCAAATCATAGAAATCAACGGTCTCTTTTGCCAGGTTCCAGTGCTCATCATAGCGGTTACCGCAAATCACGCCAGCCAGCATCAGATCCTGTCGAATACCCAGATTGGCTTGTGTATCCGGAACGAAACGTAAACCGGTTTCAAAAATACGCACGCGATTCTGCTGACGGTTTTGGTTATAGACCACCGTCGCCAACAATCCGCTCCACAGAGACAGACGCATCGCCGACATCTCAACGGAGATAGGGTTTGGCAGCAGCAGCGCTTCTGCGCCTGGATGGATGAGCTGTTGTACTTTAGGATCGACAAAGCTATAGGTAATCACTTCCTGATAGCCTTTGTCGTTCAGCATGGTTTTAACCCGCTTCAACGACAGATCGGCTTCACGGTGCGTTCCCATGATTAAACCGGCCTGGATTGGCTCGTCCGGAATATTGTTATAGCCGTAAACGCGGGCCACCTCTTCCACCAGATCTTCTTCAATCTCCATATCGAAACGCCAGGTCGGCGCCACGGCTTTCCACTCGTCCTGCCCTTCGGTCACTTCACAGCCCAGACGACGCAGAATATCACTGACCTGCTCATCCGCAATATGATGCCCGATCAGGCGATCCAGTTTACTGCGACGCAGAGTAATGGTGGCGCGTTTCGGCAACGTTGCTTCGTTGCTCACATCAATTATCGGACCCGCATCACCGCCACAGATATCAAGAAGCAGACGAGTAGCGCGCTCTATCGTTTTATATTGCAGCGCCGGGTCCACCCCGCGCTCGTAGCGGTGAGACGCATCGGTATGCAGACCGTGGCGGCGAGCGCGACCGGTGATAGACAGCGGATTAAAGTACGCACACTCCAGCAGCACATTTTGCGTTTCGCCGTTCACGCCGGAATGTTCGCCGCCAAAAATACCGGCTATCCCCAGCGCCTTATGGTGATCGGCGATCACCAGCGTGTCCGCATTTAACGTCGCTTCGCTACCGTCCAGCAGGACGACGGTTTCACCCTCTTTTGCCATCCGCACGACAATACCGCCATCAATGCGATCTTTATCGAAAGCATGCATTGGCTGACCCAGTTCGAGCAGCACATAGTTCGTGACGTCAACCACCGCATCGATGGAGCGAATACCGCAGCGACGCAGTTTCTCTTTCATCCACAGCGGCGTCGGCGCGTTAACATTGATACCTTTTACCACCCGGCCAAGATAGCGAGGACACGCATCAACAGCCTCTACCGTAATCAGCAGCGTATCGCTGATGGTTGCCGTAACCGGCGCCATTTCAGGCTCCTGGAGCGGCGCTTTGTTCAGTACCGCCACATCACGCGCAACGCCGATGATACCTAAGCAATCCGCACGGTTCGGCGTGACGCTAATTTCGATGGTATTGTCGTCAAGCTTCAGGTATTCACGGATGTCGGTACCCAACGGCGCATCCGCCGGCAGTTCGATAATGCCGCTGTGATCGTCGGAAATCCCCAGTTCGGAGAAGGAGCACAGCATCCCTTCAGACGGTTCGCCGCGCAGTTTCGCCGCTTTAATTTTGAAATCGCCCGGCAGAATAGCGCCAATAGTGGCCACCGCTACTTTCAGCCCCTGACGACAGTTTGGCGCGCCGCAGACGATATCCAACAGGCGTTCTCCGCCGACGTTGACTTTCGTTACACGCAATTTGTCAGCGTTCGGATGCTGGGCGCACTCAACCACTTCCCCAACCACAACGCCATTGAAGCTTCCCGCGACCGGCTCAACGCCGTCTACTTCCAGGCCAGCCATCGTAATCTGGTTAGCCAACGCATCGCTATCAATTGCCGGGTTAACCCACTCGCGTAACCACAGTTCGCTGAATTTCATTGTTTTATCCTGCCTTTATTTAAACTGTTTAAGGAAACGCAGATCGTTTTCGAAGAATGAACGCAGGTCGGTGACGCCGTAACGCAACATGGTCAGACGTTCCATCCCCATACCAAAAGCGAAGCCAGAATAGATTTCCGGATCGATACCGACATTACGCAGCACATTCGGATGCACCATCCCGCAGCCCAGCACTTCCAGCCATTTGCCGTTTTTACCCATCACATCCACTTCCGCAGAAGGTTCGGTGAACGGAAAATAAGAAGGACGGAAGCGAATCTGCAGATCCTCCTCAAAGAAATTACGCAGGAAGTCGTGCAGCGTACCTTTGAGGTTGGTGAAGCTGATGTTGGTATCAACAATCAGACCTTCCATCTGATGGAACATCGGAGTATGCGTCTGGTCGTAGTCATTACGGTATACACGGCCCGGCGCAATAATACGGATCGGCGGTTGCTGCGCTTTCATCGTCCGGATCTGGACACCAGACGTCTGGGTCCGCAGCAGACGGGTCGCGTCAAACCAGAAGGTATCATGATCGGCGCGGGCCGGGTGATGACCCGGAATGTTTAACGCATCGAAGTTATGGTAGTCATCTTCGATTTCCGGGCCAGTCGCCACGGTAAAACCAAGCTCGCCGAAGAAACTTTCAATACGGTCAATGGTACGCGTGACCGGATGCAGACCGCCGTTCTCAATACGGCGTCCCGGCAGGGAGATATCGATAGTTTCAGCGGCCAGACGAGCGTTAAGCGCTGCGCTTTCCAGCTCGGCTTTACGCGCGTTAAGCGCCTGTTGTACCTGCTCTTTCGCGGCGTTAATGACTGCCCCGGCTGCCGGACGCTCTTCCGGCGGCAGATCGCGTAGGGTCGTCATCTGAAGGGTTAAATGCCCTTTCTTGCCCAAATATTCGACGCGTACATTGTCTAACGCGGCAACATCTGACGCCTGGTTAATGGCGGCCGCTGCATTGGCAACCAGCTCTGCGAGATGTGACATGGTTTTCCTCATTGTGTCGGTGAAGACACCGGTTCATTGGACGTAATCTCTCGATTTCAGATACAAAAAAAGCCTCCATCAGGAGGCTTTTTTACGCTGTTTTTCGTTTCGTTTTTCACGCGCTAGCCTCCTGGGATCAGGTGCTAAAGTAAAAAAAGAAACGGAAAATAGCAGCGTTCATGCTTGCGTTACCTTATGTGGTAAAACCGAATATCCTTTATTGAAAAGGGTTACAGGTCAATTGTCAACTCACTGAACAGTAAATAAAAGAGAGGGAGCCAGGCTCCCTCTTTTCACTGGCTTATGCCAGAGCTGCTTTCGCTTTTTCAACCAGCGCGGTGAACGCGACTTTGTCGAATACGGCGATATCAGCCAGGATCTTACGGTCGATTTCAACAGAGGCTTTTTTCAGGCCGTTGATGAATTTGCTGTAAGAAATACCGTTCTGACGTGCTGCTGCGTTGATACGCGCAATCCACAGTTGACGGAACTGACGCTTACGTTGACGACGGTCACGGTAAGCATACTGACCAGCTTTGATAACTGCCTGGAAGGCAACGCGGTATACGCGAGAACGCGCACCGTAGTAGCCTTTGGCTTGTTTCAAAATTTTCTTGTGACGTGCGCGTGCAATTACACCACGTTTTACGCGAGCCATATGTGCTCTCCTGTATCTATTCTAATTAAAAAGTTAAAAACGTTAACGGCTTATGCGTACGGCAGGCACGCGATAACCAAGCCCAGATCGCCTTTAGAAACCATGGCTTTCGGACGCAGGTGACGTTTACGTTTAGTCGCTTTTTTGGTCAGAATGTGACGCAGGTTAGCGTGCTTGTGCTTAAAACCACCTTTACCGGTTTTTTTGAAGCGCTTAGCAGCACCGCGTACGGTCTTAATTTTTGGCATTTTAATAACTTCCACTTCGCATTGTTAATAAACGAAACATAGGCGAACAAAACCTGTGAAGCCCGAAGGCTTCACAGAATTGTTACTTGAAGGCCTTACTGTTTCTTCTTAGGAGCAAGCACCATGATCATCTGACGGCCTTCGATCTTCGTTGGGAAGGATTCGACCACTGCCAGTTCTTGCAAATCGTTTTTCACGCGATTAAGCACTTCCATACCGATTTGCTGGTGGGCCATTTCACGACCGCGGAAACGCAGCGTGATCTTGGCCTTATCGCCCTCTTCGAGAAAGCGAATCAGGCTGCGGAGTTTTACCTGATAGTCGCCTTCATCTGTCCCAGGACGGAATTTAATTTCCTTCACCTGGATAACTTTTTGCTTTTTCTTCTGTTCCTTAGAAGACTTACTCTTTTCATAGAGGAATTTGCCGTAATCCATTATACGACAAACCGGCGGCTCGGCGTTAGGGCTGATTTCGACTAAGTCTACTCCGGCTTCTTCAGCTTTTTCCAGAGCTTCTCTCAGACTCACAATACCAAGCTGCTCGCCTTCCAGACCTGTTAAGCGAACTTCTTGCGCGCGAATTTCGCTATTAATACGATTCGGACGCGCCGTTTGAACTCGTTTTCCGCCTTTAATACTTTATTCCTCCAGTTGTTGAAGACTGCGGCTGCGAATCTCTTGTTGCAGCTTCTCAATCACGTCATTTACGTCCAGACTGCCCAGGTCTTTACCGCGGCGGGTGCGAACGGCAACTTTGCCTGCTTCCACCTCTTTATCACCACAGACCAACATATAAGGGACACGACGTAAAGTGTGCTCGCGGATTTTAAAGCCAATCTTCTCATTTCTCAAGTCTGCTTTTACACGAATGCCCGCATTTTGTAGTTTCTGCGTCAATTCGTTAACGTATTCAGACTGCGAATCGGTAATATTCATCACGACTACCTGAACAGGCGCGAGCCATGTCGGGAAGAAACCAGCGAACTCTTCGGTCAGGATACCGATGAAGCGTTCCATCGACCCAAGAATCGCACGGTGAATCATTACCGGCACCTTGCGCTCGTTGTCTTCGCCTACATAGGAGGCGCTCAGACGAGACGGTAAGGAGAAGTCCAGCTGTACTGTACCGCACTGCCATGCACGATCGAGGCAGTCATATAAGGTAAATTCAATTTTCGGACCGTAGAATGCGCCTTCACCCAGTTGATACTCAAACGGGATATTATTTTCTTCCAGCGCAACCGCCAGATCCGCCTCAGCACGATCCCACATCTCATCGCTGCCGATACGCTTATCAGGACGAGTGGAAAGTTTGACGACGATCTTCTCGAAGCCAAAGGTGCTGTACATATCGTAGACCATACGAATACAAGCGTTAACTTCATCGCGGATCTGCTCTTCGGTGCAGAAGATATGCGCATCATCCTGCGTAAAGCCGCGTACGCGCATCAGACCATGCAGCGCGCCTGATGGCTCGTTACGGTGGCAGCTACCGAATTCCGCCATACGCAGCGGCAAATCACGATAGGATTTCAGACCCTGGTTAAAGATCTGAACGTGGCCCGGGCAGTTCATCGGCTTGATGCAATATTCGCGGTTTTCTGAAGATGTGGTGAACATCGCATCTTTATAGTTGTCCCAGTGCCCGGTTTTTTCCCACAGCACACGGTCCATCATGAACGGGCCTTTAACTTCTTGATACTGGTACTCTTTGAGTTTAGAACGAACAAAGACCTCCAGCTCGCGGAAGATAGTCCAGCCGTCGTTATGCCAGAACACCATGCCCGGCGCTTCTTCCTGCATATGATACAGGTCGAGCTGCTTACCAATTTTACGGTGGTCGCGTTTTGCGGCCTCTTCCAGGCGCTGCAGATAAGCGTTCAGGGCTTTTTTATCTGCCCATGCCGTACCGTAAATACGCTGCAACATCTTATTATTGCTGTCACCGCGCCAGTATGCGCCGGCAGTTTTCATCAGTTTAAAGTGATGGCAGAAACGCATATTCGGCACGTGCGGACCACGACACATGTCGACATATTCTTCATGATGGTACAAGCCTGGCTTGTCATCATGAGCAATGTTTTCATCAAGAATGGAAACTTTGTAGCTTTCACCACGCTTCACGAAGGTTTCACGCGCTTCGTGCCAGCTGACTTTCTTCTTGATAACGTCGTAATTTTTCTCGGCGAGCTCATGCATCCGCTTTTCGAGCGCTTCGACATCTTCCTGAGTTAGCGTGCGGTCAAGATCAACGTCATAGTAAAAACCGTTGTCGACAACCGGACCGATCGCCATTTTCGTGTGCGGCCAAAGTTGCTTGATAGCGTGACCTAACAGATGCGCGCAAGAGTGACGAATGATCTCCAGACCCTCTTCATCTTTTGCGGTGATGATGGAAAGCGTCGCATCATTTTCAATCAGATCGGAAGCATCAACCAGCTCGCCATTCACACGGCCCGCAATGGTGGCTTTCGCCAGGCCAGGACCAATGTCCAGAGCAACATCCATCGGGCTTACAGGGTGGTCATAATGGCGTTGGCTGCCATCAGGAAGAGTAATAACAGGCATGTAATATCCTTATTTGCAGTGGTGACCCATACGCAAGATCACATACAAAGAGAAAATGAATTTATTGACAGTGAGTTGTGTATCCATCTAGCCAACCATTGCTAAATTGGCGCACAACCTTCGACACAGACGAAAATCGCTATTTTCGTCCGGCATGATGATGGTAACACTAAAAAAAGGGAGATTGCATCTTTCTGTTCTACAGAACCTGAATCCCAACACACTACCCGGCACGCGTATCGTTAATGATGTACATGGTCACTCTGAATCTCGGCTTACTGCCACCGTATGAGGCATTCACATCAGATAGCTTTTCACGACGACCGCTATCTATATTCTCCAGATGGGGACCTGGCAGCATGCGATAACGCACAATACGAAACCCACTTTCCAAAGCACATACCAGCAAAGAGCCATTACATGCTGCTATGAAGCTTCTATAACTAGCAACGTCTCACTTATGATGCCGTACTTGTAATTCGTCTGTGTTGCTTGAAGTATGTCGCGGCACGATGTGAGATGAATTACTCGTCGAGTGATAGCTCTTTCTCTGTATAGTCTTTTACAGGACTCGGGAACCTCATGATGAATCTTCGAATGCCACTGTATATAAACACAGTAACAATCATGCGTAATTATCAAAAGCATTTACATTGTTTGATGTTTGTGCTGCAAACGCTTGATAGCTTCATGCTATCGGAGGCGCAGTAGATAGGAGTGTTAATGAGTGTTAATATTTCAATAACACGGTTTTGATATCGGGAAGATAGTGATGAGTAATGATTATAGACTACCAGATTCAGAATATCTTGCCAGAAGATTTTCCGTACCACACCTTATTTGCCTGATGGTAATATTTTTAATACTAAGCATTTTTTCTAAAGGCTCTATATGCTTATAATTTCATACATTGCATTATGCTTATTATTTATAGTTTATCTCTATACTCTTTCCGTAAGAATTGAGGGAAAAATAATAAATGTAATGGTCCCATACCTGATAATAACAGTCCCTACACTGTACGTGTTTGAAGGTATATTTGTATACCTCTCAGAGGTGCAGAATTATACAGTGGAATATTTGTTTTTCTATACTTGCTATATAACATACATAGCATCATTTGTTATTTCTTATCTTTACACACAAAGAAAACCCATATACAACAAATCAAACACGAAAAATAAACCAAGGTATGTGTTTACTTCATTGTTATTCACCTTCCTTGCTTTTATCATTTACCTTCCAGTGTTGATGGAGTTCAGAGAGTATATACTTAGCCCAAGAAGAATATACGAATTAACCAGAACAGGGTATGGTATATACTTCTATCCTTCATTAATGTTTTCTCTTGTCGCTTCTATTTGCGCGTTCTTTACATACAAAAAATCAAAGTTATTTTGTATTTCCATAGTTTTATTTAACTGTATACTTATTTTCTTGCATGGTAACAAAGGACCAATATTTAGTATATTTATAGCATTCATCCTTTACCTTTCATATATTGAAAATAAAAAAATTAAATTTATGTTCCTGGTAAAATCGTTTGCTGTTATAGCAGTCATTGTAACGGCATTCTTTGCATATACGTTTACTGATGGGAATCCGATAGAAAATATGGCTAATTACTCGGATTATACCCGTAATGCTGTTCTTGTTGCTTCCTCAAACTTTGACTTTATGTACGGAAAATTACTAATGGAGAGCGAGGTTTACTCGAGGATTCCGAGGGCTATTTGGCCTGATAAGCCTGAAGATTTTGGCGCATTGTATCTGGCAAAAGTATTTTTCCCTGATGCATTCTACAGAAATCAGGGCGCTCCTGCTTTCGGGTATGGTGAACTATACGCAGATTTCGGGCTTTTTACACCAGTTTGGTTAGTTATATCTGGAGTATTTAAAGGCGTCCTAGCTAAGTATTTCTCCAATAAAACTCAGGAAACAAAGTCAGCGCATTATTTCATAATGTTCCTATTTTGCATTGGAATAAGTGTGATTCCTGTTAGCATGGGATGGTTGTTCCCTGAGCATTTGATGATTGCTTTTATGGTATACATTGCATCTTCCTTTGTTTTTTCAGAGCATATAAGATTCGTTTTACTAAGAAACAATAAATAAGTTATACGGCGGCAATGCCGCCGTTTTATTTGGCTCTGAAGCGTAAAAATTGTTCCTGTAAAGCTTGTTGGGTTTGCTGAGCCATCATTACCAACGTAAATTACTTATGATATATTCATGATAGTGCTTGCGTTTCTAGATGATGATTTATGAATAGCCCCTCAATTATGTATTTCTCGCCGCCGGTTATTATTAGTCCTGCCGCTACTCCGCCCTAATCCACATCTACTCATATGCGGATCATCCCGAGATTGTCACCGTAATATAATCTACCATTGATACCAATAAACTCTGTGTTATGAATGACAGTTCCCTGCTTAAGTTAGATTAGGTACGTACATCTTACGGCGCGAAAGGGATCAATGTAAAACGGTATGAAACATATATATCCGCTATTACCAGTAATGACGCGGAACTGGTGAAACAGGTTTAAACGAACGAGAATGGATGTGAATAAAGGATTGTACTTATTACGCAAGATCACATACAAAGAGAAAATGAATTTATTAACAGTGAGTTGTGTATCCATCTAGCCAACCATTGCTAAATTGGCGCACAACCTTCGACACAGACGAAAATCGCTATTTTCGTCCGGCATGATGATGGTAACACTAAAAAAAGGGGGATTGCATCACTCTGTAGCAAATCAAGCCCCTTGACAGGGTTTCTCCATTATCTTTCTACGCGCCGTATAGCGCTTCTCATCGGCAACCTAACCTCTGCGCCAGACTCCCCTTTGTTGTTTTCACCTCGCTGGCTACCGCTTCAGGCAAGTTAGACCACAGCGTCAGCACTGGCTTCGTTTTATGTTCGATAGCCTCCACGGTAACCTGATAGTCGCAAAAATTCGCCGAACGGGGTGTATTCTGATCCATAATAAACGCAGCGTAATTTCCTTCACTTTTTGACGGCGCCGTTCCGGTGAATAAAACCTTCTAGTACCCGCTGGGAATTTCTACCGTCGCATCTTCTGGCAATGTGGCGATATGCCGCTCAAAAAGGGGGGCCGGTCACTACGTGCACTACAGATACATCAGCCTGTTTGGCAAGTTCGCGCACCCGGTTTTCCAGTGCAGCCCATGCTCCCTGGTTCAGGGCGGATTTCTGCGGCGTAATATTCGATAAATAATTTAACGACGGCCAGTCCGAAACGCCGCCCAATCCTGCCAACGGCGCCTGGTGTCCCCTGTCGACTTTTAATAGCGTATGGGCATTTTTATAGGCCGAAGGGGCCAACGTATCCGAGGGCGGTAAATCGGGGTCCTGCGCCCAGTTCCGCGGGCGACCGCTTGCCTGGCTGGTCTTTGTCACGCTATAGGCAACCCAGTTGGCAAATTTCGTGGCGCTATTATTATTGAGCGTATAGACATGGCGATAGATTGTTTGTTGACTTCCTCCTTGAGGACAGCCAACGCTACAGTTATCAGGTTGCTGAACGAGTACGTTACGATGGGGTAACTCGGGTGCCGATGTTGTATCCTGGGGAGGATACGATGTAGTACATGCGCTTAATAATACTACGGGCAGTAATTTTAGCAGATTAATGGTTTTATTCATTTTTTCTTCCTTAATAATAACTGCCCTAATAATTCAGATGGCAATAATTTGGTTATATTACCCTGCCAGCCGTTAGATGCGCTCATCATTAAAGACAACACTATCACGGTAAAAATTAATAACAGATAAACATCGAAGCCATCAAAGAAAATGAGCTCAAAAGAATACAACATGATATTCATGTTGATACCAAAAAACATCGTATTATATGCATAATCGTGAAGCCAATAATTTCTCGCACTCAGATAGCGAATGAAAAATGGATATTCAATAATATCTGGCGCATGTTTTTTAACACCATTTTTCAACATTAAGGCAACGTATCCTCTCAATGACTCGCTGCTGGCAGGAGTTTAGTTATATTTAAAGGTTTAATAAGCACTGCGCATCATGCTGCTGTGCTTATTACTTTGTAAAAATAAGAGTATTCACTTTCATATTCAGGGGTAAAAAGTGAACAAATACAGCTATTGCGCAACGATGATTGCCGCCATACTCAGTACGACCACAATGGCCAATGCCAGTAGCCTTGCTATTTCAGTGGCGAATGATGATGCAGGTATATTTCAACCATCCTTAAATGCCCTTTACGGGCACAAGGCTGCAGACCGGGGTGATTATACTGCCGGGCTCTTTTTAGGCTACAGCCACGATCTCACTGACGCCAGTCAACTCTCTTTTCATATCGCGCAAGATATTTATTCTCCATCTGGCGCCAATAAAAGAAAGCCTGAAGCCGTCAAAGGCGACCGCGCGTTCAGCGCCTTTCTTCATACCGGACTGGAGTGGAATTCATTAGCCACCAATTGGTTACGTTATCGTTTAGGTACCGATATCGGCGTTATTGGTCCTGACGCAGGCGGTCAGGAGGTTCAGAATCGGGCGCATCGAATAATAGGCGCAGAAAAATACCCTGCCTGGCAGGATCAAATTGAAAACCGTTATGGTTACACGGCAAAAGGAATGGTCTCCCTTACGCCAGCTATTGATATTCTGGGTGTCAATGTGGGCTTCTATCCAGAAGTCTCTGCTGTCGGCGGCAATCTCTTCCAGTATTTGGGGTACGGCGCAACCGTTGCGCTGGGAAATGATAAGACCTTCAACTCTGATAATGGGTTTGGGTTATTGTCCCGCCGAGGGTTAATACACACTCAAAAAGAGGGATTGATCTATAAAGTATTTGCTGGCGTTGAGCGCAGGGAAGTTGATAAAAACTACACGTTACAGGGGAAAACGCTGCAAACAAAAATGGAAACGGTGGATATTAATAAAACCGTGGATGAATATCGCGTCGGTGCCACCATCGGCTATTCTCCCGTCGCATTTTCTCTTTCTTTAAACAAAGTCACGTCGGAATTTCGCACCGGAGACGACTATTCTTATATCAACGGCGACATCACCTTCTTCTTCTGAGGCGTCACCACGGAATAACCGGGTTACGTAACGTAACCCGGCGCAATATTACATCTTATAGCCCAGCGTTACCGTAGTGCGGCGATCGGTATGTTCAGGCGCTGATTCAGGCGGCTGCGAGTTCCACGTTAAATTATACCCCACCTTTAGACCAAAATGTTCGTTAATGGCGACATTGAGGGCTGTTTCCGAATTTAGTGTGGTGTCTTCTGCGCCAAATACTGACACCCCCTGTGTAAACTTAGCATTGTCAGTTAACTGCCAGGCATAGCTGCCGGAAGCATAACCCAACGGCTGCGTTTCAGTGGTATCGTCCGTATGTTCGTCATAGCGAACCCCTGGACCGAATTCAAAACGGAAGCTGTGCACTGGACCATTAAGGAACTGCCGCCCGTAACCGGCGGTCAGTACGTCGCGCTGACGATAACCGTTGAAACGGTCTGTCAGCCAACTGGCCTGGCCAAAGGTATAATCATAATCCGTCATATTAAAACGGTTACGCACGCCTACCGCATATTTTTCTGAAGAGCGTTCATCATTAGAGGAGGTATTGCTGGCATTGCCCCATAATGACCAGGCGGTACGTTGTCCATACCAGGTCATCGCCGTGTCAGCCGTTAAGGAAGAACTTTTAGTATTGCCTGACTGAGCAAGGTAGCCCGCATTCAGATTACCTTCAAAAGGTTTTTTCGCGGTGGAGGGATCATCCATGACAGTAAAAACGGAATCATCGGCGGCGGCATACAGAGACGCGAACACGCCACCCGCCAGCATAACTACAGCGGGTACTGCCTTCAAAAGCTTCATTTATATAGAGTCCGTACAACTAAAAAAGAGACCACGACGGTCCCGGAAACTTTCATAGGGATCAATGACAAACGCCCCTGGAAAGGTAGCGAATTATAAGAAGCCCCGAATAACATAGCAATCAATTACTATTTCATTTTTTGAATAAGAACCCTCCCGAAGCATTCATTTATTTATATAACTTTACATCGTACTTCTTTAAATAAAGATCCGGAAAATCATATTGTTAATTCCTTCACTTTCCGGGGATTAAGTGCCAGACTGAAATCAGCCTAACAGGAGGTAACGATGGTACGTATCTATACGTTGACGCTTGCGCCCTCTCTCGATAGCGCAACAATCACGCCGCAAATTTATCCCGAAGGTAAACTGCGGTGCTCCGCGCCGGTATTCGAACCCGGCGGCGGGGGTATTAATGTCGCTCGCGCCATTGCGCATCTTGGCGGCACCGCGACCGCAATTTTCCCGGCTGGCGGCGCTACCGGCGAACATCTGGTCGCACTACTGGCTGACGAAAATGTCCCCGTGTCTACCGTCGATGCGAAGGACTGGACGCGTCAGAACCTGCACGTCCACGTCGAGTCCAGCGGCGAACAATATCGTTTTGTTATGCCCGGCGCCACGCTGGACGATGACGAATTTCGCCAGCTTGAAGAACAGGTACTGGAAATTGAATCCGGGGCAATTCTGGTTATCAGCGGCAGCCTTCCGCCCGGCGTTAAGGTCGAGAAACTCACGCAACTGATTTCCGCCGCGCAGAAGCAAGGCATTCGCTGCATTATTGATAGCTCTGGCGACGCGCTCACCGCTGCGTTGGCGCTTGGCGATATCGAACTGGTGAAACCTAACCTGAAAGAATTGAGCGCGTTAGTCAATCGCGATCTGACGCAGCCTGATGATGTGCGTAAAGCGGCCCAGGAATTAGTGCAAAGTGGCAAGGCTCGCCGGGTAGTGGTCTCTCTGGGGCCGCAAGGGGCGCTGGGCATAGACAGTGAGAATTGCATCCAGGTTGTTCCTCCCCCGGTGAAAAGTCAAAGTACTGTCGGCGCAGGCGACAGTATGGTGGGCGCGATGACGTTAAAACTGGCGCAAGACGCGTCGCTGGAAGAGATGGTGCGCTTCGGTGTGGCGGCAGGCAGCGCCGCTACGCTCAATCAAGGTACGCGTCTGTGTTCTCATGACGATACCCAAAAAATATACGCCTATCTTTCCGCGCAATAATCGTTTCCCCCTCGCCGAGGGGGATACCGGAAAATCGGTTAACGGGCGGCGCATCCGCCGCTGTTAAAAACACAGTTGCTCCCAACGAGGTGAACGATGGCCAGTGGCGATATTACCCGTTATGTTATTACCGTAACCTTCCATGAAGATTCCCTGACCGAGATTAACGAACTCAATAACCATCTGACGCGCAGCGGTTTTTTGCTGACATTAACGGACGATGAAGGGAATGTGCATGAGCTCGGCACCAATACGTTTGGCTTTGTTAGCGCTCAGAGCGCTGATGAAATCAAAGCGCTTGTCGCCGGACTTGCGAAAAGCGCGTTAGATAAGGATGTCGACATTACCGTGGCGACCTGGGAGGCGTGGAGTAAAAACGCACAATAAGTGCCATTCCCGCCGCGGCGCGTCCGCGATGTGCGTTAGTTCGTATTTTTTAACCGCATTTTTGCGCTAACCTTATGATCTGGCAGACAACGTGGGGAGAGACATTATGTGGCAAGCTATCAGTCGTCTTTTAAGCGAGCAAGTCGGTGAAGGCGAAATCGAACTGCGTAATGAACTGCCAGGCGGAGAAGTTCATGCCGCATGGCATTTACGTTATGCCGGCCATGATTTTTTCGTGAAGTGCGATGAACGAGAAATGCTTCGCGGTTTTACCGCTGAAGCCGATCAGCTGGAGCTGCTCTCCCGCAGTAAAACCGTTGTTGTGCCTAAGGTATGGGCGGTAGGTTCGGATCGGGATTACAGCTTTTTAGTCATGGACTACCTCTCGCCCCGCCCGCTGGATGCCCATAATGCGTTTATTCTTGGGCAACAGCTGGCGCGCCTGCACCAATGGAGCGACCAACCTCAATTCGGCCTCGATTTTGATAACGCGCTCTCTACCACGCCGCAGCCGAATACCTGGCAACGCCGTTGGTCGACTTTTTTCGCCGAACAGCGCATTGGCTGGCAGCTTGAACTCGCCGCGGAAAAAGGCATTACCTTTGGTAATATTGACGCCATTGTTGAACATGTTCAGCAACGTCTGGCGTCGCATCAACCGCAGCCTTCTCTTTTGCATGGCGATCTATGGTCGGCGAACTGCGCGCTTGGCCCTGACGGCCCCTATATCTTCGATCCAGCCTGCTATTGGGGCGACAGAGAATGCGATCTGGCGATGCTGCCGCTGCATACCGATCAGCCACCGCAGATTTATGACGGCTATCAGTCCGTTTCGCCGCTACCGCTGGATTTTCTCGACAGGCAGCCGATTTACCAGCTCTACACCCTGCTTAATCGGGCAAGGCTGTTTGGCGGTCAGCACCTGGCTACTGCGCAAAAAGCGATGGATCGGCTGCTTGCGGTATAGGTACAGCCCACACCGGATACGGGCTATCCGGCATTTTTCAGTTTACATGAAACCTAACAAGGAAAAGAAAAAGTAGCCGAGCACGATAATAATGACCGGCAAAATATAGAGCGGGAAAAACTGTAAAAAGATGGTATGGTGCGGCACCACGATACGTGACTCTATCTGCTCACGCGTTAGTCCTTCCGCGCCTTTTGCTTTTTCCAGGATCAACTGATCTTCCACGCCTTCACGTAAAAAACGTGACTGGCGGCTCATTCTGGCGCCGGAATCCTGCATCGCCAGCCCGACAAAAATCAGAATAAAAATGAGCCAGAAACCGATATTCAGGCTTCCCTGAAAATTCGGCGTCGGCGAGTTGTACCAAAAAACATTCAGAAACGGCGTATTCACGCGCATCATGTCTATCATTACGTGGGTAAAATCCAGCATTACCGCATTTATCCCCTCCTGCTTTTCACTGTGCGCATACATAAATTTAAGGACTGAGATGAGCGTGGAAAGCAGTGCCGGAATAAAAATAACCCACCCAACAACTCTTTTTAGGATTGCAATGCGTCCAGCTTGTTGATACGTCATGAGTTCCCCTTGATAAAGACGCGTCGTTTTGGCCTAAGTCTACCTGTTGATTCCCGTTTTCGCCTGATCTTTAAGGGCGATATACTAAGAACATGGTCATAATGAACGCTTAATTCGTTATTTTTTAATCTCAACAGGAGAGGTTGTGATGTCAACCCCACGTCAAATTCTTGCTGCAATTTTCGATATGGATGGACTATTGATCGATTCCGAACCGCTCTGGGATCGCGCTGAACTGGACGTGATGGCAAGTTTAGGCGTAGATATTACTCGGCGCCATGAACTGCCAGACACGCTTAGGCTACGCATTGATATGGTTGTCGATCTCTGGTTTGCGCAGCAACCGTGGAACGGCCCCGATCGCCAGGAAGTGACAAACCGTGTTATTGCCCGCGCGATTACGCTTATCGAAGAGACGCGCCCTCTTTTGCCGGGTGTGCGCGAAGCTGTGGCGCTGTGTAAAGCGCAGGGGCTATTAGTGGGGCTTGCCTCGGCATCGCCGCTGCATATGCTGGAAAAAGTGCTCACCATGTTTGAACTGCGCGACAGTTTTGACGCGCTGGCCTCTGCGGAAAAATTGCCCTACAGCAAACCGCACCCGCAGGTCTATCTGGATTGTGCGGCCAAATTAGGCGTTGATCCATTAACCTGCGTGGCGCTGGAGGATTCGGTGAATGGTTTAATCGCGGCAAAGGCGGCGCGAATGCGCGCCATTGTGGTGCCAGCAGAAGAAAACCAGCATGATCCGCGCTTTGCGCTGGCGAATGTCAAACTTAACTCACTGACAGAGCTGACGGCGGCGCATCTACTCGGTTAAGATGTTTCCGAAACAAAGTCAACGGGCAATTAGCCGCTGAGCCAGACGGCAAGCGGCTTTGACAGAGACAAAGAGTTACAACGTCACCACTTCCGCCTACTGTATAAAAACCCTATACTGTATGAATTGACAGTTTAATGGGTTTTATCATGACGGCGGAAGGACATCTTCTTTTTTCTATAGCCAGCGCGGTTTTCGCCAAGAATGCCGAGTTAACGCCCGCCCTTGCGCACGGCGACTGGTGGCATATTATTCCTTCGGCTATTTTGACCTGTCTGCTGCCGGATATCGATCACCCCAAATCTTTTCTTGGTCAGCGCCTGAAATGGGTATCGAAACCGATCGCCCGCGCATTCGGTCACCGGGGGTTTACCCATAGTCTGCTGGCGGTCTTTGCCCTACTGGCGACCTTTTATCTCAAGGTTCCGGATACGTGGATTATCCCGGCGGATGCGCTGCAAGGCATGGTACTCGGCTATTTAAGCCATATCGTCGCGGATATGCTTACCCCCGCAGGCGTTCCCTTACTGTGGCCGTGTCGCTGGCGTTTCCGCCTGCCTATTCTGGCGCCGCGCAAGGGCAATCAACTGGAGCGATTTTTATGTATGGCGTTGTTTGCCTGGGCGGTGTGGATGCCGCAATCCATGCCGGAAAACAACGTCATACGCTGGTCTTCGCAGATGATCACTATCCTGCAAATGCAGTTCAATCGTTTTATAAATCACCAGATTGATTAGTAAATCAACGCCAAAGTCATTTTAGGTATAAACCATTCCATTTGAATATAAGAGCCAGCTCACAGTTCTGCTAATCTTGCGCGAACAGAATCGCTAAAACACAGCGCTTCATAATAAAAAAATCAGGAGAACGGGGATGAATTTTCCATTAATTGCGAACATTGCGGTGTTCGTCATTCTGCTGTTTGTACTGGCGCAGGCCCGTCATAAACAGTGGAGTCTGGCTAAAAAAGTGCTTGTCGGCCTTGTGATGGGCGTGGTCTTTGGTCTGGCCCTGCACACCATTTATGGCGCTGACAGTCAGGTGTTAAAAGACTCCATTCAGTGGTTCAATATTGTCGGCAACGGTTATGTGCAATTGCTACAAATGATTGTGATGCCGCTGGTATTCGCCTCTATTTTAAGCGCCGTGGCACGACTGCATAACGCCTCTCAATTGGGGAAAATCAGTTTTCTGACTATCGGCACGCTGCTGTTTACTACCTTTATCGCAGCGCTGGTGGGCGTGCTGGTCACCAATCTGTTCGGACTGACGGCGGAAGGTCTGGTTCAGGGCGGCGCGGAAACCGCGCGTCTGAATGCCATTGAGACGAGCTATGTCGGCAAAGTGGCCGATCTCAGCGTGCCGCAACTGGTGCTGTCTTTTGTACCGAAAAATCCGTTTGCGGATCTGACTGGCGCAAATCCTACGTCTATTATCAGCGTGGTGATTTTCGCCGCATTCCTGGGCGTGGCCGCGCTTAAACTGCTGAAAGATGATGCGCCAAAAGGCGAGCGTGTGCTTGTTGCTATCGATACCCTGCAAAGCTGGGTGATGAAGCTGGTGCGTCTGGTGATGCAACTTACGCCTTACGGCGTACTGGCGCTGATGACGAAAGTGGTTGCCGGCTCTAATTTGCAGGACATCATTAAGCTTGGAAGCTTCGTGGTAGCGTCATATCTTGGTCTGGCGATAATGTTTGTGGTTCACGGCATACTATTGGGCGTGAACGGGATTAGCCCGCTGAAATATTTCCGCAAGGTGTGGCCGGTGCTGACATTTGCCTTTACCAGCCGCTCCAGCGCCGCCTCCATTCCACTTAATGTCGAAGCGCAAACCCGCCGTCTGGGCGTGCCGGAGTCCATCGCCAGCTTTGCTGCCTCTTTTGGCGCGACCATCGGCCAAAACGGTTGTGCCGGTCTTTATCCTGCGATGTTAGCGGTAATGGTTGCGCCGACGGTCGGCATCAACCCCTTAGACCCCGTATGGATAGCCACGCTGGTGGGTATCGTTACCGTAAGTTCGGCGGGTGTTGCCGGCGTTGGCGGCGGCGCGACCTTCGCCGCGCTGATTGTGCTGCCTGCCATGGGCTTACCGGTCACGCTGGTCGCGCTGTTAATCTCCGTCGAACCGTTGATTGATATGGGCCGTACCGCACTGAACGTGAGCGGCTCAATGACCGCGGGTACGCTGACCAGCCAGTGGCTGAAGCAGACCGATAAAACCATTCTCGATAGCGAAGAAGACGCTGAACTGGCGCATCGATAATACATTATCGGGAGTTCACATCGTCTGAGACACGACGATCGGCAACTCAAAATGTCTGTCACTAAAAACGCCGGTCTCCAGTACCGGCGTTTTGTTTTTTTCTTAGTCAGCGATTTCGTTTTCCTGGCGAACCTGATTCGCCCAACGTTGCGCCGATTCTGGCACGCTAAAGGCGGGCGACCGTTGAAATGACTCCCCCGTCAGAACAAAGGCAACATATTTACCGCGCAGTATCCAGACGTCGCGAAACGTATCCATTTTTATCGCATGTTCCGGCGGCGCGGGTTCAACACGCGGAATATAGCTAATAATCTGGCGATTTTGCTGGCGAAGAGGTTTCATCATTAATGCTTCACTAAAAGAGGCTAAGGCTAAAAATCAGAAAAACACTATTTTAGCCGATCTTCGCCCCCGACGTCCTGTTCCGCGCGTGCGATTTCCCCGTTGTACCCTGTCTGCCGTTCCGCTCTCCCCCGGCATAATTGCTGAAATGTTCTATAGTTAGAGTGATTTTGACTACTACCACGCCCATTTCAGTGATGAAAGCAGGAGACGAGTTCAATGTCGCATAATGAAAAATCCCCCCATCAGTCCCCCGTGCATGATACCCGTGAATCACAGCCCGGCCTGGACTCCCTGGCACCGTCAGACGGTTCACATCGCCCCACGCCAGAACCGACGCCGCCGGGCGCGCAACCAACGGCCCCCGGCAGCTTAAAAGCGCCCGAGACCGCGAATGATAAGCTCACCGCCCTCGACGCCTTTCGTAAAGGCAGCGAAAATTATGCGCTGACCACCAATCAGGGCGTGCGCATCGCCGACGATCAAAATTCTCTTCGCGCCGGCAGCCGTGGCCCTACGCTGTTGGAAGATTTTATCCTGCGCGAGAAAATTACCCACTTTGACCATGAGCGTATCCCGGAGAGGATCGTTCACGCCCGCGGATCTGCAGCGCACGGCTATTTCCAGCCATATAAAGACCTGAGCGACATCACGAAAGCCGCGTTTCTGTGCGATCCACAGAAAATTACCCCGGTCTTTGTTCGCTTTTCGACAGTACAGGGCGGCGCGGGGTCTGCTGATACCGTACGTGATATCCGCGGTTTTGCGACCAAATTTTATACCGAAGAGGGAATTTTCGATCTCGTCGGTAATAACACGCCGATCTTTTTTATCCAGGATGCGCATAAGTTTCCGGATTTTGTGCACGCCGTTAAGCCCGAACCACATTGGGCTATTCCGCAAGGGCAGAGCGCGCACGACACCTTCTGGGACTATGTTTCCTTACAGCCTGAGACGCTGCACAACGTCATGTGGGCAATATCGGATCGCGGTATTCCACGGAGTTATCGGACGATGGAAGGGTTCGGCATTCACACCTTCCGTCTGATCAATGCACAAGGGAAAGCGACCTTTGTCCGTTTCCACTGGAAACCGTTGGCAGGTAAAGCCTCGCTGGTATGGGATGAGTCACAAAAACTGACCGGTCGCGATCCGGATTTTCACCGCCGGGATCTGTGGGAGGCCATCGAAGCGGGCGATTTCCCGGAATACGAGCTGGGCCTACAACTCATTGCCGAAGAGGATGAATTTAAATTCGATTTTGATCTGCTCGATCCGACCAAACTGATTCCGGAAGAGTTGGTGCCAGTACAACGCGTCGGCAAAATGGTGTTAAACCGTAATCCGGATAACTTTTTCGCTGAAAACGAACAGGCGGCATTTCATCCAGGACATATTGTTCCCGGCATTGATTTTACCAACGATCCGCTGTTACAGGGGCGTCTGTTCTCTTATACCGACACGCAAATCAGTCGTCTGGGCGGGCCAAACTTCCACGAAATTCCGATTAACCGCCCTACCTGCCCCTACCATAACTTCCAGCGTGACGGTATGCACCGGATGGATATCGACACCAATCCGGCGAACTATGAACCAAACTCCATTAATGACAACTGGCCACGCGAAACGCCGCCAGCGCCAAAACGCGGCGGCTTCGAATCATACCAGGAACGCGTGGATGGTAATGAAATCCGCGAACGCAGCCCCTCTTTCGGTGAATATTACTCGCATCCTCGCCTGTTCTGGCTCAGTCAGACGCCGATAGAACAGCAGCATATTATTGACGCGTTCAGCTTTGAGCTGGGTAAAGTCGCCCGCGCGTATATTCGGGAGCGGGTGGTCGATCAGTTAGCGCATATTGATGTCACGCTGGCTCAGGGCGTCGCGCATAATCTCGGTTTTGCACTCACCCATGAGCAAACGCAAATTGCCCCGCCTCCTGATGTCAACGGTCTGAAAAAAGATCCGGCGCTCAGCCTGTATGCGGTGCCGGACGGCGATGTTAAAGGCCGAGTGGTCGCTATTCTGCTGAACGACAAGGTTAACGCCGCCGAACTGTTGACCATTTTTCAGGCTTTAAAAGCCAAAGGCGTCCACGTAAAACTGCTCTATTCACGGATGGGGGAAGTAACGGCTGATGACGGTTCAACATTAACTATTGCGGCAACCTTTGCCGGCGCGCCGTCGCTAACGGTCGATGCGGTAATAGTACCGTGCGGCAATATTGCCGATATCGAGAGTTGCGGCGATGCCCGTTACTACCTTCTGGAAGCCTACAAACATCTGAAGCCCATCGCACTGGCAGGCGACGCCCGACGGTTTAAGGCGCTTTTAAACATTGATAGCCAGGGGGAAGAAGGACTTGTTGAGGCAGATAACGTTGACCACCACTTTATGGACACTCTGCTGACGCTGATGGCGGCACACCGTGTCTGGTCGCGTGCGGGGAAAATTAACGCGATTCCTGCATAAACGGCAAAATAAATATCCTCCGGCATAGCCGGAGGTTTTTCTGATGCGCCTGTAAGGCTCTCTTACCAGCCGCGCCCTAACAGGCGCATACGATCTGACATTTGCATCAAACTTCGTTA
>NZ_JBCLYA010000005.1:0-43898 GCF_039650795.1 Salmonella sp. K21076
CCGTAAGTAACGAAGTTTGATGCAAATGTCAGATCGTATGCGCCTGTTAGGGCGCGGCTGGTAAGAGAGCCTTACAGGCGCATCAGAAAAACCTCCGGCTATGCCGGAGGATATTTATTCAAAATGAATTTACCACCAGCCCAGTTCGGTACCCGCCACCGCAATTAGCGCGATGCCCATCAACACCATCGTTGTTTTCCTCATGGTTATGCTCCCGGTGCGGCGTAACCGCCAATAAAAAACCATGCCAAAAATAATATTGCCGTAATGAAAATGACGACAGGGAAGAGGACACCCACTCTCATGCTATTACCTTCACTGTTCAGGGGGCGCCAGAATAGCAGGGTTTTCTCAGCGACAAAAGGTTGGTTGCTTTGTGACAGGGCGTGGCTATTGCTGACTTAACCCGGGATAAACACCCACTAAAGCGCTGACAGAAAGTATGGAAATAGCGTACCCGCCAGGTTATCCTGGACAAAATATCGCTTTAAGGAGTCGTTATGAAATTTACGTGGATTGCGTTGCCAGGCGTATTGCTGCTGAGCGCTTGTTCATCGTCGCAACCCAACGCCCCCAGGCCGCCGCGTATTGGGATGCCTAATCCGGCAGCCGTCTACTGTGAGCAACAGGGCGGTACGCTGATGCCGGTGCAGACCCCACAAGGCGTGCGTTCCGATTGCAAATTGCCCAATGGCGAAATCATTGATGAGTGGGCATTATGGCGCAGAGAGCACCCTGATACGAAAAAGTGACAACCTGCGGTCCGACGGGATATGATTAAGAACAATCTGATAATGAGTTTCATGCGGCGCAAGAAAATATGTTTCAGTTAAAGCCGGGCGCGTTGGCAATAGTTATTGGCGCTAAGACACCCGCCGGACGGCGGAATATTGGTAAATCGGTTGAGCTATTTTGCCTGTGCCAACCCGGAGATGAATTCATTAATCCGGTAAATGGACACGTCACCTTACTGCCGAAAGAAGCGCCTCGGGCGCTGTGGCTGGTTACGGGCGACGTAGCCTCCGCCGATGGTCAGCACGGTTTTGCCTGGGTGCGAGCAGAACATTTGATGCCGTTGTCCCCGGACAGACAACCAGGCCAGGCGGCGGCACGACAATCACAGCTCTCGTAGCCACTCTGCCAGCACAATGGCATGGTTCTGGCGAGTATCTTTAGCGGCGTATAGCAACGTTAGCGGTTGGTGTCGGGCAATATCCGCCAGACGTTTGCCTTCTTGATGCTGTTGCGCAAGTTCTGCCCGGTATTGCTGCGCGAAGTGGTTAAAATCAATCAGTTCGCTATGAAAGGCTTTGCGCAATTCGGTGGAGGGCGTAATGGCCTTATTCCATTCATCATAGACCAGCGCTGCTTTTTTAATGCCTCGCGGCCATAGCCTGTCAACCAATACCCGATAACCATCGTCTTTTTCCGCCGGGAAATAGACGCGCTTACACTGGATTCGCATTTTTCCCTCCTGTGATGGTGTCGCTTACGGTACTTTTGTCGGATAGCAGTAATGATTTTAATGGATCAGGCCTGATAAACGAAGCGTCATCAGGCATTCAAGTGGGTATCAGGTTTATTTATGACGCTATCTCTCGATCGCGTCCGGCGTAGAGGCCGAAAATCGCCATGATGATAGCCAGAACCGTTACGCCCGATAGCGGCAGATACCAGCTACCGCTGGCATCATGAAGTTTTCCCATGACGGGCGGCCCACATGCCGCCAGTAAATACCCGACCGACTGCGCCATGCCGGAAAGCGCCGCCGCCTGATGCGCCGAACTGGCGCGCAGGCCGATAAACGTCAGGCCGAGGATCATCGTCGCGCCTGAACCGAAGCCGAACAGTAGCGTCCAGATGATCGCCTGGCCCAGCACAAACCAAAGCCCCGCCGCGCCCAGTGCGCACAATAGTGAGACCAGCGCGGCAATCCAGCGTTGAACGTTAAAGCGATGCAAAATAAGCGGAATAGCTAACCCAGGCGCCGCGGTCGCCAGTTGCAGCAGGCCATGTAGCGATCCTGCCTGTGCTTCGCTGTAACCGTGGCTGATGAGTATTGTTGGTAACCAGCCGATAATCACATAATAAATCAGTGAGTTAAGCCCAAGAAACAGAGTAACTTGCCAGGCTAAAGGCGAACGCCAGATACCGCGTTCATGTAATGCCCGGGAGCTACTCAGGTTAGCTGAGCGGGTAGTGCGCCACTGCGGCAACCAGATAAGAAACGCCAACAGCGGAAACAGCATCAGCATTAACAGCGCGCTGCGCCAGCCAAAACCGTGCAACGCCAGCGGAACCACCAGCGCAGACCCCAACGCGGCGGCGGCGCCCATCGTCAATGAGTACGCGCCCGTCAGCCTGGCGACATGTTGTGAAAAATCGCGCTTAATCAATCCTGGTAGCAGCACATTACCCAGCGCTATCCCGCACCCAATAATGGCAGTTCCGGCAAACAACAATGCAGCGGAGGGCAGGGAGCGGAGAGCAATACCCGCGCAAATCAGCAGCATTGCGGCAAACAGACTGCGTTCCATCCCAAACCGGCGGGCAATACCGGCCGCCAGCGGCGAAATCAGTGCAAACGCCAGAAGCGGCAAGGTTGTTAGCAGGCCCGTCTGGGCGGTGGAAAGACCGTAATCCGTACGGATTGTCTCCAGCAACGGCGCAGCGCCGGTAAATGTTACGCGTAGCGTAGTGGCTATCATCAAAATACCGGCAATCAGTAAAGCGCCCTGTTTGCCGCGTGGTGAAAGGGCTGTCGTCATCGTTTTCTCATCTCGTCAGGCGAGGCGATACCTTAACAGTTTTTACTGTTTGGATGAATCAAGCTAAAATGACAATTTATCGCTAAAATCGGACAATATAATGATTGGCCTGAGACTGGACGGTTACGATCCCGACCTTCACCACGATGCCGCTGTGGCCTTTTGTATTCGCGCCAGGGATGATGAACTGTTTAGCCCTCGCCATCAGCATCGCAAGGGACAGTTGATCCTCGCTCTGCACGGCGCGATCACCTGTGAGGTGGAAAATGCGATGTGGATGGTTCCGCCCCAGTATGCCGTCTGGCTCCCCGGCTCGCTGCCGCACAGTAATCATGTGACCGCAGGGGCGGAGCTGTGCTTTTTATTTATTGAACCTGCGGCGGTCGTCATGCCGGAGCGTTGCTGCACGCTGAAAATTTCGCCGTTATGCCGGGAGTTGATTTTGTCGCTGGCGCGCAGAACCGATTCCGAAAGAGCGCAAATGCCAACGCAGCGCCTTATTCAGGTGTTGTTTGATGAACTGCCGCAGCAGCCGCAGGAACAATTGCAATTACCAGTATCGGGGCATCCGAAAATTCGCCAAATGGTTGAGACAATGGCGCAGGAGCACGCGCGATGGAATACGTTAGGGCAGTGGGCCAGCGTATTCGCGATGAGCGAGCGTAACCTTGCCCGGCTGGTCGTCAAAGAGACGGGACTCAGCTTTCGTCGCTGGCGTCATCAATTACAATTAATTCTGGCGCTACAAGCGCTGATCGCGGGACGTAATGTACAACAGACGGCGCAAATGCTGGGTTATGATTCTACCACGGCATTCATTACGATGTTTAAAAAAGGCCTGGGGCAGACCCCAGGCCAGTATCTGACGGGCGAGTTACTGCTTTCCCACAATTAAAGAGACCAGCCCCGCCGCAATCAGTGGGCCGACCGGCACGCCGCGAAACAGCGCGACGCCAAGTACCGTACCGACCAGCAGCCCGGCGACGAGCTGCGGTTGGTTTCCCATCAGCGTAATGCCGCGACCACCCAGCCAGGAGACGAAAACGCCGACGGCAATCGCGACCAGCGATTTCCAGTTCACAAAAGAGTGGATCAATGTGGAGGGCGGTAGGGTTCCGCTGGCGATGGGGGCCATCACGCCGATGGTCAGAATGATAATCCCGACGGTGAGCCCCTGTTTTTCAATCCAGGGAAAAAAGGTATTCAACGGGGTTACGCGGACAATAATCAGCACCAGAATTGAGACGGCGACAGTGGTGTTGTGACTAATAAATCCCAGAGCTGCCAGTCCGAGCAGGATCAGCAGAGTGACATCAAACATTATGGTTTCCTTGCCAAAAAGTAAGCCTGACTACTTTACGCCCAAACGGCAAAGCGCACAGGCCTTTTTAACGATTGATGCGGATTTCAGGCAACTGCCTGAAAGACAATTTCTACGTGAAAAACGGCGTTGTCATTAAATTGACATCAACGCCGCGTATTGCTAACCGGTGAACCGTCATTGTTGTCTTCCTGAGGATACAATTATGTACGATCCACCGTTTCTTGAAGCGCTGATGATAACAGCGTCGTTTTTCGCCATTTTTATCATTATTGTTGTGTCTGTATTGCTCCTTGAAGGGGACTAAGCCGTTGGCGATGACTGAAAGCGGCGGAAGACTGCCAGTTCTGGTCGGGCGATGCGCAGATAGTCCTGTGTATTCATAATGACTGATTTTTCCAGCAGACCGGCATTAAAGGCAATTTCATCGAAACGCTCAAACAGGAGCGGATCGGCGACCAGTTTCAGATTGGGGTGAAAACTGAAAGGCGGGATCGCGCCAAAAACGCAGCCGGTCAACATATCGACTTCCGCCGGGCTGGCAAGGGAAGCGCGTAAGCCGCCCAGATGTGAAGCAAGCTGAGAGAGGTCGGCTTGCTGATCGGCCGCCAGAATAGCAAGAACGTGCTGGTTGACGCCGTTGCCTTTGACTTTACAGACCAGCGCTTTTGCGCCCTGGCCCAGCGCAGTACCGCGTATTTCAGATACCGCTTCGCATTTTCCTACTGCTTCATGGCTCACCACACGATAGCGCGCGTTCTCCTGGGTTAATAAAGCCACTAAACGTTGGTGTGTAGCGACACCCTTCGCGACTTCAGCCATTTCGGCCATTTCTTCCTCCTGGTACAATATGAACATTTACTGCGAAGCACTATGATGAACGATGTTGTTTTTGTTGTTTGTTCAGATAGAGCTGCGCATCGGAAGCCTGGTAGGCATCATTAATCGTATCATTGGGCTGCATATTATAAATCCCGGCGGAAAAATGGACTGTCTTATCCGGTGCGATAATCTGCAGGTTACGAATAATACGCTCCGGCAGATGGATAGCCAAATCCGCCGCGTAATCAACAAGAATAATACAGAATTCATCGCCGCCGAGGCGAATGGCGTAATCGCTTTTACGAATCGATGTTTTAATCGCTTTCGCCAACAGGGTTATAATTCGGTCGCCTTCCTGGTGCCCCAGGGTATCGTTGATCAGTTTTAACCTGTCGCAATCAATAGCGACAAATGTCACCGGCGTCCCGGTATTGACCAGGCGTTGCAGTCGCTGTTCCAGCACCGGTGTTAATATTTTACGGTTGTAAAGCCCGGTCATGGCATCGCTAATATTTTCGCGTGTGACGTTGCGATAAAGCCGAAAGTGCATCCGTACCATATTAAGCAGGAGCGCTGTTGCCAGTAAGTAAAAGGCCAGCGCTTTCCAGGACGAGACAAGGAAATAGGTTAAATCAAGCGACAACGAAACGCGCAGTCCACCAGGGATATCATGGTTATAATTCACATATTGAAACAGATTATTTTTGCTTTTATTAATAATAATTTCTTTTCCGGAATCCAGATCCTTTAGTGTTACGTTAAGATAACGCCAAACCAGCGGACGGTCCTGGGTATAAAAAATATTTTTTAAATTATCCTGGTTAACATCCACCATCACGATGCCTTTTAACGATCCCGACAGATAGACTGGCGTTAAAAAGCTCATGACGTTTTCCTGGGTAATATCATCCATGTAGATACTTGAAATAACCGTACGGCCGGTAAAAAGTTTATCTATATCTTTTCTGTTAATACCCATTGTGCCTTTTTGTAAAAAAGTCCAACGATGCATGGCGAAGCGCCGTGAGTTGATTAAATCATAGAAATAGACATAATGTTTATTTAAATCAACGTAATAACGGAATTTAAGCTCCAGTGTGCCCAGCCCGTGACTGTGGTCGTCCTGCGCTCGGTTGATGCTTACCGCCTGATCAAATGCAGGCAGTAAAAGGGCGTCATCAAGATTATCGGTACACTGTGTAGCGACGGTTTGCAGGGTGCCATGTAGCGCCGGATAATTATGCCGGGTCAGGTTGACGCCGTGCGTACCGTTAATGGCCTCAAAGGCGTCGCAAAACGCGCGGCGTTTTTCTGCGGTGACGGGGTCTCCCGGCGCTTCAAAAGTTCGCATCAAATGTGCGGCGATGCTTTAATTCTGGTACTTATCGTACAAAAACGACGAATCGGCTCTCTCCATGATATAACGCATATAGGCATTCATTGCCCTGTCGCTGGCAATAAGTTCGTAAATCAGGAAGGACGATGTCAAAACGATGACGCTTGCCGAGATAAAGTGCCTGAGCGCTTTATGATGCAAATTCATGATGAACTACAGCCCTGAAAGTCGGATGCGTTAGTTTACCATAGCGATGAGAATTCCTCTAACAGACTGTTTAAAAATAAAACGTGTTGATGTTATGGAATAAAAATCATTCTCGATTTAATAAATTCAATAATATATGGTGTTGATATTTTCAGTCGTGACTATTGTCGCAAAAAGTAAATTGTTAATTAACGGCATCGATTTAACACTAACGAAAATAAAATAGCCTTTATTATTACGTGAAAGGAGTGTGACGTGGTAAGGATAATAATGTACTTCCGTTCGGAGGTACTATGAAACGATTTAAAGAAATAGCAGCAATTTTGCTTTTTGCATTGCTGGCCGTGGGGTTCACGTCGTCGGCTATGGCATCGTCGGGCAGTGGTGGTGGCCCGTGGGATTTTGATATCTATTTTCCTGGTCACTACTTTTTTTGCAAACTACAACCCCCTGATTCTCTGCAATTACCGCCACCTCCTGGTGAGTATTGCTGGCATTAATAAATCCATACTATTCCAGTGATAAGTCGGCGCATGTAAGGTAAATCCAGTCAGGAGATATACAGGTTTACGGCTATTGTAGTGGCAATATGTATAATCGCCTTGTTAGTGATAAATCAGCCCGTGACGCATTACGGGCTGATTTAGGGTTATGCACTTTGATTGGCGCTCTGTTTCTGAAACAATTCGCGGAATACCGGATAAATATCCTCCTGATCGCGAATATGCTGCATGGCGAAGTTATCGAACGTCGCCTGCAGATGTTCATACTCGCGCCATAAGGTCTGGTGGGCGCGGCGGGTAATCTCGATATAGCTGTAATAGCGCACTACCGGCAGCAGCTTTTTCGCCAGAATCTCATGACACAGCGGTGAATCGTCGGCCCAGTTATCACCGTCTGACGCTTGCGCCGCATAGATGTTCCACTGACTGGGGTCGTAGCGCTCTTTAACTACTTCGTCCATGAGTTTAAGCGCGCTGGAGACAATCGTCCCCCCGGTCTCTTGCGAATAAAAGAACTCATGTTCATCCACTTCCTTCGCCTGGGTATGGTGGCGGATATAAACCACTTCTACGTTCTTATACGTTCGGCTCAAAAACAGATAAAGCAGAATGTAAAAACGCTTGGCCATATCTTTGGTTGCCTGGTCCATCGAACCCGAGACGTCCATCAGACAGAACATCACCGCCTGGCTGGAGGGCTCAGGTCGTTTTTCATAATTTTTATAGCGTAAATCAAAAGTGTCGATAAACGGCACTCGCTCGATTTTAGCCCGTAGTTCGGCAATCTCCCGACGTAACCGCTCCTCTTCAAGCAGTTGCGCTGGTTCGCTGTGGCTGATGGTCTCCAGTTCCGTTTCCAGCGCGTGCAGTTCGCGGCGTTTTCCTGCCGTCATTGCTGTACGGCGCGCCAGAGAGTTTTGTAGCGAACGTACCACGCTGATATTGGCCGGCACGCCGTTTGAGGTGAAACCGGCGCGGTGAGTTTTATACTCGTTAAGCTGGCGATGCTGGTTTTTTTTCAGATTAGGCAGCGCTAAATCTTCAAAGAGCAGATCCAGATACTCATCTTTTGAAATCTGAAAAACAAACTCATCCTGGCCTTCGCCGTCCTGGCTGGCCTGACCTTGACCGCTGCCGGAACCGCCGCCGCCACCGCTTTGCGGACGCTCAATGCGATCATTCTGGATAAAGTGATCGTTACCCGGATGGACGCGATGGCGCAGACCGCCGCGCCCCTGATGAAACATCGGTTCGCTAATATCATCGGTTGGAATAGAGACGGACTCTCCGCTGTCGACATCGGTCACTGAGCGTTTATTAATCGCTTCGGAAATCGACTGCTTAATTTGTGCTTTATAACGACGCAAAAAGCGCTGGCGATTCACCGTGCTTTTATTTTTGCCGTTAAGACGTCGGTCTATGAACCAGGTCATATGCCCCCCGTACTGCCAACTGAGCGCCTGTTCTGTTAGTGCCGGATAGCGCTAACGCTTAGCCAGTCTACAGAACATTACTTTGTAGGCCCGGTAAGCGCAAGCGCCACCGGGCATTAACATCACGACGATTTACGCACGCGCAGGTACCACTCGCACAGCAAACGAACCTGCTTACGGGTATACCCTTTTTCCATCATCCGATCGACAAAGTCGTCATGCTTTTTCTGCTCGTCAGTCGACGTTTTGGCGTTAAAAGAAATGACCGGCAACAGCTCTTCAGTATTAGAGAACATTTTTTTCTCAATCACCGTGCGCAGCTTCTCGTAACTGGTCCAGTTTGGATTACGGCCGCTATTGTTGGCTCTGGCGCGCAGGACAAAGTTTACTATCTCATTACGGAAATCTTTCGGGTTACTGATACCCGCTGGTTTTTCAATTTTTTCCAGTTCGGCGTTCAGCGACTCGCGATCGAACAGTTGACCGGTATCTGGGTCGCGATACTCCTGATCCTGAATCCAGAAATCCGCATAAGTCACGTAACGATCAAAAATGTTCTGCCCGTACTCAGAGTAAGATTCGAGATAGGCCGTCTGGATCTCCTTGCCGATAAATTCGGCGTATTTCGGGATCAGGTAGCCTTTCAGGAACTCCAGATAACGCTCAGCTTGCTCCTGCGGGAACTGCTCGCGCTCGATTTGTTGTTCCAGAACGTAGAACAGATGTACCGGGTTTGCCGCCACTTCCGCATGGTCGAAGTTGAATACGCGGGAGAGGATCTTAAAGGCGAATCGGGTGGAGAGACCGTTCATCCCTTCGTCCACACCCGCATAGTCGCGATACTCCTGGTACGATTTAGCTTTGGGGTCGGTATCTTTCAGGCTTTCACCGTCATAAACGCGCATTTTCGAGTAAATACTGGAATTTTCCGGCTCTTTCAGGCGGGAAAGAGTCGAGAAGCGCGAAAGCGTTTCCAATGTGCCCGGCGCGCAGGGCGCATGAGCCAGCTCGCTATGATTAAGTAGTTTCTCGTAGATTTTGATCTCTTCGGAGATTCGCAGGCAATAAGGCACCTTCACAATATAGACACGGTCGAGGAACGCTTCGTTATTTTTATTGTTACGGAAAGTCACCCATTCAGATTCGTTTGAGTGGGCAAGTATGATGCCATTAAAGGGCAGGGCGGAAATACCTTCCGTACCATTGTAGTTACCTTCCTGAGTTGCGGTCAGCAAGGGGGGCAGCACCTTAATAGGCGCTTTAAACATCTCGACGAACTCCATGATCCCCTGGTTAGCGCGGCATAGCGCGCCAGAGTAACCATACGCATCCGGATCGTTCTGGGCGTGATGTTCGAGTTTACGAATATCCACCTTGCCGACCAGCGCCGAAATATCCTGGTTGTTTTCATCGCCGGGTTCCGTTTTGGCGATGGCAATCTGCTCCAGAATGGAGGGCCAGACTTTCACCACGCGGAATTTAGTAATATCGCCGCCAAACTCATGCAGGTGTTTGGCCGCCCACGGGGACATAATCGTACCGAGATAGCGGCGCGGAATACCGTACTCTTTTTCCAGAATCTGCGCGTCTTCCTGCGGATTAAACAGGCATAACGGATGATCGTTGACCGGACTACGCTCGCCGTTGGCGCTTAAAACATAAATTGGCACGCGCTGCATTAGCGATTTCAGCCGTTCAGCGAGCGATGATTTGCCACCCCCCACAGGTCCCAGCAAATAGAGAATTTGCTTCTTCTCTTCCAGCCCTTGCGCCGCATGTTTCAGATAAGAGACAATCTGTTCAATCGCGTCTTCCATGCCGTAAAACTCTTCAAACGCAGGATAGCGAGCAATAACCCGGTTGGAGAAGAGTCGGGAAAGTCGGGGTTCCTGGGCAGTGTCGACCATATTAGGCTCGCCGATAGCCATTAATAGCCGCTCTGCCGCGTTGGCATAAGCACTGCGATCTTGCCGACAAATGGTAAGAAAATCCTGCAGTGTGAACTCTTCGTCCTTGGCAGCTTCGTAACGCTGGCGATAGTGATCGAATATATTCATGATATGCCATTCTTTCGTTTTTTCGCACATGTTAAGAGCCGTTCATATGAATAGTAGAGGCTCCCGGAAGAGGTAGACTGAACGCCGTCTCTGCTAAGGAAAAAAAGCAACTCTCATGCCATTTTATTGGTCAGAAGATCAACGTGTCCGGTGATACACCTTCTTAACATTAAGCGTAGATGGCATTTGCAAAACTTGCCTGTACGCGTCAGTGAATTTCGATGACATATCAATAACTCATCAGGTAGAAAAGGCTGGTGGATATCAGAAAAAGCGTTCCCGGCCACATAACGATCATCAGCCGATCATCTGAAAATAATCGGTGATGGTGATATTAAACGGTTACATTGTGTAAAATAGTTGGGCTTACAGGTATTGGCGGTTACACTTTTGCCGCAGAACATTTGAATAAGGAATTATGGATTGTGACCAAACTTAAACTTCTGGCTCTTGGCGTGTTTATTGCAACATCCGCCAGCGTCGCGCACGCTGAAAGCAACCTGACGTTGGGCGCAGGCGTTGGTGTGGTTGAACACCCTTATAAAGATTACGATAGCGATGTTTATCCGATACCGGTCATCGCTTATGAAAGCGAAAACTTCTGGTTCCGTGGTCTGGGCGGCGGGTACTACTTGTGGAATGACAATGCCGATAAGTTGTCAATCATGGCATACTGGTCCCCGATGTACTTCAAACCGGGCGACAGCGATGACCATCAGTTGCGTCGTCTGGACAGGCGTAAAAGTACTATGATGGCGGGCGTTTCTTACGCGCACCACACCCAGTATGGATTCCTGCGTACCTCACTGGCAGGGGATACGTTAGATAACAGTAACGGTATTGTCTGGGATCTGGCCTGGCTGTATCGGTATACCAATGGCGGGCTGACCTTAACGCCAGGTATCGGGGTTGAATGGAATAGCGAGAACCAGAACGATTACTATTACGGCGTATCACGTAAAGAATCTTCGCGTAGCGGCCTGCGCGGCTATAACCCGAACGATAGCTGGAACCCGTATCTTGAACTGAGCGCTAACTATAATTTCGCCGGTAACTGGAGCGTATATGGTACTGCGCGCTACACCCGCCTGTCGGATGAAATTACCGACAGCCCGATGGTGGATAAATCCTGGACCGGTATCCTTTCTACTGGCGTGACCTATAGATTCTGATTGATTGAATTTGCCGGAAAAACCATGACAAAGCCTGCGTTATGCGGGCTTTGTGCTGTCTGAAACGCGAACATGGCGGCTTGCATAAATGCGCTGTTGACCGGGTATGGCGCAGCCTTACGTGATTTATACTTTGTTACATCAATTTAAAAAACTAGCCTTTTATATGAAAAATCCAGGTGATTACAACTGCGCTAACAATTAGCGTAATAATTGTTGCAATGCTGGCTGATATCGCCCTGTCACGTCCCGCTTATGCTATACCCATTCTTCACAGCGAGTAAGACGAATGAGCATAGTATTCAATACCGTGGCCAAGCCCAGCGGCAGTCTGTGTAACTTATCCTGCAAGTACTGTTTCTATCTTGATAAACCCCGGGGCCAGCGCGTCATGTCTGACGATGTGCTGGAGACGTATATCCGCCGGGTAATTGATGATACGCCATCATCAGAGGTCTCGTTTTGTTGGCAGGGGGGAGAGCCGACGCTATGCGGTCTTTCTTTTTATCAAAAAGTGGTGTGCTTGCAGCAACGCTATGCCAACGGCAAAACTATTTACAACAGTCTGCAAACCAATGGCGTATTAATCAATGAAGAGTGGGCGGCTTTCTTTGTGCAGCACCAGTTCCTGATTGGTATATCGATTGATGGGCCGCAAGTCGTTCATGATAATTACCGGAGAACGCCGTCAGGGCGGGCGTCTTTTTCCCGAGTCGTTAATGCTATCCGCCTTCTGCAGGCAAATGATGTCGAGTTCAATACGCTCACTGTCGTGAATGATGCATCATGCCGTCATGGCAACGCTATTTATCATTTTTTGACGCAGGAACTGGAAAGTAAACACCTACAATTTATTCCCATTGTTGAGCCGCTCGCGCAAAAAGCGCAGCGTTCTTTGACGTTATCTGACAATGAAGATTCGCCTTCGCTGATGCCCTTTTCCGTCACGCCTGAAGGGTGGGGGGCCTTTATGTGCGATGTTTTTGATCAATGGATACGTCACGATGTCGGACGCATATTCGTACAGCTTTTTGATAACTTACTTGGCGTCTGGATGGGGGAGCCCGCCACGCTTTGTACGATGCAGTCGACCTGCGGGCAAAGTTTGCTGGTGGAGCAGAATGGCGACGTGTTTAGCTGTGACCATTTTGTTTTTCCCGCCTATAAACTGGGCAATCTGCAGCAACACTCTTTAGAAGAAATGGCGGCCTCTCCTTTTCAGCAGCAGTTTGGCGCGGCTAAAGCAAACCTTTCTTCACGCTGCCAGAACTGTACGTGGCGCTTTGCCTGTCACGGCGGTTGTCCGAAACATCGAATTTGTATGGACGGCGGCGAACGGCAAAATTATCTCTGTAAAGGATATCTGGAGTTCTTTCAACATGTGACGCCCTATATGAATGTGATGCGTCAATTATTACTGAATCAGCGACCCGCCGCGCATATTACCCGCATCGTCGACATGATTGCGGATGACGTTCGTCAGTGACAAGAAAATCGCCCCCCTTGCGCGGTATGATGCCGGACATTACCGTAGGGTCTAAGAGTCCTGTATTGTTTTACCGTCGAGTGAAATTGAAAAGGAAATGAAATCAGTGAAAAACGTAACGTTTTGCGGGCAGGTGACGCTTCCTGCCATCGGACAGGGAACATGGTATATGGGCGAGCGCGCGGATCAACGTCAGCGCGAGGTTTCGGCGCTGCGCGCGGGGCTGGATTTGGGGTTACGCCTTATTGATACGGCGGAAATGTATGCCGACGGCGGGGCGGAAAAGGTCGTGGGCGAGGCGTTAGCAGGGCGACGCGATGAGGCATTTCTAGTGTCAAAAGTGTACCCGTGGAACGCTGGCGGCCAGAAGATAGTTGCCGCCTGTGAGGAAAGCCTGCGTCGTCTGAAAACAGATTATCTCGATCTCTATCTATTGCACTGGGCCGGAGGCTTTTCATTCGAAGAGACCGTTGAAGGTATGGAGCGGCTAATCGCGCAGGGAAAAATTCGCCGTTGGGGAGTCTCTAATCTTGATTATGACGATATGCAGGCGCTGTGGCGCATCCCTGGGGGACAGCAATGCGCGACAAATCAGGTGCTCTATCATCTGGCGTCACGCGGTATTGAGTATGATTTATTGCCGTGGTGTCAACAACAGCGAATGCCAGTGATGGCCTATAGCCCGCTGGCGCAGGCTGGCCGGTTACGTAGCGGTTTACTGAATCATCCGGTGGTGAATGAAATTGCGCAAGCGCATAACGCAACGGCGGCGCAAATCTTACTGACGTGGGTGATTGCGCATCCGGGCGTGATGGCGATCCCGAAAGCCGGAAGTACAGAACACGTGAAGCAAAATGCGGCGGCGCTTGAGATTACCTTGTCAGCAAACGAACTTGCCTTACTGGACAACGCCTGGCCTGCGCCAAAAGGGAAAACCGCGTTGGATATGGTGTGACGCCGGATAAAATGTGTAAGTGCCGCCATCCGGCAGGTCATGCCTGATGGCGGCTGGCGCCTTCCAGAGCCTATAGCAACGCCGTTATCCATTCACTTTTAGCGTTTAGCGACGCAGATAGTCTGCGCCAGACGAGAGGGTTTTTCTTCTGTGGCTTGTTGCGGCGCAGTAGCGTAAACCGTTTCAACGCAGACAAACGTTTTATAGCCGTCATCCGGCATGTCGCCCATGCTGACGGACAACGCCGGGCCAGGGTTCCAGCCTACGACGTTAAGGTGATGGTGGTGGACCACATCAATCGTGCGGTTTAATGTCGCATCGTGGATCACGCTACATGCTTCAGGATTGAGGTAAACGCGATCGGTACGGTCCGGAAAGGTTTGTATACCGTCGGCTAGGACATCTTCTTTAGCGTCGTTAACTTTATCAATAAACCGATCGCCGAGTCCGCTGACCTTAACGTTGGCGATGTCGCCAACGTTAAAATAGCTGTGGAGCGCGGATGTGGTTGCAAATTCGCCATGCGCTTCCAGTTCAATTTCACAGGTTTTACCCACTTTAAAACGTGCCAGCAGCGTGAAATCGTGCGGCCAGTATTTCCGGGTGGCCTCACTGCTTTGCAGCTCAAATGTCAGCATTACGCCATTATCATCTTCATTATGCGCTTTTAGCGCCCACGGAAGATTACGCGCAAAGCCGTGTGACGGCAGACCCTGTTGAGCCGCAGGTCCAAACCAGGGCCAGCAGATCGGTACGCCGCCGCGTAGCGCCACGCCGGTTTTGAAAGGCGTATTATTACTGAGCCACAATACCTCTTCCTCGCCAATGGGTTTCTAGGAGAGAAGGTGCGCGCCCTGTAATGCAAAAGAGGCTTTAACCTGCGGATGGTCAACGACGATCAGATCCAGGTCATCAAGCTGACGACGGGAAAGGACAGGGGTAAGCTGTTCGATAACCGGGAGGGCAAAAATTTTATTAATCATTACGCAATCCTCTTAACCCTAAATAATTCGAGTTGCATGACAAGGCGCTTGTGCCTTGACCAGTGCTTGCGCTGGCCCGTAGAGGCGAGGCCGCAGGCCGAGTAACGCGGCAAGTGAACGACAAATTCATCGGGAACGAATTTGAACAACCGTAGGTAACCTTCGGTCAGGGGCATCCCTGATTCATCCCGATAAGTTCGACTTCCGTCAGTGATTCGGGTGAGAAAGCATAGCCAACACACCTGCAACTTGAAGTATGACGGGTATATCTTTAAGCAAAAAAAAGAGCGACCTGAGTCGCTCTTACCAATGACTGTGTCATCTCAACTTATTTGGAGATGTGAGCAATCAGGTCCAGTACTTTGTTGGAGTAACCGGTTTCGTTATCGTACCAGGAGACCAGTTTCACGAAGTTGTCGTTCAGCGCGATGCCTGCTTTAGCATCGAACACGGAAGTGCATACTTCGCCGTTGAAATCGGTAGATACAACGTCGTCTTCGGTGTAACCCAGAACGCCTTTCATTTCGCCTTCGGCAGCAGCTTTAACAGCAGCTTTGATCTGCTCGTAGGTAGCCGCTTTTTCCAGACGAACGGTCAGGTCAACAACGGATACGTTCGGAGTCGGAACGCGGAACGCCATACCAGTCAGTTTGCCATTCAGTTCCGGCAGTACTTTACCTACCGCTTTAGCAGCGCCAGTAGAGGACGGGATGATGTTCTGAGATGCGCCGCGGCCGCCGCGCCAGTCTTTGTGAGACGGGCCGTCAACGGTTTTCTGGGTTGCGGTAGTCGCGTGAACAGTAGTCATCAGACCTTCGATGATGCCGAAGTTGTCGTTGATAACTTTAGCCAGCGGCGCCAGGCAGTTTGTGGTGCAGGAAGCGTTGGAAACGATGTCCTGGCCTTCGTATTTGTCAAAGTTAGCGCCTTTAACAAACATTGGGGTGTTGTCTTTAGACGGACCCGTCAGAACCACTTTTTTCGCGCCAGCGGTGATGTGTTTACGCGCGGTTTCGTCAGTCAGGAAGATACCGGTAGCTTCAGCCACTACGTCAACACCAACTTCGTCCCATTTCAGGTTAGCCGGATCGCGTTCAGCGGTAACACGGATTTTTTTACCGTTAACGATCAGATGACCGTCTTTCACTTCAACAGTACCGTCGAAACGGCCGTGAGTGGAGTCATATTTCAGCATGTATGCCATGTACTCTGCGTCTAACAGGTCGTTGATTGCAACGATCTCGATGTCAGAACGTTTCTGAGCAGCACGGAAAACAATGCGACCGATACGGCCAAAACCGTTGATACCTACTTTGATAGTCATATATTCCACCAGCTATTTGTTAGTGAATAAAAGGTTGCCTGTAAAATTACAAAAACCTTACGCAGCGTCAAGCGGAATCGTGTCAATCATTGCGACAAATCAATCCTCTGCACAACCTTTGCGCGGCTGATTCGCCTCACTCTTCCTTTCAGCTTGAAACCACATGGGGGCGCCGCCCCGAATTTTAAAGGGCAACCGAGATAATAATGTGACATCAGTCACGATTCGTGAGCCGCCATTTCGCAATGATCAAGTTTAGAACAAAAGTTGGTACTGAGGTGCTAATGTTTTGTTAGAATCGGTCAGGCAATGTGAGCACGTTTAAAGTGAGATGTGAGCAAATGGCTAACCAACCTTCAGCAGAAGAACTCAAGAAAAAATTGTCCGAAATGCAATTCTATGTGACGCAGGATCGTGGCACAGAACCGCCATTTACCGGACGCCTGCTACATAATAAACGCGATGGGGTTTATCACTGCCTGGTCTGTGATACGCCGCTTTTTCACTCCCACACCAAATACGATTCAGGCTGCGGCTGGCCTAGCTTTTACCAGCCTGTCAGCGAAGAGGCGATTCGTTACATAGACGATTTTTCTCATGGCATGCAGCGTGTCGAAATTCGTTGCGGTAACTGCGATGCGCATCTCGGACACGTTTTCCCGGACGGGCCGCAGCCAACCGGTGAGCGCTATTGCGTTAACTCGGCCTCGCTGGCCTTTTCTGACGAGAAAAACGGCGATCAACTGAAAGGCTGAAAAAACGATTCAGCAAATTATTCCACAGGAGCGGACACATCATGAATCTTGATGAGATCATTAACAGCATGACGCCGGAAGTGTATCAACGTTTATCCACCGCCGTTGAGCTGGGTAAATGGCCGGATGGCGTGGCGTTGACGCCGGAACAGAAAGAAAACAGCCTGCAACTGGTGATGCTATGGCAGGCGCGGCACAATACCGAAGCGCAACATATGACGATCGATACTCACGGTCAGATGGTGATGAAAAGCAAGCAGCAGCTCAAAGCGGATTTCGGTATTACGTCAAAGCCGATTGCGACATTGAAAATGCAGTAACGGCAGCCGGATAAGAGGTAGTCGCCATCCGGTGGTTTAATTGCCAATGCGTTGTGCTTACCGGGCCTGCTCATTGCTGTCAGGCACAGGCCCGCCATATTTTTACCCATTACGCTTAATGTCCAGCGAGTCCGCCAACTGTTTCGCTAACTGATTATTGTCATTGGCGGCCTATTCCCAGAACATTGCGCCGGCCAGCCCGCGCTTTTTAATCTGTTTCGTTAGAAGCGCTCTCCAGCCTGCGTTGAGCTTTGCCTGGTAGCGACGCTGACGTGACGTATCCGGCCCAAAGATCTATGCAATGGTCTCACCGTTGCGTGATGTATTGACCGGATACGATACCTGCTCCGCTACCTGGCGATAGCCTGGCCCTGCGTCTCTTCCCAGTCTGCCAGCGTATACAGCGTCGCGCCTGCCGCCGCCATCTCCATAAACGCGTGTGCGCTATCCTGCGGGTGAATATTCACGCCGCGACAGCCATCGGTGATAACGTTAACGGCATAGCCCAACTCTAGCGCATCCAGCACCGTAAATTTTACGCAGTAATCGGTCGCCAACCCCATCACGATAAGCTCGGTAACGTCATGCTCGCGAAGCCAGGTATCAAGGGTAGTTTTCTGCCGATGTTCGTTGTCAAAAAACGCGCTGTAGCTATCAATCAGCGGGTTTTCACCTTTATAGATGCAGGCGTCAATCGCATGTTGGTTAAGCAGGGGATGTAACGCCGCGCCGTCGGTATGTTGAACGCAGTGATCCGGCCAGAGCGTTTGCGGCAGCCCGTCCAGCTTTCCCTGTCTATAGGGTTCCGCCTGATGCTGGCTGGCGAAGCTGCCATGCTGCGCGGGATGCCAGTCCTGGCTGGCCAGCACCGGAATCTGCCGGGGCTGGCACCAGTCAATAAGAGCGTTGGCGATGTCGATGGTGCTGTCGCCTTCCGCTACAGCCAGCGCGCCGCCGGCACAAAAGTCATTTTGCAAGTCGACCAGTAATAAGGCCCGGTTTGTCATTATCTTCTCCTTGTCGTCGGGATTTTTTAATCATCCGGCGTCAATTCACCACGCAAGTTTTGCGCCATCGCGCTACGAATCGCCTGAGTGTCCAGACCCTGGCTTAACAAATAATGCAGTTTGGTTAAGGTAGCTTCGACGGTCATATCGGCACCGCCAATCACGCCAGCGTGCGCCAGCGCATTACCGGTAGCGTACCCGCCCATATTGACTCGCCCTGACATGCATTGCGTCAGGTTAACCACCACGATGCCGCGCGAACTGGCCTCTTTCAGCTCCTGTAAAAACGCTTTATTTTGCGGCGCGTTGCCTACGCCATAAGAGCGCAGAATCAGCGCTTTTACCGGCTGACGCAGAAAGTTACGTACTACCTCGGCGGAAATCCCCGGATAAATCGTCACTACGCCTATCGGCTGCGGCGTAATAGGGTGAACGATTAATTCACCAGAACCGTAGGGCGCGGGAGGCGTATTTAAACGGCGAATGTGAATTCCTGCTTCCAGCAAGGGCGGCAGATTAGGAGAGGCAAAAGCGTCAAAACCATCCGCATGTGCTTTGGTCGTGCGATTGCCGCGGAACAGACGATTATTAAAAAACAGCGTTACTTCATTAACAGGGTAGTTGGCGGCGACATAAAGCGCATTCAGCAAATTAATTTGCCCGTCGGAGCGCAGCTCAGCCAGCGGAATTTGTGACCCTGTCACAATAACCGGTTTACCCAGATTTTCCAGCATGAAAGAGAGCGCCGATGCGGTATACGCCATCGTGTCGGTGCCGTGCAGAATAACAAAACCGTCATACTCATCGTAGTGCGCTTTGATATCTGCAGCGATATGCTGCCAGTCTTCCGGCGTCATATCTGATGAATCCATCAGCGGGGCATATTCATGGATGGTAAAATCCGGCATCTCCGGGCGGTGGAATTCCGGCATCAGCGCCAGCTGACGCTGAAGGCGCCCGGACACCGGGATATACCCTTTATCGGAGCGCTGCATACCGATAGTACCGCCGGTATAGGCAACGTAAATTGATTTCTTTTGCATGATAATGTTCAGTCGTGTCGCGAAGGACGTATTAATGATTATCGGATGGCGGCTATGAGCAGACGCCGACATCCGGTATGGCTATTGATGAAGCATTAGCGCACGTTCGCGCAAGTCAAACAGAACGCATAACGGTTTTGTGGATCGTTAAATGCCGCCAGTTTATCCCCCTCGGCCTTCACCGTGTTGGCGGCGGAAACGAGCGGCGCCGGGAGCATCGCCTGAATGGCCTCCGGCAGCATGGCGCGTACAGATCCGGTCATACTGTCCATGACCATATCAAGGACTGTCGGTTCGTCCTGATAGTAATCAAGATGCCACTGTTTCAGTTTCGCCAGCTCCGCCGCTTTGGCGACGGCGTCGTCAAAGTCGCCGAGACTGTCCACCAGACCATTGGCTTTCGCGTCTTCTCCGGTCCAGACATGGCCTTGAGCGATTTTGTCAATCTGCTCCGGCGTACGCTTACGCGCGTCTGCCACCAGCGTGATAAAGCGTTTGTAGCCGTACTCAATACTGAGTTGCATCATCTGCTGCACTTCCGGTGACAGCGCTTTAGTCATCGAAATATCCGCCAGCGGCGAGGTGGAAACGCCGTCGCTGTGTACGCCAATCGACGACAGGCTGTTTTCTACCGTATTAATTACGCCGAAGATGCCAATTGAACCCGTCAGCGTGCTGGGGCTGGCCACGATATAGTTTGCCGGCGTAGAGATCCAGTAACCGCCGGAGGCCGCCATGCCGCCCATTGAGACCACCACCGGTTTGCCAGCCGCTCTTGCCGCCGCCAGTTCGGCGCGGATAACTTCGGAGGCGTTGACGCTACCGCCTGGGCTATTGACGCGCAGCACAATCGCTTTCACTTTAGGATCAAGGCGTGCGTCGCGGATCTGCGATGCCGTAGTGTCGCCGCCGACATTCCCTGGCGTTTCTTCGCCATCCATAATCGCGCCATTGGCGAAAATAACCGCAATAGTACCGCCGGTATCCGCAGGCGTTTTCAGCGAATAATCGTAATAGCTGATCGCGCGATAGTTATTTTCGGTTTTGCTCCAGCCAAACTGCTTCGTCAGCGCTTTTTCAACATCTGCGCTGGAGGCGAGGGCGTCCACCAGTTTATGGTCGAGCGCATATTTGGCGGTGTCACCGCCCACGCTGGTTAACCCGTCGATAATAGCCTGGGCGCCGGGGAAGAGTTGTTGCGGCGAAATCTGGCGATTGGCGGAAACGGTATGCAGGTAGTTCTGCCACAGTTCGCCTATCCAGCGGCTGTCGGCCTCGCGGGCGGCGGGCGACATATCGTCGCGGATAAACGGCTCGACGGCGGATTTATAGGTGCCGACCCGGAAAACGTGGGTAGAGACTTTCAGTTTATCCAGCAGCGTTTTGTAGTACAGGCCATTCGTAGCGAAGCCGTGAAGATCTACCTGACCCTGTGGGGAAAGCCAAATTTTATTGGCGAAACTGGCGAGGTAATACTGACCCTGGCTGTAGTTTTCACCCACGGCGAAAACCGGTTTGCCGCTATCGCGGAATTCGCGCAGCGCTTTACCGATATAGCGCATTGACGGCTGATCGGCACCGGTGAAGTTTTTCAGATCCAGAACGATACCCGTGATGTTACGGTCATCTTTCGCCTGACGAATAGCGTTGACGATGTCAAACAGGGAGTTTTCCTGCAGACGGTCGGAGCTGGCGCCAAATAACTGGCGTCCCAGCGCGCCCAGACGGTGATTGGTGGAGGGTTTATCCACAATGACGCCGGAAATATCCAGCAGCAAAGCGCCGCGCGCCGTTTGCTCACTGTTGCTGCCGTTACCGATCTGCATCCAGATCCCAACGCCCACCAGGACCAGAAAAATAAAGAACAGGTTGAGTACCATTTCACGGACGAAGTTCAACACTCGCCACGTCCATTTAAAAAATCCGGCAATAAATCGCCACAGGGTTCGCATGTATTCTCCCTATCTGAGTAACAACGCTTATACCTTGGTGAGGATAAAGCATTAAGATGTGGCTATCGTAATGACCCATCAGGCAGTTGTCAGCAGGAATCACTGCCTGCGCTGTAACAAAATCCGCTCCCGTGTTAATTTTGTGAATAAATATCATTGCTGGAGTTAATCAAATGGATGCACTAGAACTGCTGGTCAACCGTCGCAGCGCCTCTCGTCTCGCAGAACCGGCGCCTGTCGGAGAGCAATTACAGAACATTCTGCGGGCGGGAATGCGTGTTCCCGATCATAAATCTCTACAGCCGTGGCGTTTTTTTGTGATTGAAGGAGAGGGGCGCGACCGCTTCAGCGCCGTGCTTGAACAAGGCGCTGTCGCTGCCGGGGGGGATGAGAAAGCGATCGAAAAAGCGCGTAATGCGCCGTTTCGCGCGCCGCTGATCATTACCGTGGTGGCGAAATGCGAAGAAAACCATAAGGTTCCCGTGTGGGAACAGGAGATGTCTGCCGGATGCGCGGTGATGGCGATGCAAATGGCAGCGATTGCGCAAGGGTTTAATGGTATCTGGCGTAGCGGCGCATTAACGGAGAGCGCTATCGTGCGGGAAGCCTTTGAGTGCCGTCCTCAGGATAAAATTGTTGGTTTTCTCTATCTCGGCACGCCGCAGCTCAAAGCGTCAACGACGATCAGTACCCCCGACCCCACGCCGTTTGTGCGTTATTTCTGACGCTGAGGGATAAAACTGTCTGGATTCTGAGCAAAGGCGCGGTAATTCAGACAGTGATACTTACCACATCAGGGAATGAGCGCTACCATAGCGCGAATGCAATGACAGGAGATGTCCATGAGCAAGCAAGCCATTCGTTTAACGCAATACAGCCACGGCGCTGGTTGCGGTTGTAAAATTTCCCCTAAAGTGCTGGAGACTATCCTGCATAGCGAGCAGGCGAAGTTCGTCGACCCGAATCTGCTGGTGGGTAATGAAACCCGCGATGATGCGGCAGTTTACGATCTGGGTAATGGCACCAGTATTATCAGCACCACTGACTTCTTTATGCCGATAGTCGACAACCCGTTTGATTTTGGCCGCATTGCGGCAACAAACGCCATCAGCGATATTTTTGCGATGGGCGGCAAACCGATTATGGCGATCGCGATCCTTGGCTGGCCGATTAATACCCTGTCGCCCGATATTGCGCGTGAAGTGACCGAGGGGGGGCGTTTTGCCTGCCGTCAGGCCGGTATCGCGCTGGCGGGCGGACACTCTATTGACGCCCCGGAGCCGATCTTTGGTCTCGCGGTCACAGGCGTAGTGCCGACCGAACGGGTGAAGAAAAACAGTACCGCGCAGGCGGGATGCAAACTCTTTCTGACCAAACCGTTGGGGATTGGCGTGTTGACCACCGCCGAGAAAAAATCGCTGCTTAAACCTGAACATCAGGGGCTGGCGACGGAAGTCATGTGTCGGATGAACGTTGCTGGCGCGGCGTTTGCCAATATCGACGGCGTAAAAGCCATGACTGACGTTACCGGTTTTGGTCTGCTGGGACACCTGAGCGAGATGTGCCAGGGTGCAGGCGTACAGGCGATGCTTTGCTATCAGGACATCCCTAAACTGCCGGGCGTGGAAGAGTATATTGCTCTGGGCGCCGTACCGGGCGGCACAGAGCGCAACTTCGCCAGCTATGGTCATCTGATGGGCGACATGTCGCGTGAAGTTCGTAGCCTGCTGTGCGATCCGCAAACGTCAGGCGGTCTGCTGTTGGCGGTAACGCCGGACGCCGAAGACGATGTTAAAGCCACCGCGGCGGAATTTGGTATCGAACTGACCGCGATTGGCGAACTGGTCGAGGCCCGCGGCGGTCGCGCTATGGTTGAGATTCGTTAACCTGATGCGGTTGTTTATTGCCGAAAAACCGAGTCTGGGGCGCGCCATTGCGGATGTGCTGCCAAAACCGCACCGTAAAGGCGATGGTTTTATTGAGTGCGGAAACGGGCAGGTCGTCACCTGGTGTATTGGTCATTTGCTGGAACAGGCGCAGCCGGATGCGTATGACAGCCGTTATGCGCGCTGGAATCTGGCTGACCTGCCTATCGTGCCGGAAAAATGGCAGCTTCAGCCTCGTCCTTCCGTCACCAAACAGCTCAATGTGATTAAGCGCTTTTTGCATCAAGCCGGTGAAATTATTCACGCCGGCGACCCGGATCGCGAAGGGCAGCTTCTGGTTGATGAAGTGCTGGATTATCTCCAGCTTCCTGCCGAAAAGCGCCAGCAGGTACGGCGTTGTCTGATAAACGACCTTAACCCGCAGGCGGTCGAGCGTGCTATCGACAGGCTGCGGGCGAACAGCGACTTCGTGCCGCTGTGCGTCTCCGCGCTGGCGCGAGCGCGAGCGGACTGGCTGTATGGCATTAATATGACCCGTGCTTACACGATCCTGGGCCGTAATGCCGGCTATCAGGGCGTGTTATCCGTGGGACGCGTGCAGACGCCGGTACTGGGGCTGGTGGTGCGGCGAGACGAAGAGATTGAGAACTTCGTCGCCAAAGACTTCTTTGAAGTGAAGGCGCACATCGTTACGCCTGCCGACGAGCGTTTTACCGCTATCTGGCAGCCGAGCGAGGCGTGCGAACCTTATCAGGATGAAGAGGGGCGTTTGCTTCATCGTCCGCTGGCGGAGCATGTGGTGAACCGAATCAACGGTCAGCCTGCGCTGGTAACCAGTTATAATGATAAACGGGAATCAGAATCCGCGCCGCTGCCGTTTTCGCTCTCGACGCTACAGATTGAAGCCGCTAAACGTTTTGGCCTGAGCGCGCAAAACGTGCTTGATATTTGTCAGAAGCTATATGAAACCCACAAACTGATTACCTATCCGCGTTCCGACTGCCGTTATCTGCCGGAAGAACACTTTGCCGGACGGCAGGCGGTCATGAACGCGATTAGCGTCCACGCCCCGGATTTACTGCCGCAGCCTGTGGTTAATCCTGATACGCGCAATCGCTGCTGGGATGACAAAAAAGTGGATGCGCACCACGCGATTATCCCGACGGCGCGCAGTTCTTCTGTCCATCTGACGGAAAACGAAGCGAAAGTGTACACCCTGATTGCGCGTCAGTATCTGATGCAGTTCTGCCCGGACGCGGTGTTTCGTAAATGCGTTATTGAACTGGAAATCGCCAAAGGGAAATTTGTCGCCAAAGCGCGTTTTCTGGCGGAGGCCGGTTGGCGGACGTTACTGGGCAGTAAAGAGCGCGACGAGGAAAACGACGGTACGCCGCTGTCGGTTGTCGCCAAAGGTGATGAGTTGCTGTGTGAAAAGGGGGAAGTGGTCGAACGCCAAACCCAGCCGCCGCGTCATTTCACTGATGCGACATTGCTTTCCGCGATGACCGGAATTGCCCGCTTCGTGCAGGATAAAGATCTGAAAAAGATCCTGCGCGCGACCGATGGGCTGGGGACGGAAGCCACGCGCGCCGGGATTATCGAACTGCTGTTCAAACGTAGCTTTCTGACCAAAAAAGGGCGCTACATTCATTCTACCGATGCTGGCAAAGCGTTAATACATTCGCTGCCGGAGATGGCGGCCCGTCCAGATATGACCGCGCACTGGGAATCTGTTTTGACGCAAATCAGCGAAAAGCAGTGCCGTTACCAGGATTTTATGCAACCGCTGGTCGGCACGTTATATCAGCTGATCGATCAGGCTAAGCGCACGCCGGTGAAGCGTTTCAGAGGGATAGTCGCGCCAGGCGGCGGAGAAAAGAAAAAGAGCGCGCCGCGTAAGCGAGCGGGCAAAAAAAGCCCGCCTGCTGAGGAGACAGGCCGTCAGACCGAATAAGCGTAAAGCCATCTGGCCTGGCGACGGGATTAAATGACGCCCTGCGCCAGCATGGCGTCGGCGACTTTCACGAAACCGGCGATGTTGGCGCCCTGAACGTAGTTAGTATGCTTATTGTCGCCGCCGTACTTGACACAGGCGTGGTGGATATCCAGCATAATATGATGCAGACGGGCGTCCACTTTCTCGGCTTTCCAGCTCAACCGCGCGGCGTTCTGCGCCATTTCCAGCCCCGATGTCGCCACGCCGCCCGCGTTGGCGGCTTTACCCGGCGCAAACAGTACGCCCGCCTCAAGGAAGAGATCGGTCGCTTCAATCGTGGTTGGCATATTTGCCCCTTCCGCCACGGCTTTCACGCCATTGGCAATCAGTACGCGCGCGGCGTCAACGTCCAGTTCGTTCTGCGTCGCGCATGGCAGGGCGATATCCACCGGTACGCTCCAGGGCTGCTGGCCTTCCAGATAGGTTAAGCCAAACTCACGGGCGTAGTCAGCGACGCGACCGTCACGGCTGGCTTTAATTTCACACAGCCGCGCCAGCTTCTCTGGCGTGAAGCCACTTTCATCGACCACCGTCCCGCTCGAATCCGACGCGGTAACCACGCGCGCGCCAAAGGCCATCGCTTTCTCAATGGCGTATTGCGCTACGTTGCCGGAGCCGGACACGGCGACGCGCATCCCTTCAAAACCGAGACCATGACGTTTAAGCATCGCTTCGGTGAAGTAGACCAGGCCATAGCCCGTCGCCTCCGGACGAATCAGGCTGCCGCCGAAGGAAAGCCCTTTGCCGGTGAAGACGCAGGCGCTGTTATTGGAAAGCTTGCGCATCATTCCCGCCATAAAGCCCACTTCGCGCCCGCCCACGCCGATATCCCCGGCAGGCACGTCGGTATCCGGCCCTAAATGGCGATACAGTTCAGTCATCAGCGCCTGGCAGAAACGCATCACTTCGCCTTCGCTTTTCCCTTTCGGATCGAAATCGCTGCCGCCTTTACCGCCGCCCATCGGCAACGTGGTGAGGGCATTTTTAAAGGTTTGCTCAAAGCCGAGGAACTTAAGGATGGAAAGGTTTACCGAAGGATGGAAGCGCATACCGCCTTTATAGGGGCCGATAGCAGAGTTGAACTGCACGCGCCAGGCGCGATTTACCTGCACCTGATTTTTATCGTCCAGCCACACTACGCGAAACTGGATTACGCGCTCTGGTTCAACCAAACGTTCCAGTAAAGACATGTGGCGGTAACGGGGGTTTTGTTCAAGAAACGGCCACAGGGTGGTCATGACTTCACGGACGGCTTGCGCGAACTCGGTTTGATGCGGGTCGCGCTTTTGTACATGGTTGAGGAACGATTCCAGAGAACATGTCTGATCCATAGATATAAAAACCTCTTATATATTAATGTGGTTGTATTTGCGTTTTATCAGAATATGTATTTGCAGTTTTCGACTATACCATCAGCAATGTGACGGTAAGCAAGAAAAAAATGACGCTGCTAAGTAAATTCATAACGGGGAGAGGGTCATAACTAAAAGCGATGACAAAAGAGGATTAAAGTTTTCACGGCGGCTTACCGTTATACTGAGAATATACTTGGAAAAATAAGGAAATCCTATGCGCCGAAGCCTCATGGTCGCCGTGATGGCGATAATGCCAATGGTCGGGCTGGCAAACCAAAACAGTCGTCCTGATATTCAGGTGAATGTCCCGCCGGAAGTTTTCAGCACGCGCGGTCAGTCATCCCAGCCCTGCATTCAGTGCTGCGTTTACCAGGATCAGAATTACTCCGAAGGCGCGGTAATAAAAGTGGAAGGCGTCGTGCTCCAGTGCCAGCGTGACGAAAAAACCATCAGCACAAATCCGTTAGTCTGGCGTCGCGTAAAGCCATAAACGCCTGCAATAGCGGAATATCCGCCGGGGCGAGGGGGTATTCCAGCGCCTCTTCCGGCGTACACCAGGCTAAGGCCTGATGTTCCAGCGCACGTATCAGACCGTTAAACGCAGGCACATGCCAGGCGTGCAAATGAATTCGTCGGCCAGACACGTCGCGTTGATGGCTGGCGATATAGACGCCGGGCGTGGCGTCAATCCCTAACTCTTCGCGTAGCTCGCGGATAAGCGCCTGCGGTTGGGTTTCGCCGGGTTCGACTTTACCGCCGGCAAACTCCCATAAACCGGCTTGATCCGCATGAACTGGGCGCTGGGCCAGCAGTATTTTGCCGTCGCGTTCAATGATGGCGGCAACAACATCGAGTTTTTTTATCATTGTCGTTAAGGTCGTTATTCCTGCCGGGAAGCGTCGCGCTATCCCGGCCTTACGGTTAATCAGATAGCGGAATCAAACACGAAACGTCGCCCAGACCGGCGCATGGTCGGAGGGTTTTTCCATACTGCGAATGTCGTAGTCTATACCGGTTTCTGCGCAACGTTCCGCCAGCGGAGCGCTTGCCAGCAAGAGGTCAATGCGCAGTCCGCGATTATCCACGAAACCTTTTGAACGGTAATCAAACCACGAAAATTTATCCATCGTTTGCGGATTTGCCTGACGGAACGTGTCCACTAATCCCCACTTCAGTAACCGCGACATCCATTCACGCTCCTCCGGCAGGAAGGAGCATTTACCGGTACGCAGCCAGCGTTTGCGGTTCTCTTCGCCGATGCCAATATCCAGGTCGGTCGGGCTGATATTCATGTCGCCCATAATTAATACCGGATTATCGCACTTGAGTTCCGTTTCAAGATAGTTTTGCAAGTTCTGATAAAACTGCGCTTTCGCGGGGAACTTCAACGGATGATCCCGGCTTTCCCCCTGCGGGAAATAGCCGTTAATGACGGTGATATTACCCAGCGGCGAGGGGATTTCCGCCATGATAATGCGGCGTTGCGCCTCTTCGCCATCATCCGGAAAACCGCGTCTGACGGAAATGGGCGTGGCTTTTGTTAGCAGCGCGACGCCGTAATGGCCTTTTTGTCCATGATAGAAAACGTTATAGCCCAGCTTCGCGACCTCTTCGAGCGGGAACATTTCGTCGTGGACTTTTGTCTCCTGTAGACCGATCACATCGGGCTGGTGTTTTTCGACAATCGCTTCAAGTTGATGGGGACGGGCGCGCAGGCCGTTGATATTAAAAGAGACAAATTTCATAGTCACTGCCACTTTGCAAGGTGAATCGTGTTGGGATGGTAGCAGAAATTTTACCGGGTGACTGCCACTCATCGTCAGATTCGGCCAATGGAAGCGTATGGTGTTTTCTATAGCGCGAAAATGGCACGGTTTGCGTGCAGATGCGCCAGAACGGGGCGGTAATTTCCAGTAAATTTCGTATAAGATCACAATTCCAGAATTATATTTGGCAACTGAATAATATTTCGCTTTTTCCTCTTTCTAGCCACCGATTATGCGGAAATATTCACTTTTCATGCAGTAAAAGTGAATATCGCTACGCTGTAACCCATTGATTTACCGTTTATCACTTCTGTTTATGCAATGTTAACGCTGGCTGGCACGAATGCTGCAATCTACATTTACAGCGCAAACACCCATATTAATTAACATATAGATAACTTTATTTTTACCAAAAGAGGTCGCTATGTCTCTGTCAGTTACGCGCGAAAACTTTGATGAATGGATGGTGCCGGTATATGTTCCCGCGCCTTTTATTCCTGTACGCGGAGAAGGCTCACGCCTGTGGGATCAGCAGGGGAAAGAGTACATTGATTTTGCTGGCGGGATTGCGGTCAACGCATTGGGACATGCGCATCCGGCGCTGCGCGAGGCGTTAAATGAACAGGCGAATCGCTTCTGGCATACCGGGAACGGTTACACCAATGAACCGGCGCTGCGACTGGCGAAAAAACTGATCGACGCGACCTTCGCCGAACGCGTTTTCTTTTGTAATTCAGGCGCTGAAGCAAATGAAGCTGCATTAAAACTGGCGCGCAAATATGCCCACGATCGTGTTGGCAACCATAAAAGCGGCATTGTGGCCTTTAAAAACGCGTTCCATGGCCGCACGCTCTTTACCGTCAGCGCTGGCGGTCAACCCACCTATTCACAGGACTTTGCGCCGCTGCCGCCGGATATTCGTCATGCAGCCTATAACGATCTGAACTCCGCCAGCGCGCTCATTGATGACAATACCTGCGCCGTAATCGTAGAGCCTGTGCAGGGCGAGGGCGGCGTGATCCCCGCCACGAACGCTTTTTTGCAGGGGCTGCGTGAATTGTGCGACCGGCATCAGGCGTTACTGATTTTTGATGAGGTGCAGACGGGCGTCGGACGTACCGGCGAACTGTATGCATATATGCATTATGGCGTTACGCCCGATATCCTGACGACCGCTAAAGCGTTGGGCGGCGGCTTCCCGATCGGCGCGATGCTGACTACGCAAGACTATGCCAGCGTCATGACGCCAGGTACGCATGGCACCACCTACGGCGGTAATCCGCTGGCGACGGCAGTTGCCGGAAAAGTACTGGATATCATCAATACGCCGGAGATGCAAAACGGCGTCAGACAGCGCCACGATGCGTTTATTGAACGTCTAAATACCATTAATGTACGTTTTGGCATGTTCAGTGAAATTCGCGGGCTGGGGCTACTGCTTGGCTGTGTGCTACAGACGGAGTTTGCCGGAAAAGCCAAACTCATCGCCCAGGAAGCGGCAAAAGCAGGCGTGATGGTGCTCATCGCCGGTGGCGACGTGGTGCGTTTTGCGCCAGCGTTAAATGTGAGCGACGAGGAGATAGCTACCGGGCTTGATCGTTTTGCCCTGGCGTGCGAACGCCTTCAGGCGGGAGGCGCATCATGCGGGTGATTCGTCCTGTCGAACATGCGGATATCGCCGCGCTGATGCAGCTTGCAGGCAAAACGGGCGGCGGCTTAACCTCGCTACTGGCAAATGAAGCGACGCTGGCGGCCCGCATTGAACGCGCGCTAAAAACCTGGTCCGGCGAGCTGCCAAAAGGCGAACAAGGATATGTATTTGTTCTCGAGGACAGTGAAACGGGTGAGGTCGGCGGGATCTGCGCCATTGAGGTCGCGGTCGGCCTTAACGACCCTTGGTATAACTATCGTGTCGGTACGCTGGTTCATGCTTCCAAAGAGCTGAATGTATATAACGCGTTGCCAACATTATTCCTGAGTAATGATCATACCGGCAGCAGTGAGCTTTGCACGCTGTTTCTCGATCCCGAATGGCGTAAAGAGGGTAACGGCTACTTGTTGTCAAAATCGCGCTTTATGTTTATGGCCGCGTTTCGCGATAAATTCAATGAGAAAGTGGTGGCGGAAATGCGCGGTGTCATTGACGAGCATGGTTATTCTCCCTTCTGGCAAAGTCTCGGCAAACGCTTTTTTCTATGGATTTCAGCCGGGCGGATTTTTTATGCGGTACCGGGCAAAAAGCGTTTATCGCCGAGCTGATGCCCAAACATCCTATTTATACCCACTTCTTATCTGAAGAGGCACAGGCCGTGATTGGCGAAGTCCACCCGCAAACGGCGCCAGCCCGCGTGGTGCTGGAAAAGGAAGGCTTTCGCTATCGCCACTATATCGACATCTTCGACGGTGGGCCGACGCTGGAGTGTGATATTGACCGCGTGCGGGCTATTCGTAAAAGCCGACTGGTGGAAGTCGCGGAAGGGCAACCCGCGCTTGGCGACTATCCTGCATGTCTGGTCGCCAATGAAAACTATCACCACTTTCGGGCCGCGCTGGTGCGTGCCGATCCGCAGACTTCACGACTTGTACTTACCGCCGCGCAGTTGGATGCGCTGAAATGTCGCGCGGGCGACCACGTTCGGCTGGTACGCCTTTGCGCTGAGGAGAAAACCGTATGACGCTATGGATAAACGGCGACTGGATAACCGGTCAGGGCGAACGCCGCCGCAAAACGAATCCGGTGAGCGAGGAGATACTTTGGCAGGGGAATGACGCTGATGCGGCACAGGTCGCCGAGGCCTGTCAGGCGGCGCGCGCGGCGTTTCCTCGCTGGGCCAGACAGCCTTTTGCGGCACGGCAGGCTATCGTAGAGAAATTTTCCGTCCTGCTGGAGGCGCATAAAGCCGATCTCACGGAGGTCATCGCGCGTGAAACCGGTAAACCGCGCTGGGAGGCGGCGACGGAAGTGACGGCGATGATCAATAAGATTGCCATCTCGATTAAGGCTTACCATGCCAGAACCGGCGAACAAAAAAGCGAACTTGTCGATGGTGCCGCGACGCTGCGCCATCGTCCTCACGGTGTGCTGGCGGTATTCGGCCCTTATAACTTTCCCGGCCATTTACCGAATGGCCATATTGTGCCCGCGTTGCTGGCAGGCAATACGCTGATCTTCAAACCTAGCGAGCTAACGCCATGGACCGGGGAAACGGTAATAAAACTCTGGGAACGGGCGGGGTTACCGGCAGGCGTTCTTAATCTGGTGCAGGGCGGCCGGGAGACCGGACAAGCGCTGAGTTCGCTCGACGATCTCGACGGACTGCTGTTTACCGGCAGCGCCAGTACCGGATATCAGCTTCATCGTCAGCTATCCGGCCAGCCGGAAAAAATCCTGGCTCTTGAAATGGGCGGAAACAACCCGCTCATTATTGAGGATGCGACAAATATGGATGCGGCGGTACATCTGACGCTGCAATCGGCGTTTATTACCGCCGGACAGCGCTGTACTTGCGCGCGACGCCTTCTGGTAAAACAGGGCGCGCAGGGAGATGCATTTCTGGCGCGGCTAGTTGACGTCGCCGGACGTCTGCAGCCCGGCAGATGGGACGACGACCCGCAGCCGTTTATCGGCGGACTGATTTCAGCGCAGGCGGCACAGCATGTGATGGAGGCCTGGCGTCAACGAGAGGCATTAGGCGGTCGCACGCTACTGGCGCCGCGGAAGGTCAAAGAGGGAACCTCTCTGCTGACGCCTGGCATCATTGAGCTGACGGGCGTCGCGGATGTGCCGGATGAAGAGGTGTTTGGTCCGCTGCTGAACGTCTGGCGTTATGCGCATTTCGATGAGGCGATTCGTCTGGCGAATAATACCCGTTTTGGTCTGTCGTGTGGGCTGGTGTCGACGGATCGCGCGCAGTTCGAACAACTCTTGCTGGAGGCGCGGGCAGGGATCGTTAACTGAAATAAACCGCTCACCGGGGCAGCGAGTACTGCGCCGTTTGGTGGTGTCGGCGCGTCTGGCAACCATCGGCCCAGCGCCTGGTATGCCGCCGATTATTGCGCCTGGCCGATGGCCAGTCTGGAATCTCCCGAACTGACGTTGCCTGCGACATTAAGCCCTGGCCTCGACTTTTCTCGCAGGGAGGCGGTATGACGGCGCATGAAGTTAATTTTGACGGGCTGGTGGGGCTTACGCACCATTATGCCGGGCTATCCTTCGGCAATGAGGCATCGACCCGCCACCGTTTTCAGGTGTCGAATCCTCGTCTGGCGGTAAAGCAGGGGCTGCTAAAGATGAAAGCTCTGGCGGATGCCGGCTTTCCCCAGGCGGTGATCCCGCCGCATGAGCGGCCCTTTATTCCGGCGTTACGTCAGCTCGGCTTCACGGGTAGCGATGAGCAGATTCTGGATAAGGTTGCGCGTCAGGCGCCACGCTGGCTTTCCAGCGTGAGTTCCGCGTCGCCAATGTGGGTTGCGAATGCGGCGACGGTTTGCCCATCGGCAGACGCGCTGGACGGGAAAGTTCACCTGACGGTGGCGAATTTAAACAATAAATTTCATCGCGCTCTTGAGGCGCCTGTTACCGAAGCGCTGCTACGCGCCATATTTCGCGATGAAAGTCAGTTTTCAGTGCATAGCGCGTTACCGCAGGTCGCATTATTGGGAGATGAAGGCGCGGCGAATCATAACCGTCTTGGCGGCGAGTATGGTTCGGCAGGCGTGCAGCTTTTTGTCTATGGGCGCGAAGAGGAGAATGAAATACGACCCGCTCGTTATCCGGCGCGCCAGAGCCGCGAAGCCAGCGAGGCCGTGGCGCGTCTTAATCAGGTGAATCCGCAACAGGTTATCTTCGCTCAGCAAAACCCGGAGGTCATCGATCAAGGCGTATTCCATAATGATGTCATCGCCGTTTCGAATCGACAGGTATTGTTTTGTCACGAAGCGGCGTTTGCCCGGCAGAAAGTGCTCATTAATCAGTTGCGTACGCGCGTTGACGGTTTTATGGCGATAGAGGTGCCCGCCGGAGAGGTTTCTGTATCAGATGCTGTGGCCACCTACCTGTTTAATAGTCAGTTGTTAAGCCGTGACGACGGCTCAATGCTGTTAGTGTTGCCGCGGGAATGTCAGGACCATGCCGGCGTCTGGCGCTATCTGAATAAGCTGGTGGCGGAGGATAACCCCATCAGCGCGATGCAGGTGTTTGATTTGCGAGAAAGTATGGCCAACGGCGGCGGCCCGGCCTGTCTGCGATTACGCGTGGTGTTAACAGAAGAAGAACGACGGGCGGTGAATCCAGCGGTAATGATGAATGACGCTCTGTTTACGGCCCTTAACGCGTGGGCGGATCGTTATTATCGCGATCGCCTGACCGCTGCCGATCTGGCCGATCCGTTATTATTGCGAGAAGGCCGGGAGGCGCTGGATGTGTTAACGCGTCTGCTGGATTTGGGGTCGGTTTATCCTTTCCAGCAAACGGGGGCGGCTGATGGATAACTTTCTGGCGTTGACGCTAAGCGGCACGACACCACGGGTGACGCAGGGGAAGGGCGCGGGTTTTCGCTGGCGCTGGTTAGGCCATGGTCTGCTTGAACTCACGCCCGATGCGCCGGTCGACCGCGCGTTAATTCTTTCTGCGGGGATACACGGTAATGAAACCGCGCCGGTCGAGATGCTGGATAAGCTGCTGTCGGCGCTGTATTCAGGCAGCTTGACGTTAACGTGGCGAGTGCTGGTGGTACTCGGCAATCCGCAGGCGCTGGCGGCGGGAATACGCTATTGTCACAGTGATATGAACCGTATGTTTGGCGGGCGTTGGCAGTCCTTTGCCGAAAGCGATGAAACGCGGCGGGCGCGTGAGCTGGAGCTAAGTCTGGAGACCTTCTTTTCATCTGGCCAGGCGCGGGTACGCTGGCATCTGGATCTGCATACCGCCATTCGTGGCTCGCATCATTTGCGTTTTGGCGTATTGCCGCAGCGCGACCGCCCGTGGGAGGCGGATTTTCTGGCGTGGCTGGGCGCGGCAGGACTGGAGGCGTTGGTATTTCATCAGGCGCCCGGCGGTACGTTTACGCACTTTAGCTCTGAACATTTCGGCGCGCTTTCCTGTACGCTGGAGTTGGGAAAGGCGTTGCCGTTTGGGCAAAACGATCTGACGCAGTTCAGCGTAACCTCGCAGGCGTTGTCGGCGTTGCTGAGCGGTGTCGAAACGTCAACCTCGTTTTCGCCGCCGCTACGCTATCGGGTGGTGTCGCAAATCACGCGTCACAGCGACAAGTTCGCGCTTTATATGGATGCGCAAACGCTGAATTTTACTGCCTTTGCGAAGGGAACGTTGCTGGCCGAGGAGGGGGATAAGCGCGTGACGGTGACGCATGACGTTGAATATGTTCTCTTTCCTAATTCCTCTGTCGCCTGCGGATTGCGGGCTGGATTAATGCTGGAAAGACTGCCCTGATAAATGTCCCTGTAAGCTCACGTTAGGATTACAGGGATGATTTGGGACACAGTTTCATGCTATTACGGATTATTCCTAGAGAATTGCTTTATTAATAAGCGTTGCTGCGTTATAGTTCTGCATAATTTCTGCTATATCATGCTGTTGTATATTTCTCTTTCAACTCTGCGCAATTTATTCTTTTTTTCTTCACAATTGGCGAAAAAGTGTTTTTTATACTTTCATTGTTTTACCGTTGTTCTGACTAATTGACGCTAAGACGGTTAAAGTTAATCACGACAACACGGCGCTGTTTTAAATATGCCGTAAAAATAACTGAAAGGAAGGATGGAAATATGCGTAAACTGACTGCTCTATTTGTTGCCTCTACCCTGGCGATGGGTGCTGCGAATCTGGCTCATGCCGCTGAGACTACCACCGCCGCGCCAGCGGATGCGAAGCCAATGATGCAGCATAAAGGTAAATTTGGCCCACATCACGATATGATGTTTAAAAACCTGAACCTGACAGACGCGCAGAAGCAACAAATTCGCGACATTATAAAAGCGCAGCGCGAGCAAATGGAACGTCCGCTGCTGGAAGAGCGTCGCGCCATGCATGATATTATTGCCAGCGATACCTTCGATAAAGCCAAAGCCGAAGCGCAAATTACGAAAATGGAAGCACAGCGCAAGGCCAATATGCTGGCGCATATGGAAACCCAGAATAAAATTTATAACGTTCTGACGCCGGAGCAGAAAAAGCAATATAACGCTAATTTTGAGAAGCGTCTGACAGAACGCCCGGCGCAAGAAGGTAAAATGCCTGCTGCGGCAGAATAACTTTCCGCATAATTTAAGACCGCCGGTCTTGTCGACAACACAATCGTTGAGGTGGACAGGATCGGCGGTTTTCTTTATGACTGGCGACAGTCGGTGTGCAGTTCAATGATCTCATATTGACCTGACATTAGTGGCTTACAGAGAATTTTATAGCCATCCTGATCAAAGCCCGCAGGGGTGCGCACCAGGGTGGCGGCCTCATCCAGCGAGGGTACCGCCCCCAGCCATAACCAGTTGTTGATAATGTGGAACTGGGTCATTTGTGGGCGGCTCTCTTTTAACGCGATAGCGCCTTTCCAGGGCCAGCAAACCACACGTAACCGTTCCAGTGAGGCCTGCAGACGAAGAAAATGCGCCTGCGGGGTTTCTTGCCCACAACACGCGCCAGCGCAGCGCTTCAGCGCGAAACGAAAACAGGCGCGCCCACGGCTTACCGGTTCAAGCCCCAGCAGGCCATAACACAATTTTTGTTCATCGGCGAGGTTCTGTAAGCTTTGCAGCGCTGCCCGACGGTTGGCGAAGAGTCCAAACAGGTTCGGCTCATGGGAAAAATCGACGCTGCGGGCGGAAACGACCTCAATCTTTTGTTCGCTCAACTGTAGAGAGCAAAGCTGGCGATTACGACGTAACCGCTTGTTAAACAGCGGCTGTTGTTCTTTGATCAGTCGCGCCTCCAGCAGCAACGCGCCCATTTCCCCAGCGGTGCAGATCCAGCTTATCCGCCGCGCCTGTCGCAGCATAGCGGCCTCGTCAGGCGTTCGCAGATGTGAGAGCACCCGGCTGCGAATATTTACGCTTTTACCGATATAAAGCGGCAGCGTATCGCTTTCGCTATGAAATATATAGACGCCCGGTAAGGCTGGCGCTTCGCTGAGGAAAGGACGTAAATGTTCTGGATATTCGTAAATGGCCGCTGCTTCAAACTCAAGGCGGGGGGCTGATTGACGCCGTACCACAGTGATCTCCGTTAACTGGTTATTCATCCAGTATAACAGCGGATGGGTGATTAAAAAAGAGGCTGGGAAGAGAGGAGGCCGGATAGACGAGCGATATCCGGCACAACAGTAGAAGTACGCTTACTTTTTCCAAAAGTCGTCGAATACCGTAATCGGTAAACGGCGCTTATGTTCAGTTTTTACGTACCAGCCTTCGATAGTTTTAGCGATGGCGGAGTCCAGCGTTTTGCCTTCCAGGTAATCGTCAATATTGTCATACGTTACGCCCAGCGCGGCTTCATCAGGCAGTGAAGGGCGGTCGTCTTCCAAATCGGCGGTGGGGACTTTTTTATACAGATGCTCAGGACAGCCCAGCGCTGCGAGAAGCTGTTTGCCCTGGCGTTTGTTAAGGCGATGAAGCGGGTTAATATCGGTACCGCCATCGCCATATTTGGTGAAGAACCCGGTTATCGCTTCCGCCGCATGGTCGGTGCCCACCACGACGCCGTGAGTCATACCGGCGATGCTATATTGCGCTTTCATTCGCTCACGCGCTTTTTCATTGCCGCGAACAAAATCGCTCAGCTCAATTCCCGCTTCGCGCAGCGCCTGTTCGCTGGCGAGGACGGCGCCTTTAATATTGACGGTGAGTACTCTGTCCGGCTGAATAAAAGCAATGGCGTCCTGGCAATCCTGTTCATCGGCCTGCACGCCATAAGGCAGACGAACGGCGATAAACTGCAGCGCATTATCACCGGTCTCTTCCCGCAATTCGGTGATAGCCATCTGGCTGAGTTTCCCGGCCAGCGTCGAATCCTGCCCGCCGCTGATGCCTAACACCAGCGATTTCAAAAAGGGATAGGTTTTCAGGTACGCTTTAAGAAAATCCACGCTGCGGCGAATTTCTTCTTCAGGGTTGATATGCGGTTTCGCGCCAAGCGCCTGGATTATCTCTTGCTGCAGAGTCATTTAACCCCCTTCGACATTAAAAAATGAATCTTTACCCTGTTAAAGCTAACCCTTCGCCGCTGAAACGACAAGGTTTGGCGGGCTAAGCGGTGTTTAAAACAACATATCGCTGCGTTAGAGAATTTTCCGAAAGACTTTTTGTCGCGAGGCGCGGCTTGAAAAATGTTCTGATGTATTCCAGGCTTACATAACACGCTGATAAACAAGAGGACGGAAAATGAACAAGAACGTAGCAGGAATTTTAAGCGCAGCGGCGGTAATGACTATGCTGGCAGGCTGTACGGCGTATGATCGTACAAAAGACCAATTTGTTGAGCCTGTCGTTAAAGATGTTAAAAAAGGAATGAGCAGGGCGCAAGTTGCGCAGATTGCGGGCAAACCGTCATCTGAAGTGAGCATGATTCATGCGCGTGGTACCTGTCAGACCTACATCCTGGGTCAACGTGATGGTAAAGCGGAAACCTACTTTGTTGCGCTGGATGATACCGGGCACGTGATTAACTCCGGCTACCAGACCTGTGCGGAGTACGACACTGACCCACAGGCGCCGAAGCAGTAACAACTGTACATTGCCTGAACATTCAAGGAAACCGGCCTGCGAGCCGGTTTTTTTGTGCCTGCCATAACCTTATTTATTATCGCGAATTATTTGCCCGAAATGTGAGGGGGGTCATAACGCCAGGTCAATGAGAGACAATTTAGTAGGTCAAGGAAATACCATCCGGCGGTCCGATCCCGTATACTCATTTCAGCCACCTAAAAAAGTAAATCCGGTTACGCAAGTCGCCCAGAGTATGGATGCAGGTTGAGGCTTGCGGCGTATCTGGTTGACAGATAATCGCACATGAGGAAGGTTTTTATGGAAAAGAAACACATTTATCTGTTTTGTTCTGCGGGCATGTCAACATCGTTACTGGTATCAAAAATGCGCGCTCAGGCTGAAAAATATGAAGTGCCGGTGATTATTGAAGCATTCCCTGAAACCCTGGCCGGTGAAAAAGGCCCGGCAGCGGACGTCGTGTTATTAGGCCCGCAAATTGCTTATATGCTCCCCGAAATTCAGCGTTTATTACCCGGTAAACCGGTAGAAGTCATTGATTCAATGTTGTACGGCAAGGTAGATGGCTTAGGCGTGCTTAAAGCTGCGGTAGCGGCAATTAAAAAAGCCGCCGCGAATTAATTATTTTTTAATTTTTCCCGTCAAAGAGTTATTTCATACACTAACCGCAATATTTTATTGCGGTATTTAAGGGTATTTTTCTATGAGTAACGTTATTGCTTCACTTGAAAAGGTACTCCTTCCTTTTGCTGTAAAAATAGGAAAGCAGCCACACGTTAATGCAATCAAGAACGGCTTTATTCGTTTAATGCCATTAACCCTTGCGGGGGCGATGTTTGTATTAATTAATAACGTTTTCCTGAGCTTTGGGGAGGGGGCGTTTTTTTATTCCATGGGCATTCGGCTTGATGCCTCAACCATTGAAACACTTAATGGATTGAAAGGCATCGGCGGGAACGTCTATAACGGCACATTGGGCATTATGTCGCTCATGGCGCCATTTTTTATCGGCATGGCGCTGGCGGAAGAGCGCAAGGTTGATGCGCTGGCCGCCGGACTGCTCTCCGTGGCGGCATTTATGACCGTAACGCCGTATAGTGTCGGCGAGGCCTATGCCGTAGGCGCTAACTGGCTGGGCGGCGCGAATATTATCTCCGGTATTATTATTGGCCTGGTGGTCGCGGAGATGTTTACATTTATTGTCCGGCGCAACTGGGTGATTAAACTACCGGACAGCGTACCGGCTTCGGTGTCTCGTTCATTCTCAGCATTAATTCCCGGCTTTATTATTCTCTCTATTATGGGGATTATTGCCTGGGCGCTGTCTAATTACGGTTCTAACTTCCATCAGATTATTATGGACACTATCTCTACGCCGCTGGCATCGCTGGGTAGCGTGGTAGGGTGGGCATATGTCATTTTTGTACCGCTGCTGTGGTTCTTTGGTATTCATGGTTCGCTGGCGCTGACCGCGCTGGACAGCGGCATCATGACGCCCTGGGCGCTGGAAAACATCTCTATTTACCAGCAGTATGGCTCCGTCGATGCGGCGCTGGAAGCCGGTAAAACGTTCCATATCTGGGCGAAACCGATGCTGGATTCTTATATCTTCCTCGGTGGTAGCGGCGCAACGCTGGGTCTGATCATCGCTATCTTCCTGGCATCCCGTCGCGCGGACTATCGCCAGGTGGCAAAACTGGCGCTGCCGTCAGGTATCTTCCAGATTAACGAACCCATCCTGTTTGGCCTGCCGATTATTATGAACCCGGTGATGTTTATCCCCTTCATTCTGGTTCAGCCGATTCTGGCGGCGATTACGCTGGTGGCTTACTATTTGGGTATTATTCCGCCGATTACCAATATTGCGCCGTGGACCATGCCAACCGGGCTGGGGGCGTTCTTTAACACCAACGGCAGTGTCGCCGCGTTGCTGGTTGCGCTATTTAACCTGGCGGTCGCTACCCTGATTTATCTCCCCTTCGTGGTGGTGGCTAACAAAGCGCAGAACGCCATCGAGCAGGAAGAAAGCGAAGAAGATATCGCTAACGCACTGAAATTCTAAACTCCGCGTCGGCATGGGATGCCATGCCGGGCTGAATCAGAGGAAAGACTATGTTTGATCTTGAAAATGTTGTAGATAACCAGACAGCGGCTGAGGAACTCGAAGAAGTCGTTATGGGGCTTATCATCAATTCTGGTCAGGCGCGCAGCCTGGCATATGGCGCGCTCAGAAAAGCGAAAGAAGGCGACTTTGAGGCGGCGAAAGCGATGATGGACCAGTCGCGCATAGCGCTCAATGAAGCGCATCTTGTGCAGACAAAACTCATCGAAGGCGATCAGGGCGAAGGCAAAATGAAAGTCAGTCTGGTCCTGGTTCACGCTCAGGATCATTTGATGGCCTCAATGCTGGCTCGTGAACTGATCGCTGAGTTGATTGAGCTCCATGAGAAACTGAAATAACAGGGGGCGGATGATGCAGCTACAGGTTAACGCAACGGAAATCAAAACGGTTTATGAGCAGCAGCTCTTCAATGGCAAAAATTTCCATGTGTTTATCTATAACAAGACGGAAAGCGTCACCGGGCTGCATCAGCACGACTATTATGAATTTACCCTGGTATTAACCGGACGTTATTACCAGGAGATTAACGGGAAGCGTGTGCTGCTGGAACGTGGAGATTTTGTTTTTATCCCGGTGGGGTCGAATCACCAAAGTTTCTATGAGTTTGGCGCAACGCGTATTCTGAACGTAGGAATTAGTAAACGTTTTTTTGAACAGCATTATCTTCCGTTACTGCCGTTTTGTTTTGTGGCATCGCAGGTATACAGGGCGAATAGCACCTTCCTTACCTATATTGAAACGGTGATTGCGTCGTTGAATTTTCGCGGCAATGGGCTCGACGAATTTATCGAAGTGGTGACATTTTATATTATAAACCGCTTACGTCATTACCGCGAAGAGCAGGTTTATGATGATATTCCACAATGGCTGAAAGCAACCGTGGAGATAATGCATGATAAAACGCAGTTTGGCGAACATGCGCTGGAAAATATGGTGCGCCTGTCGGCAAAATCCCAGGAGTATCTGACGCGCGCCACCCGACGTTATTACAGCAAAACGCCGATGCAAATCATTAATGAGATTCGCATTAATTTTGCCAAGAAACAGTTGGAAATGACCAACTATTCGGTTACGGATATTGCTTATGAAGCCGGGTACAGTAGTCCAAGTCTGTTTATTAAAACGTTTAAGAAGATGACCTCATTCACGCCGAATAGTTATCGGAAGCGATTGACGGAAATTAATGAGTAACGGTTTACATTGCTCGATTAGTTACATTTCACGCTTGCCCCAATAGCGCGGGGAACGTCACGCTATTTCTTACGAGCGGGCATAGCGTAATACATATCAGTGTCATACACTGAAGGGAGATATTATGAGCCAGAAATTAAAAGTCGTCACTATTGGTGGCGGGAGCAGCTACACCCCTGAATTACTTGAAGGCTTTATTAAGCGCTACCATGAATTACCTGTCACCGAATTATGGCTGGTTGACGTTGAAGACGGGAAAAAGAAGCTGGGCATTATTTATGATCTCTGCCAGCGAATGATTGATAAAGCAGGCGTTCCGCTAAAATTGTATAAAACGCTGGATCGCCGGGAAGCGCTGAAAGGCGCTAATTTTGTCACTACCCAGCTACGCGTTGGTCAACTCAAAGCCCGTGAGCTGGACGAGCGTATCCCGCTTAGCCACGGCTATCTGGGGCAAGAAACCAACGGCGCTGGCGGTTTATTTAAAGGGTTGCGTACCATTCCGGTTATTTTTGACATCATTAAGGATGTTGAAGAATTATGTCCGAATGCGTGGGTCATTAACTTTACTAACCCGGCGGGGATGGTGACGGAAGCGGTTTATCGTCATACCAACTTTAAAAAATTCATCGGCGTATGTAATATTCCTGTCGACATGAAAATGTTTATTCATGACGTGCTGGCGCTGAATGAGAATGACGATCTTTCCATTGACCTGTTTGGTCTAAACCATATGGTCTTTATTAAAGATGTGCTGGTGAATGGCACCTCACGGTTCGCAGAATTACTGGATGGCGTGGCGTCCGGTCAGTTGAAAGCGTCAACCGTAAAAAATATCTTTGATCTGCCGTTTAGTGAAGGATTGATTCGCTCGCTGAACATGCTGCCGTGCTCTTATTTGTTGTATTACTTCAAGCAAAAAGAGATGCTGGCGATTGAAATGGGCGAATATTACAAAGGCGGCGCGCGCGCTCAGGTCGTACAAAAAGTGGAGAAACAACTCTTCGACTTGTACAAAAATCCTGAGCTAAACGTGAAGCCGAAAGAGCTTGAGCAACGCGGCGGCGCTTATTATTCCGATGCCGCTTGTGAAGTCATTAACGCTATTTATAATGACAAGCAGACTGAGCATTATGTTAATATTCCACATCATGGGCATGTCGAGAATATCCCGGCGGACTGGGCGGTGGAAATGACCTGCATTCTGGGACGCAATGGCGCGACGCCGCACCCGCGTATCACCCGTTTTGACGAAAAAGTGCTGGGGCTTATCCACACTATTAAAGGATTTGAGGTCGCGGCCAGCAATGCGGCGCTGAGCGGAAACTTTAATGATGTGCTGCTGGCGCTTAACCTGAGTCCGCTGGTGCATTCCGACCGAGACGCAGAAGTCCTGGCGCGTGAGCTCATTCTGGCGCATGAAAAATGGCTGCCTAATTTTGCCGCTTGCATCGAAGCGCTTAAAGGTAAGCACCACTGACAGAGGTAGGCTATGGAACGCGTGTTGATTGTGAATGCCGATGATTTTGGCCTGAGTAAAGGGCAAAATTACGGCATTGTTGAAGCATATCGCAACGGCGTTGTGACCTCCACGACGGCGCTGGTCAATGGCGAGGCTATTGACCATGCGGCGCAGCTTAGCCGCGAGCTGCCTGCGCTTGGGGTGGGAATGCATTTTGTTTTGACGTTAGGCAAACCGGTGTCAGAGATGCCGGGCCTGACGCGAGACGGCCTGTTGGGGAAATGGATCTGGCAAATGGCGGAGGAGGATACGCTTCCGCTGGATGAAATTGCGCATGAACTGGCGTGTCAGTATCAGCGTTTCATCGACGTATTTGGCCGCGAGCCAACGCATCTCGACAGTCATCATCATGTGCATATGTTCCCGCAAATTTTCCCCATCGTCGCCCGCTTTGCGGCGCAGCGCGGGATTGCGTTACGTATTGACCGCCAGACGGTGTTGAATGCAGACGATCTGCCGTCGGATTTGCGCAGCACTCAAGGATTTAGTAGTGAATTTTACGGCGAGGAGATCACCGAAGCGTGCTTTTTACGCATTCTGGATGCCTCGGCGCATCGAGGAGAAGCCTCTCTGGAGGTGATGTGTCATCCGGCGTTTGTGGACAACATTATTCGCCAGAGCGCCTATTGTTACCCCCGCTTAACTGAACTGGAGGTGTTGACGTCTGCGTCACTCAAGGCAGGGATTGCGGAACGTGTATATCGTCCTGGCAGTTTTCTTGATATTTAGCTCCTGAGTTTGCGGCGCAAGAATGCGCCGCATTTTTTGTCTATGGAAAACCCCCAGCTAGGCTGGGGGTTCCGGAAAGCTTTCAGCTTTAAGCCAGTTATTAAAACCCCTTTTGATTTGTTAAAACATCTTGCGGTCTGGCGACTGCAAAA
>NZ_JBCLYA010000050.1:0-135739 GCF_039650795.1 Salmonella sp. K21076
CTCACTGTTCAGAGCTTTTTCCACCACGTCCAGCAGGTCTTTTTCTGCTGTTCCATCGCCTTCGCGGCTCAGGACAGTCAGCACCACCTCTGCAGGTGCCGGACTGGTTGCACTGGCATCTGCCACACGTCCGTCCGCACTTCTGGCGTGAAATTCATAGGCTCCCGTCGGGCCAGCAACCGACAACCCCTCAAACGCAGCAGGGATGCGCTGGCGTAGCGCCTCATCATCTTCCATCACTGCGGCGACCGGCGGTACTGCATCATTATCAGCAGGCACTACAGTCAGGCGTTTCACGTTGCAGTTGGCTGCCAGCTGCTCAAGATCATTTCCCATCGAATAGGCCACCATCACCGCCTGCGCAGCCTCGTTAATACGCTGGCGCAGCAGGATTTCGCGGTATGTGCTTTCCTGCAGCAGCTTGGTGACGGGTTCAGATTCCAGCGCCAGCGTGCGCCGCACCGCGTCCTGTTCATCCACAGGATAAAGAGCCACAAAAGCGGCCTTGCGCTCAGCCAGCAGCGTCTCAAAATCCGGCACGTCCACTATCTGCGGCGCGGGCAGCCGGGAAAGGTCAATCACTGCCATTGTCTGCTCCTGTAGTTACCGAAAGTGAAACCGGCGCGCCGTTGTTGCGCTGCCCGGTAAGCTCAACCACCATAGAGCCGTCAAAATTGCCGTTGATGGTGATGGAGTCCAGCGTAAGGCGCGGCTCCCAGCGGTTCAGCGCCACATAGACTGCAGACATAATCTGCAGGCGCAGTGCCGGGTTCTGCGGCTGGTCAATCAGGGCTGACAGTAGGGAGCCATATTCCCGGCGAGCAAGACGACTGCCCTGCGGCGTCAGCAGAATATCCCGCACCGACTGGCGCAGATGGTCGGTATCTGCAATGACCTGCCCGTCATTCCTGCTCATACCGATATACAACGTCATACCGGACCTCCCGATGTATCCCCGCCTGACTTAACGCCAGTGTGACCGTGTTTATCCATCACGACCCCGTTAGAACTCATTGCGCCGCCGCCCTGGGTGACGCCGCCGTTGATCACCACCTCGCTATTAATGCGTGTTGTGTCAGCCTCCACCACAAACTCACCGGTTTTTAGGGTGATATTGTCCGCCGCCTCGATCACCATGGATTTGATACCCCGGACATGCCACCTCCCGGTGGCGGGTTCGTACTCAAACCAGCCCCCGTCCGGGTACTCCGTCACGCAGCCGTCCACAGAATCCGACGGCGGCGCAAACTGATTGGAGTAGATGGCGGGCAGCACAAAAGCGGTTTCCAGATTGCCGCCCATGCTCAGCACCACCACCTGCTCATCCGGCGACGGGCACCACCATGTACGGGCACCACCGGCACGCAGCGTCAGCCAGTTAATCCAGTTAGTTTCAAGCTCGCCCACTTTCACCCGGCACAGCCAGTTTTCCCGGTCCACTTCGGTCACGGTGCCGGTGCGGATCAGGTTGGTGATAAGGCGCATGATTTCGGTCAGTTGTGCATTCATAACGAAAGGTTGCCATCAGAGGGAAAAGGGAGGCAGCGCGGGCGCTTGTGCCAGCAGTGGCACAAAGATCACCCCGCCAGCCAGCGCAGCAGAGTGTCACGGGTGATGGTTTCCACCTCATCATTCACGCCCAAAAGGCGGCGCTCTGCGTAGCGGACCTCCGGGCCTTTTCGGCTGACGCGATCACGCAGGCCGTAATGGTGAACACGGGCAATGCGCTGCACCTTGCCATCAAACTGCACGCTGGCGGAGTCCGCACTGGCGGCGGTTTTCAGGTATTTTGTGGTGCGAAGCTTTGCAAACATCTGGCGTTTGATACGTCCCTTCTTGCTGCGGGCTGTCACCCTGCGCGGCTCATAGCCGATGCCGTCAGGATTACGCTGCAGCCTGATGTTCTGCTGCTGCGTCCGGCGCAACTGTTGCGCCAGTTGCCGCATCATACGGTTGCGTGCGGCAGGCTCCAGATTCGCCAGCAGCGCCGTCAGCCAGTCATCAACCTTCTGCAGCTCATCCACGTTTCACCGTCCACATTTCTTCGGGTTCGTCCGGCTCCGGCACCGCTTCAACGCTTGACACGCTGCCGTCAGTGCTGACCAGCACACGCTCAGTCAGTTGCAGGTTCATGCTGATATCGCACACATCGTTTCGCAGAATATCCACTTCAAAGGTGAACAGTTTTTCGCGCAGATCCGGGTTGTTGATGGCGTCCGGCTGGCTGGTACTGAGCCACAGCAGGACTGGGGCCATCAGCAGATTCTGGTCGCCGCTGAAATCCTCGATCACCACGTTCAGGGTGTAGCGGTATTCCCATGACATGGAACTGGCTCCTGTTGCCACCAGTGATCCGTTATCAACGAAAAGGTGCAGCTTGTCCGGGTTGTCCCGGACATAGGCAACCACTTTATTCAGGGCGCTGCGTAAGGACTGCGGTTTGTTCACTGTCTCGCTCCTGACACGCAATAATTGTGTCCACTTTGTCAGCACAGACCGCCCAGGCGGCCTCGGTTTCATCCAGCACCGCATTCAGATCGCCGTTACTGCGCGGCGCTGACCTTTCCAGGCGGCACTGCGTCACTCTGGGACAGCCACTCACGGTAAGCTGCACCTCCGGCGAGGGCCGGGCGGTCCCGCAACCTGATAATGTCAGCAGGCAAAGGAGTGTCAGCCCAGCGGCGTAAATCCTCGTTTTCACTTTTTAGCTCCTCGATCCGGCGCTGGCGACTTCGCAACAGTGCGGTGGTCTGCTCCGCAGCCGCATAAAGCCGCGTCTGCTCCCGGCTGTTGGTTTCGGTCAGAATGGACAGGCCGATCAGCTGGCTGTTTTTCTTCGTCAGCTCCTGCGTTTTGCTTTTCAGCGCCGCGCCCTGCGTTTCGATGGTGTGGCTGGCATTGTTTAACCGCCACGACTGCCAGCCCAGCGCCGCAAGTGCCAGCGCCAGCACTACCGCCAGCGCACGCATCAGGCCGCCATCGGCTCATGAAGCTGCGAGCGGGCAATCTGATACAAAACCAGCGTCAGCAGGTAAAACACCAGGGTGATCACCCATCCCGAAAACGCCAGGCACAGAACAATAAGCAGCCTGATAGCCCATGTACGCACGGGTTTTACGGGGTGCGCCCTGAATTTGATTAATGCCGCCCTGACCTCATCGCGCGCCCGATCTCCGGCGAACCACCCGACAGCGCACAGCGCAGCAAGCAGCCAGGCGAGGAAGCATGACACCTGGACAGACGCACCAACCAGAACCGGCGCACCGCTGCGCGGATACAGCAGGCTGATTACCAACAGCGCAGCCCATGCCAGCTGGAAAAAAACGCTCATGACTTTCTTTTTCATTCCGTTAGGCTCCTTTTAAGCACCAGGCCATTTCCCGCGCGCGGCGGTTGTCCAGCCCCTGATTAAACACACCTTTGACATATACCCAGCGCGGCAGCTGATGGCAGGCATCCGCCCAGCGCCGCTGGTTCAGCAACTTAACCAGCGTGGAGCTGCAGGCGTTGCCGGTGCCCACGTTGAAAGCAAACGACACCACCGCGTCATAGACCTTTTGCGGCATCGGCTGCACCACACATTTTTCCAGCGCCCGCTCCACGCGCAGCACATTGGTGATAAGTCCCTGCGCCGCCTGCCGTTCCGTGATGGTTTTTCCAGGCACCACACCGGACGTATTGCCGATCCCGTCAGTCCAGACGCCCGCGCTACACTGATAAGGCTGCAGGCGGCATCCCTCGTAATCGGCGATCAGTTTCAGCCCCTCAACGGAGGTATGAAGCGACTGAAATCCGGGCAGCGTGGCTGCGATAGCCAGCACTGCCCCGACAAGGCAGCACTTAACGATTGAAGTATTCATATTCCCCCCGCGAAATCTTGCCGCCACGTAACAATTTGAAAGACTGGTGTTTGTAGTACCAGTTGATAGCCAGCATCAGCACACCAATCAGTACGCCGCCAACCGTTGACGCATCCTTGAGCGACAGATCGCCCAGCCATGCCAGCAGCACGGCAATGCAGTAAGTGATAAAGGCGCTGATTCGTTCAAGCGTCATAATTCAGTCCCATAGCTGGACGGTCTGCGCCGTGGTTGACGCCGTAATGTCCGGCAGCTCCACCTGCAGCCCGTGCGGTAAAAATGGGCCGTACTCAGCCAGCCCCGGATTTGCCTGCAGAACCTGCTCAGTGACACCCTGCGTGCGCCCGTAATGACGCCAGCAAAGCGCGTCCACCGTGTCATACTGATGCGCACGCACTTTCATCAGATAAGCTCCACCGTACAGTGCGGTGCATCCTGCACCCGGCTGATGGCCCAGCGGGCATCACGCCACAGATCGCCGCTGGCCTCCGCCAGCTCCTCCCCTCGCTTCACGCCTGACGCCGTGGCGTCATAGTCCTGATAACGCTCATTAAGCACAGCGCGCGCCCAGCAAAAAACAGCGTTGTGGTAGTGCCGGATACGCTCGCTTTTACCGTCCAGCATTTCTGCGGGAACCTCAGCAAGTGTCCGCCAGCCCAGCATCTGCTGACGGTTGCGGAAGTCGTACAGCTCAGCGTTAACCTCAGAGATCGCCGTCAGCACGACCTGCTTTAAACGCGGCTGCGTCACCGTGCCGTCAGTGCGCATCACACTGCGAAATTCCGACAGGTTCACATCAGGCCAGAACGGCGTATTTTTGATGACCTCCGCCTGTTCCGGTGCCTGTTCTGGCGCAACAAACTTCATGCGGCGTTCTCCTGAATAAGTGGGCGGTGGACGGAATTTTGATGTGGCAGTGCCTTTCGCCATCCCGTGCCGCCCGTGCGCGGGGCACGTTCGTTAGCGGCTGTCATTGCGCAGTCTGCGCTCCAGCTGCTGCTTTTCTTTTTTCACACCGCAGCGGGGATCAAGCTGCAGCGCATGGTTAAGGTGATTCAGGGCAGACGCCGGGTTGCTTTCGCTCAGTACAGCACCGATGGCTTTATGCAGGCGCGCCCGCGACTGGTCCGGCATATCCAGATCGGTGGTCAGGTCCAGCGTCTGCAGAAGCGGATCGGCATCAAAACCGGCAGCGGCAAGCAGAGCGCTTTGCGCCGCGTCTGCCATTTCTTCTGCCAGCACGGTCTGCACGTTACGGTTGCCCAGAGGCATCACCCAGCCATGGCGCAGCGCATGGCGCCCGATTTCGAGCGCACCGGCATAATCACCGGCGTCGATACGCCACAGCATCACGTACATCAGCACGTCATCCTGCTGCGCACCTCCGGCAGCCAGCACGCCCTCCGCCCAGGCGGAATATTTCGGCAGCAGTTCCACCTTGATTTCCGCCTTTTTCACCGTGGACTGGACGCCCTTGAGGCGGCGGCGGTCTTCTGCCAGCTGCAGCAGCATCAGGTCATAGCCCGACGCATGGCGAACACTGCCGCCCTCACGGGCGGCCTGTTCAGCCTGAATGCGCAGGCGGTGCTGCCGTGCGGGACTCAGGCTCATGCGTTATTCCCCACTTTCCGGTGCGGCAGGCGCGCTGAAATCACCGATTTCGATGTTTTCTACCAGCGCCGCGCAGCGGTAGTCCTCGACCACATACGCCTCGTTGACGGATTCAAAGTTTTCAATCCGGTCGCGTTTCGGGTTGTCGATAACTGAACGGCGGCGGGTGTCTTCCTGCCAGTAGATGGACAGGTTATCCAGACGGGTGATCAGCAGGGCATTTGCCGGGAAGAAAGGCGCGCGCACAGCCTGCAGGCCGCCCATGCGTTTCTGGCTGATGATCAGATCGGCGGCGATTTTCTCGCTGTTGTCCTGCTCTTTGTTGACCAGCGGGAAATACTTGTCAGACAGCAGTTCACGTCCGCAGACAACAACCAGCTCGTCATCATCCTGATACTCCACATCGATCAGCTCGTTGACGGTATCCATCACCACCGCGTCAAGATTTACATACTTACCACCCGGACCTACTTTTACTGGTTCTGCAGTAGTGGTGCCGTCTTCTGCGGTTTTGCTGCCCATGACGTGATCCGGCGCGTCTTCGCGGATTTTCTGCAGCCAGCCTTTATTGACGTCCTGCAGCAGCGGGTTTTCAGCACGGTTGGAGGTTTTGGCGCGCTTCACGCCGTTAAAGCCGATCATGATGCGGTCCAGCGCCTGACGCTTGACGATGGCGTTGCGGATACGCACCTGGAAGTCCTGGAATTTCGCCCACAGGTCCAGTTTTGCGTAGGTCAGCACCGTATCAAAGTTGGTCTGCTCGCATTTGTATTCCACGTCTTCCATCAGCGTCGGATCGGTAGGCTCGCGCTCTTTGGTGGTGGTATCGGTGGTTCCGGCAATGGTGCTGCCAACGCCCAGCCCCAGCAACTGACCGGACTGCTCAGTGACCGGCGTGATGTTAATCAGCGTCAGGAAAGCAGCAGACTGCTGGATGTGGTCTTCCAGAGTCTGCTGCACGGACGGCTCCACGGTGAACTTGCTGGAGAGTTCTTCAACATCCACACCATTCAGGCGCGCCAGCTGCTGCAGGTAAGCGTTAAAGGCAAAGCGGGTTTTCTTTTTCATCGGGTTTTATGCTCCATCAGCAATTGGTCAGGGTGCCTGCCGGTGCGTCACCGCCCGGCGCGCGCTGGCGGTAATCCTTGCGGCTGTCTTCGCGGCTCAGTTGCTGCTGTAGCTCGGCAAAGGCGGTCTGCTGTTCCTGCAGGGAGGACTCCAGCGCGGAAAGGCGCTCACCGTTTTCAGCCAGGGATTTATCAGTGCGCTCGCTCAGGTTCTGCTGCTCGGTGGCGACAAGTTCCACGGCTTTATGCACATCGGAGAAACGCGCATCGTCGGTCTGCTCTTTTTTGGTGAACAGCGCGGTGACGCTGGCAAAGAGGGACGGCTTTTCGTCCTGGGCTTCTTCCAGTTCGATCAGCGTTTCAACCGCTTCCGAAAACAGGTTTTCAGGGTTCTGCTTACGGTTTGCCAGCGGGTTATGTGCGGCGCTGGCGCTGAAAGCCAGCATTTCGGTGCCAAGGCTCGCAGGATCGTCCGTCGCACCCAGCCCCACAAGGTAGGCTTTGCCGGTGTCGGCAAACTTCGTGCTGACCTCCATGGAGGTGAAAAGCTTCTGGCCTTTTTTCACCAGTTCCACCAGGGCGTCAGTGGGTTCGATATCGGCATAAAGTGCCATCTTGCCCGCCAGCGGGCCGTCCTGGATTTCTTCTGCAACCAGCCCCGTCACCCTGCCATAGCGGTTAAAAGTGCTCTCCGGCAGATAAGACTTGATGTGCTCAAGGTTAATCAGCGCGGTATAGACCGTCGGGTTGTAGCTGGCAGCCATCTGTACCAGCCATTCACGCTGGATCTCGCGCCCGTCAGTGGTGGCACCTTCCACCCCGATGCGGAAACGCTTTGCTTTCACTGTCATGAGCCGTGCTCCGTTAGAAATAACTTACTGGAGTCTTATGTTTGCGGTGATGGGGGGAGTGAGACAACGCGCTGTATTTGTACGGTAAACCACACAAACCGCAGCCGGGGAAAGCCGCCATCCAAGGCCGTATGTTTGGGCCATGAACACGACACTGACCCCCGCAGACCTCGATCCCCGTCGGCAGGCCATGCTGCTGTACTTTCAGGGATACCGCGTAGCCCGCATTGCTGAAATGCTGGGCGAAAAAGTTGCAACCGTTCACAGCTGGAAAAAACGCGACAAGTGGGGCGACTATGGGCCGCTGGATCAGATGCAGCTCACCACCGCCGCACGTTACTGCCAGCTCATCATGAAGGAGCAGAAAGAAGGGAAAGACTTCAAGGAAATTGACCTGCTGGCGCGCCAGTCAGAGCGTCACGCCCGGATCGGAAAATTTAACGACGGCGGGAACGAAGCAGATTTAAACCCGAAAGTAGCCAACCGTAACAAAGGTCCGCGCAGGCAGCCGGAAAAGAACGTTTTCTCCGACGAACAGATCGAAAAGCTGGAAGAAGTCTTCCACGCCTCAATGTTCGACTATCAGCGTCACTGGTTTGAAGCAGGAAAAATAAACCGCATCCGTAATCTGCTCAAGTCGCGCCAGATTGGCGCCACGTTTTATTTTGCCCGTGAAGCATTGATTGACGCCCTGCTGACCGGACGCAACCAGATTTTCCTTTCTGCCAGTAAGGCACAGGCGCACGTCTTTAAGCAGTACATCATCGACTTTGCAAAAGAAGTTGAGGTGGAGCTGAAAGGCGATCCTATGGTGCTACCCAATGGCGCAGCATTGTACTTTCTCGGCACCAACGCCCGTACGGCGCAGAGCTACCACGGCAACCTGTACCTTGATGAATATTTCTGGATACCGAAATTCCAGGAGCTGCGCAAGGTTGCCTCCGGTATGGCCATTCACAAGAAATGGCGACAAACCTACTTTTCCACGCCGTCCAGCCTGACCCACAGTGCCTATCCGTTCTGGTCCGGCGCGCTGTTTAACCGGGGCCGAGCCAAAGCGGACAAGGTAGATATTGACCTGACCCACAGCAACCTTGCACGCGGCCTGCTCTGCCCTGACGGACAGTACCGCCAGATCGTCACCGTGGAGGATGCGGTGCGCGGCGGCTGTAACCTGTTCGACCTCGACCAGCTGCGCATGGAGTACAGCCCGGACGAATACCAGAACCTGCTGATGTGCGAATTTATTGACGATCTGGCGTCAGTATTCCCGCTCAGCGAACTGCAGGCGTGCATGGTGGACAGCTGGGAAGTCTGGACCGATTTTCAGGCGCTGGCGCTGCGCCCGTTTGGCTGGCGCGAAGTCTGGATCGGTTATGACCCGGCGAAAGGTACGCAGAACGGTGACAGCGCAGGTTGTGTGGTTATTGCTCCGCCCACTGTACCGGGCGGAAAGTTCCGCATTCTGGAGCGTCATCAGTGGCGTGGGATGGACTTCCGCGCCCAGGCTGACGCCATTAAAAAGCTGACACAGCAGTACAACGTGACCTATATCGGCATCGACTCGACCGGCGTCGGTCACGGTGTTTACCTGAACGTAAAAGACTTTTTTCCAGCAGTACGAGAGTTTGTCTACAACCCCAACGTCAAAAACGCCCTGGTGCTCAAGGCGTACGACATTATCAGCCACCGCCGTCTGGAGTTTGACGCCGGGCATACCGACATTGCGCAGTCCTTTATGGCTATCCGCCGGGCCACCACCGCCAGCGGCAACCGCCCAACCTATGAAGCCAGCCGCAGCGAAGAAGCCAGCCACGCAGATTTGGCCTGGGCAACGATGCACGCACTGTTTAACGAACCGCTGCAGGGCGAAGCCGCCAATACCAGCAATATTGTGGAGATTTTTTGATGAGTGAACACGACGCCCTGACCAGCACCGCGCCAGTGCAGGAGGCCGAACAGCAGAAGAATACAACTCACGCCGAAGCGTTCAGCTTTGGCGATCCGATCCCGGTACTGGACCGCCGCGAACTGCTGGACTATGTGGAATGCGTACAGATGGACAGATGGTATGAGCCGCCAGTAAGCTTTGACGGGCTGGCGCGAACCTACCGCGCCGCTGTGCATCACAGCTCACCGATAGCGGTTAAGCGTGACATTCTCAGCAGTACGTACATCCCGCACCGCCTGCTCAGCCAGCAGGCTTTTGCCCGTTTCGTCCAAGATTATCTGGTGTTCGGTAACGCCTATCTGGAAAAGCGCACCAACCGGCTCGGCGGCGTTCTCTCACTGGAGCCAGCACTGGCGAAGTACACACGCCGTGGCTTGGACCTCGACACCTACTGGTTTGTGCAGTACGACCTGACCACGCAGCCCTATGAATTTACACAGGGCAACATCTTTCACCTTATGGAGCCGGATATTAACCAAGAGATTTACGGGCTGCCCGGCTATCTCTCCGCCATTCCGTCAACCCTGCTCAACGAGTCCGCAACGCTGTTCCGCCGGAAGTATTACATCAACGGCAGCCATGCGGGGTTCATCATGTATATGACCGATGCAGCACAGAATCAGGAGGACGTGAACAATATCCGCCAGGCAATGAAAAGCGCCAAAGGGCCGGGCAACTTCCGCAACCTGTTTATGTACTCGCCCAATGGTAAAAAGGACGGCATCCAGATCATCCCGTTGTCGGAAGTTGCGGCAAAGGATGAGTTTCTTAACATCAAGAACGTTAGCCGCGATGACATGATGGCAGCGCACCGCGTGCCACCGCAGATGATGGGCATCATCCCCAACAATACCGGCGGCTTTGGTGATGTGGAAAAGGCCAGCCGCGTGTTTGTACGAAATGAATTAATACCCCTTCAAGAAAGGATTAAAGAACTCAATGAATGGTTAGGGGATGAAGTCATTAGATTTGCGAAATATACACTCGACGACATAAGCTAATTTTATTATAAAAGATGGTGCCATCATATAACGATGACACCATCGCCCCTAAAATTTATCAATTTCCATACATGAAATAGCATCATTGAAAATCGAAAAATGCTCATCAGGAACCACTGCAGAAGCCCCACTGGTTAATTCAAAACTAATCTTTGAATCAAGGTAAAACCCTCCTGCTTTTATTTTATCGAGCTTGAATTCACTATCCCCAACAAAAATCTTCAAATCATGCAAAGCATCGCCGCTAGAATTCAATTCCAAACATGCTCTTGTTTTTTCAGTAACAGGAAGATTTGACACCTTCACTTTGGAAATGCCAAACACCTTTACGCCGAAATTTTCTCGAATGACCCTCATGAAAGCTTTAAGATCTACGGTTAAATTCCCATAAGCAACATTTAACCCTTCGGCCTGAGACAAAAAATCGATAAAAGGTTTAACTGTTTTTGGAGGATTGTAAAAAGTTAACAAACATATCTTATTGCTGAGGGTTTGGATAGAAAAACTAATCTGATCAAATACAACCCTTTCGAATTCCAGCACCTCACCAAATGGATCGGCAATCGGCTCTAAAACAACAGATTTTTTATTGAAAGTTGCAGTCATACCATTATGAATGGTTTCATACTTAGTAAAACCAGCACCAATAGCATCAGAATAAGGCGTGTTTTTGATAAAATCAAAGACAGCTTCAGGGCTGGTCCTGATTTTCAATCTCATCCACTTCAATCTTAATTGTGACATAGCCACTCCTTATGATGTATTAGCTGATTTCCATTATAATAGAATAAGCTCTATTTTCAATTAATTTATTGAATCGCTCAGTTTCTCTACCAGAGAGTTTTTGCGGCTTACTGAAATATTGTCCGTTTGCCTTATATTTTCTGACTCCCTTAACTAAATATGAGAAATTAGTACAATTGAGAGGATCACCAAATTGGGCCTCAAGCTCAAATATATCTGGATCTGCCAAGTTCTCCTTGACCTTCCATTTTATTTTCCAGATATAGAATCCTCTATCATAAAGATCACTTAATTCATCAGATTTAAGTACCCCCTCACCCCTAAGTGATGCCCTAGACACATGCACTCCAGTTTCGGTGTTTCCATCTTCAGCCTCTATAGTTTCAGGCTTAGGGTGATATACATAAGCATCAGTAACATCCAGTAACTCATAGCCATCAAGTGTACGGATTAATTTATCGAAGAATAAAGTTCTAACATCAGCAGATGTATTGTGAGAGAGTGAAATTTCGTTTAATTTTAAATCAAGGTTACTATCATCCGCTTGCTCGTTCTGAATAGCGCTGATGTGCCCCAGTAAAAGCCCCTCGTAATCGTCAAGGTTTTCATTATCTGGACGACGGATACTGTAACCATCATCAAGAGGCTCAATTTCAATTAACGCCTCTTTATTAATAGCCTGTTTGAAATCACTTTTTCCATAATTAGTTGAAAGATATCTAATATTAATCAGAACTCGCGGCCCATCCACGATTATTTTACAATAATCATCCTGCCCGGTAATTTCTTTCTTAAGTTTTTCTGCCGCGTCTATAATACCTTTCTTATCTATACCAGTCTCAATTCTTACACATGTAATTTTTTCGGTCCTTGTCTGGCCACCTAGCAGGGTTGCAATTTTTTGATGCTCGTAATAATCATGAGTCATTCGAGAATAGTTTCTTGCCAATTCCTTTCGAGGAGTTTTTTTACATATAATCGTTCCTCTCTCTAAGAAAAGGTCTTGAATTTCATTTAGGGTAATTTGCTTTTGGTTTAAAGCATCATACAAAGCTTTATCAGTTACGCTGTGAATATTTTTCATTTCGGCTCCCAAGAAATAACTTCTGCAGAGAAGAATTCTTTTACTGTAGACACAACTTTAACGTCTAAATCTTCAAGCCTCTTTTTAGCTTCTTCATCTAACCCATACTCATGCGCATATTTTTCAACTCCCCGTTGAAAATGGGAGAGAATCCTCTCATCTTTTTCTCGATATGCCAGCCTTATCCTAATTTTATTTATACCATCAAGAATTTGATAATTTGACAAAATATCTAACAAATAAAAGAATTCATTGTCGCTGTTACCTTTTTTGTTGTAATACACAACAAACCCTTCTGGATAAACTTCCTCCTCAATACCTTTAGCTCTGTTAAATTTATAAACAGCACCATGTTTGATAACCATGAAAGGTGATGACAAGACTTCTATAGTAGCTGGAAGATATTTTTCAGTCACAGCAACCTTATGAAAAGTCAATTGAGGGTAATAGAATCCATATTCTTCATCAGGAAACTCTTTCTTGGCAATCAAATCATTCATATCATTCGTTATTGCCAACATATAATTAATCAGAAACGGATCGATTATATGAATTTGCTGACCTGCGGATAAAGGAATCTTTTCTAAGTTGACAGCCTTATCTCTTCTTCCTTTAGCGGGTTTGGGAGGATTAAAAAACTCATAAAAATCATGCTGCAACTGATTATCATGATTAAAAACAAACAGTAAACCGCGAACTTCACAGTCAATTTGAGAAAAATTATATTTTTCTGACCACTCAGGACTATAGCGAGCACATTCAATAGTTTTTGCTAATGACGCCAATGCAGATTCTATTTTTGACGCATTTATTGAACCTGCTTTATAACTTTTTAAATCAGTATTTAAATAAATAACTTTGTTTAAATATGGGTCTTTATAACTAAATACAACATCTACAGGATGCGTGTGCTTCTGCTTCTTACCTTCAGGCTTATGTTTAGCCTCATCATCACAAAGGAAATCTCGGTCGCAGGGGCCATGCTGCTGCCACTTAAATCGACTCAGTAGATCCTCCGATATGCGTTTCGCCAAATCTTCAATAGGGCCGTTCTCTGCCATTTGATTTCCTTACTTTTTTGCAGACAATTCTAATTGAAAGATAAAGGTAAGCTTTTTTGCTTGCAAGGACTTTGGACCTAACGTGAGACGCTGAGCGCGCGCTCGTATCCCCGCCACGCCTGCCCGCTTTGTGTAGTGGTTTTCATGCACCTGCATGACATAAGCAAAAGCCCGCCAGTTCTGGCGGGCCTGAGCAAAAACGATCCTCAAACGATCATGCGATTTCATGCGGCATAGACATGCACAACAGCGCTAACGCCTCACGTGGCTCGTTGTTCAACCTTGCGGACGGTAAAAACCAGTTTTATCGTCCGCAACGTTCGCTAATGTAACCAGCTGTCGTCCTCCCAGACCTGCTGCATTATTTCCATCACTCGCTTTTTGTCTTCATCCAGTTTTAACCCGCTCAGTTCAACACCATTGGCGCTGCCCTTGCGGATACGAATTGCTGTTTTGGGATACAGAGGGCGCAAATTACGGTAAAGCTCGGATTCAAGGGCGTCCAGTGTAGCCTGGCTAATCTTCTGCTCTTTATCGATCATTATTTCAATGCGCATACAGATTTCCCTTAACTGGTTACGTCCATTGACCGGCAGTATTCATGGCTGCGGATTTTCGCCATCAGCTCGTCGGTCAGTTCTGACACCCACTGGATAGCCAGCCGCTTTTCTTCGTCGCTGCACTCACTAGCCGCTACAAGCTTAATAAAAAAATCAATGCGCTGGAGCTTCAACGACTCCAAAATATAGTCCTGCATCTTCCCTCCTATCACGACCTCGGATACGCATTAACTGTATGTATATCCACTGTTTATATATACAGTGTACCCCTGATATCCAAAAGTAAAATATTTTTTATCCGTCAATGAGAACGTTCTTACGAAGGTCGTTAAGAGCATGAATTGTTAAAGCCTTGCCGTCAGTATCACTGACGCCATTTGTCATCTTCCTGCAGTCGATGGTTGCGGTAAAAAATCCGTAGCCCGGCACCTGACGGAATGCTGCCACCACGCAGAAGCAAATCAATCTCAGATGCACTACCTTCAAACCCTCTGGCTGTCAGTTCTGCCTCAAGCTGCAGGCGTTGCTGCTCCGAAATATTCTGTTTGTATACTGTTTTCCGCTTCGGTTTTACCAGTCTCAACCTGGCTGTAAGTTCCCGCCGTTCCTTCTGGCCCATATTGTGGAGATAATCCTGCAGTTCCTTCTCATTCATGGTTTTAATATCGGGTAAATCACCCCCTGATTTGTTCAGATTTTCAACAGGGGGACAGTTAGAGTCCAAGGGGCGCAAGCGCCCTGGTCGGCTGCCGCCTCCTGAACGTCAACGGCTTTACGAACCTTTTTCCACTTCACCGCGTGCGTGCAAATCTTGCCCTCCGCAATCGGGGACCAGATGCCATATATACGGATACCGTGATCGCCGTAGGCGCTCGGCTCATCGTTAAGCTCATATGCCGTGCGGACAAGGTGATGTTTGCGGGGAACCAGCACACCGCCCTGCTTCATGATATAGGTGGCAAAGCAGCCCGCATCAGCCGCCGCCAGTACCGCATCCAGACGCGGATTATCCAGTACCGGCGCACCCGCTTTGCGTTCGCCCTGCACTCTCGCCGCCTGACCAGCCAGCAAGCGCAGCTCGCGGTATGCCTGACGCCCCGGAATACCAAAGAAACGGAACTGCTGGACACGATGCAGTGACGCCCAGGCGCTGACATGCTCGGCGCTGTCACGCAGTGATCTGCCGGTTTCTTTGCTGATTTCTTTAGCCAGCCCGCGCCCGTCGATGTTCTTGCTGATGTATTTGGCGATGTAGCTTGTCGGCGTACCCTTGCGCGGGTTGATTAGCTCGGGCTTGAAGCGCGGCCCGGTATTGGCGCCCAGCTCCTCGCGGTCTTCACGGATGGCAAACTTACGCAACAGCGCGGTGATGGAACGGCGGTCTTTTTTGCGCATGAAGCACAGAAGATGCCAGTGCACGGTGCCGTCATGGTGCGGCTCTGCAACGCGGACGCCATACCAGCGCAGCCCGGCCTTGTGCATTGCCTTGCGGAAAGCGGCGAACGTATCAACCAGATAGTCACTGCTCTGCCGGACAGTGGCACTGGTCCACTTCGGATTAGGCCTGCCGTTGTTGAGGGTTGCGTGGAAGCGTGACGGGCAGGTGATGGTATAAAACACCGCGCAGTCTCCGCGCATTTCCGCGATCAGCTCCAGCCCCTTAACACAGGCCATCATTTCATTACGGCGGTGCGCCGGGTTGCTGTTGCTGGCGTTCACCACGTCTTCCATGTCCAGCGTGTCGCCGTCTTCGTTGATCAGCTCATGCGAGCGGAAGAACTCCAGCGATTTGCGGCGCTGCTCGCGTTTGTGGATCACGGCTTCGTAGCTGACATACGGTGAGGCTTTCTTGTTGACCAGGCAGACGGCGCGCAACTGCTCCTCCCGCCACTCGCAGCGCATCTGCCACAATTTGCGATACCACCAGTCCGCGCACAGCATACGGGCCAGCGACGGTGGGATCAGTTCATAAGGCACCGGCTTACGGCGGCGCTTTTTGCGGCGCAACTGCTCAAACGCAGGCGGGATGACCTCAAGGCGCATGGCCTCTGCAGCAACCCTTTCCCATGCCTGACGAATTTCTTCTGGTTTAACATCATCACTGACAAACAGATCACCGCAGGCTGCATCAAGACACATGCTCATATGTGCCGCAACCAGCGTGGATAGGCGTTTAACCTGATCCTGATTCATTTCAGGGAGTACCAGCAGCCCCTCCAGCCCGTCATGACTCGCCATGAACCGGAAAGAGGCAGATACCTGACTGTCGCGCACGCGCTCCAGCCGCTCAAGACACGGCCTGATTGTTTTTTGCAGGTAGCGGGAATAAGCTTTTGCTCTGCCCAGACTATGGAAATATTTAATCCGCTCCAGCAGAGGCTTGCTGATATGCGCCGGTTGGGCGCCCACGTTGGCAATAATGACCAGATCGGGATTAAAACGCTGCTGCTCGCGCGCCGTTTTGGCATGGTTAATCAGCCGATCCTGCTCCATTTCACGCTGGACAGGATCACGGGATTCATTGAAGAAATAGCGCTCCCAGACCTCATCGCTCAGCGTCTCACGGCGCAACTGCTCCTGCTCGTTATCCACAGCGTAAAGAGCGATCAGGTTTGAAAGCGCAGACTCCGGCGCAAATTCCGCCGGGTCCAGATACGGGTTAACCGCTTTTTTTGGGGTATTCCATGGAAAGGCTGCGGCGGCCTCATTCGAGCCGCCGGTGGTTTGTGCATAATGTAATGTGATTTTACTCACTGCCACGCCCGCACCTCAGTTTCCACCGAGACATCAGGACCAGACGCCAAATCAACACCGAACCAGCGCACTAACTTCGTAGCGATGATTTCTGTTGCAGATTTACCATCACCTGCAGCCACACCCATGCTGCGCTTTGCGATGATGCGGTGGCGGGTGAAATTACGATATAAGGAACGTGTCAGAGAGGTGTCGCTGTTGGACACAATAATCGGATGACCTTCTGATGACCGGCGTTCAAGAATAGACGCCAGATGGTACTGATCGTCCCCGGTAAAACTGGCAGTGTGATAACCGCTAAATGTGCCGTCATATGGCGGATCACAATAAACCACATCCCCCGCCCGCAGCATTGCCAGCGTCTCATCATAGCTGGCGCAGATAAACGTTGCGCGTTGTGCCTTTTTTGCAAAAGCACGTATTTCGTTTTCAGGGAAGTACGGATTTTTATAATTACCGTAAGGGACATTAAAATGACCGCTCAGGTTATAGCGGCACAGTCCACGATAACCATGACGATTGAGATAAAGGAAATATACTGCTTTCATGAAATCAGTAATTTCAGAGGAATGATTAAATTCATGCCTAATGTTGTAATAAGCAACTTCTCTATTCGCAATCGCAAAAATATTCTTTGCGCGTGATATGAAAGCTTCACAATCAAGGGCAATTTTTTTATAGAGATTGATAAGATCTGGATTAATATCCGCGACAAGATAATGAGGATAGTCTGTTGCCATCATCACAGCACAGGAACCGGCGAACGGCTCCACCAGTCGCTGACCTGCAGGCAGATGCTTAATCAGTTCCGGCATGATGGCGGTTTTATTTCCCGCCCATTTCAGGATGGTGCTCATTTAGCACCACCTTTAGCCAGAGCACGGACAAGCCCTAACGTCATTTTGCAATCAGCTAAAGCACGGTGCGCCTTACCTTCAACTACAACACCTTCATGCGCAGCAGCATCAACCAGCTTATGCCATTTATAGCCATTAAATCGTCCCGGCTCGCCTCGATACTCTGCATAAAGCTTCATCGCGCAAACAGAATGAGCAGCAAGCATCCATGGCGCACCTTCAGAAGGTCTTTCATTCAATGCGTAGGTCTGACGAATTAACCGGAGATCAAAATCGGCGTTATAGATAACAAACCCAAAGCGCCGAAATAGTTCCTCCACTGCCCCGCATATATCAGTCCAGGCAGGGGCAAAAGCAACCATTTCATTAGTAATTCCATGAATTGCTATTGCTTCATCAGGGATAGGCTTAGTGGGCTTAATAAGCGTATTAAGCATAATAAACCCATGACTATCAATAATGCATATTTCAACTATTTCCGCATCATCACCCAACCCGGTCGTTTCGGTATCAATAAATAAGTAGTCATTATCAAGCCATTGATTTGCACGTTGGCTAATTGTCATCTTATCGGTATTCATACAGCACCTCCATTGTAGTGTTTGCCTTTCAGCTCTGCGATTTCCTGACAGGTGACGCAGCACTGCACGCCCGGAATGGCGCGGCGGCGTGCTGGCGGGATCGGTGCATCGCAATCAATGCAGAGAACACGGGAAACGCCCGGCGTTTTATTGCGGGCGGTGTGAATGTGGCGCTGGCGTTCTTCTTCAACGCGCTGCTGTACGAGGTCCATTGAATCAGCCATCAGTGGATCTCCTGCGCTTCGTTCTGAATCTTCACCGCTTCCTGACGCAGCAGCTCAGCCGCTTCCGTGTGGTTAAGCTGACGTGACACGATACGGGCAGCCAAAGAGTCCAGACGTGCTGCCATCACATCAGCGCGTCCACGGCGTTCTTCCATGCGTGCATCAGTCAGCATCTGGTTAAGGCCAGCATCATCTGGTCCTGTTTTGGTGATTCGGGTTTCAATATTTCGCATTGTTGTTTCTCCTGAATTTGGGCAATAAGAAGCCCGGCGGGTTTACGCCTTTAATTTCGGTTGTTGGTTAATTCGGCATGGCTAGCCGATTTGGAAATAAACTCACCACTGTACGGAAATGGTTCATTGCTTTAATCAGCTCCCGCTTTTCGTCAGTCGTCAGTTCACTAACATTGACGCTATGACGTTCCGCCGGAATCTTTGCCATAAAGAATATTGCGGCTAGTGCGCGTTTATTCTGCTCATGGTTAATATCCCGTTGGTCCCGCATATCGCTAATAAAGCGATCCAGTTCTGAATCAATATTTAAGCCAAACACTTTCGCCCTTAATTCCGCGATGTGGTTTAACCCATTAAGACGGAGGCCAGCGCTTAGCGGAACAGTCGCAGCATCACCTTCAATAGCCATGGTTTCCCCTGCTTTTTAGCGGACAGCTCAGCCAGCAACGCATCCTGAGAGCGGCACGGATGCCAGCGCTTGCCATCCTTCCCCATAATCCAGCCATGACCGCAGTGCATTGCAGGACTTTGCTTAACGAGAAGTGATGCAAAAGATGGTTCTTTAGTCAGCATAGCCACCTCAGATCAGACCGAATGAAGCGCCGAGGCCCGTCACGGTATCCACCGCGCTTGCCATCGCCGGGTTAGCCTGCAAACGTGCCTGCATGGAAACGGCAGCCAGTGCCATTAGACGAGTAACTGAGTTGATGCTACTGATAACATCGCGGCGGCCTGCAGTAGTTTTCACATCACCCGATACAGCACCGGCAGCAACACGTCCGATTTCAGCAGTAGCGCTCATGACGTAATGCGGCAGCTTCTCTTTTGCCACTTCGTTCATCGGTATGCATGGCAGGCAGTGAATCTGTGCCAGGAAACCATCTACCAGCGTGGAGTCCTCAGTAATATCGGTAAGCAGCCAGATCTCCGACGGCGTGAGCTGATGCGGTTGTTCCGGGTTCAGCTTGTTACGCAGCGTCTGGACTTTCATTCCCGCGCGTTCTGCCAGCTTCGCCATGTTGTGACGCAGCGCGAAAGCCCGGCAGGCTTCGTCAAAGTGTGGATGTTTGGAAATCTTATAATCAAACATGCAAGCCCCTTAGAAAGTTCTCATAATCGAACTTACTGACCAACAATGACGCGGAAGTTGGAATGACCCAGAGACTCACGAACCTGGTCGGTTTTGTACATCAGGTACCGCAGGCTTACACGTCCTTTATTTTTTTCTTTCTTCACCATGTACTTAGCAAGCTGACCATGGTGAATTTTTTGATACACCGAGCCACGGGAGATACCTTCCCACTCCGCGAACTCAGCAGGCGTTGCCATCTCTTTTGGTACACGAATTGAAATATCAGTACTCATAGTGCAGTATCTCTTAGTTTGGGTTCGTTTTATCTTGTTTTATGTGGTTTGATTTTACTTTTCAAACCATGAGCGGATATTAAGATCACTTTTTATATACGTCAAGAGGTTTGATTATGAGTTTAATCAAGGCAGGGAATGATAGTGGTGGGCGCGATGCGATTAACAGGCTTATTAAGGCTTACAATTTCAGCTCACGACAGCAGCTCTGCGAACATCTGGAAGTATCAAAAAGCACTATGGCTAACAGATACTTAAGGGATAGTTTCCCTGCTGAATGGGTAATTCAATGCGCTCTTGAAACAGGAATTTCCCTTCTATGGCTGGCTACGGGCCAAGGAGATATGTATGCGTGTGAGAACGAAGAAAGAAATCTCAAAAACGAAACCTCCGTCACGGTAAGACCACTTTCTAAAATTGTTGCTCCTAGCATCAAACATGTTGAACTGAAGAACGGTGAACTGCAGCCAAGTGATGAAATTCTTCTTGATAGCAGACTGCTCGATGGTGACTCATCCAACTCTTTGTTTGTAAAAACAGCTACTGATAGCTTTGTTGTGGATACGTCTGTTAAACAAGTCAGTAATGGCTTCTGGTTAGTCGATATGGACGGAGTTAAAAGCATCGTCAAAATCGCTCGCGTTCCAGGCAACAAAATTGTAGTTCACCAAGATGAAACATCATTTGAATGCTCGGTCGACGACATTGAAGCTATCGGGCGTGCAGTCAAAGTAATCAAGAGCCTCTAACTTATGAGCATCAGAAAACAGCCTAACGGAAAATGGTTGTGTGAATGCTACCCGAACGGACGGGATGGCAAGCGTGTACGCAAGCAATTTGCGACTAAAGGCGAGGCCATAGCATTCGAAAACCACACCATGGATGAGGTGAACAAAAAACCGTGGCTGGGGGAGAAAGAAGATCGGCGGCATTTGTCAGAAGTGATTGAGCAGTGGCATTCACTTTATGGGCAGACGCTGGCAGACCCCAAACGCCTGTTGGCAAAACTCAGCATTATTTGTAATGGTTTGGGCGATCCCATTGCCTCAGAGTTAACCGCAGGCGATTTTACGAAATACCGGGAAGCACGGTTAAAAGGTGAAGTAAAAAATGAAGATGGCGTGCTTATGTCGCCAGTTAAGCCCCGTACGGTAAACCTTGAACAACGTAACCTATCATCTGTTTTTGGCACACTGAAAAAGCTGGGCCACTGGCCAGCACCCAACCCGCTCGCTGGGCTGCCAACATTCAAAATCGCAGAGGGCGAACTGGCGTTCCTGGCACCGGAAGAAATTAAACGTCTACTGGATGCCTGTGCTGATTCGCAGAGTCCCAGTTTGCTGATGATTGCAAAAATATGCCTGGCAACTGGCGCCCGATGGAGTGAAGCCGAAAACCTGCAGGGCCATCAGCTATCAAAATACCGCATCACTTATACCAAGACCAAAGGCAAGAAAAACCGAACCGTGCCAATATCTCAGGAACTGTATGATGAACTCCCTAAAAACAGGGGGAAGTTATTCACGCCATGCAGAAAATCCTTTGAGCGTGCAGTAAAGCGAGCTGGTATCGAACTGCCAGAAGGCCAGTGCACTCACGTACTGCGCCATACATTCGCCAGCCATTTTATGATGAACGGCGGAAACATACTGGTACTGCGCGATATTCTGGGCCATGCCGATATAAAAATGACGATGGTTTACGCTCACTTTGCCCCTGACCACCTCGAAGATGCCGTGACAAAAAACCCGCTTCACAACCTCAATTGGAAGCGCTAATTTATGGCGGCATTTTGGCGGCAGGGCATTAAAAACGCGTAAAACGGACAAATACTTAATAATACTAACTCGCTGTTTTTAAACATAAAACACTGTTTTAACTATACTAAAAATGGTATGCAGGATTCATGGGAAGCAGGGCGATGCGGGGCTTAAGTTGCAGACGTTTGACTGTAAACTCACCTTCTGTTTCTGCAATGACGATGTCACCCTGTAGCGGCTTTTCGGCTTTATCGACCACCATTAGATCACCGGAATGCAGCCCCATATCCCGCATCGAATCACCAATGGCCCGAACAAAGAAAGTTGAACTGGGGCGACGTATACAATACGCATTCAGATCCAGCTCTTCTTCTGTATAGTCAGTTGCTGGAGAAGGAAAACCGGCAGCACATCTCTCTGTAAACAAAGGGATTGTCAGTGCTTCAGGAATGGATGCTATGGGAATAAAGTGCAGCATGTTATACCTCAAAATAACTGTATGTATATACAGTATGCAGGTATAAGTTTCCACGTTCAAATCGATGACAGGATTTTTCTGATAAGTGGCTGAAGCAACGGGAATTAAAGTTTACTCCAAAGTAGTCTTTAATACTGAACAATGCAGAGCCCACAGTACTGATATAAGCGTACGCAGATAAGTTTTAGCGGGGGATAACCGGTCTGAGCTACCAGAACACCGACGTCTCCCACAAGCCCTGCACAGTTAGGCGGCATACTGGTCGATATGGCCGCAAATGAGGTCAAAAAAGAGAAAGCCAAAGTGGCCTTCTTCTTTTCCAGTCCGACCGCGACCGATCAGAACCTAATGCGGGCTGACAAGTTCACTTACTGGCAATAAAAGTCGCCAGCATTACCTTCTGAAATTTCCTCCCGCATCACATTTTTTCTCTCCTGTGTTTTCATTACAAAAAACAGTTGTTATTATTCATGCCGTAAATACCTTTCAACTCTCACCGAGGCTTTGATGCTGGAGAATGTAATCATCAGATAATCAGTTTTCTGTTCTGCTCAGAACGGACTGATTATCGCTGCGCTTAAACTTTACGCGAACATCTGCGGATGTTGGCTCGTTTTTGCTCATGTTGATTAACAGGTTTTCCAGTATGAATTTATCCCGTCAGGAACAGCGTACCTTACATGTGCTCGCAAAAGGTGGACGTATTGTGCACGTTCGCGATGCTTCTGGTCGCGTTACCTCTGTTGAATGCTACAGCCGCGAAGGGCTGTTGCTCGCCGACTGTACTCTCGCCGTTTTCAAAAAGCTCAAAACCAAAAAACTGATCAAGTCCGTCAACGGTCAGCCTTACCGCATCAACACCACCGGGCTGAACAACGTTCGCTCACAGCCCGATAACCGTTAAGGAGAGCATTATGGATATCAGTACTCTCATTTCTTCCTCCGGTCGGCTGCAGCTGTCTGCAGCTGAAAGTAAAATACCCTGGGAAGAGCTGGCGTTTAGCCAGCGCATGCTGGAAAACCATCTGTCGCAGGATCATGACTGGGCCAGCCGCAGACAGATCGTAATTGAACAGCAGGTTGGGTGGATTGCCCGTCAGCTACTGGTTGGTGCACGCATTCTGGATATCGGCTGCGGCCCGGGTTTATACACCCACTTGCTGGCGGAGCGTGGATATTGCTGTACGGGCGTTGATTTTTCACCGGCATCCATCGAGTGGGCTCGTCAGCAGGCGCAAACCGCCGGTCTGAGCATTGACTACATCCGGCAGGATATTCGCACCTACTGGCCGGAGACACAGTTCGAGTTCATCATGATGACGTTTGGAGAGCTAAATGTTTTCAGTGCCACTGACGCTCAGACCCTTATCAGCCGCTGTGCCCGGTGGCTGGTACCAGGCGGCAGGCTGTTTGTTGAAGTTCATACTTTTGATGAAGTTAAACGTCAGGGTATGGCGCCGGCGAGCTGGCAGCGTTGTCCGCACGGACTGTTCCTTGCGGCATCTCATCTGCTGCTGACGGAAAACGCCTGGGATGAAGAAACGCAGACCAGCTCAACGCAGTTCTGGGCGATAGATGAAAACGGTCGCATTAGCCGTTTTGGCAGTCAGATGACGGCCTGGCGCGATGACGAATATGCCAGTTTGCTCGGTAACGCGGGCTTCAAAATACTATCACACCCGGACAGTAGCGAGTGGCCGGTCAGCGAGACTTTTGAGGGCAAGCTCTTTGCTCTGCTGGCAGAAAAATCAAAATCCCCGGAAGGGCGTTCCCTGAATACACAGCTAAAAAAAGGAGTAAATTAATGGATATTCCACGTATTTTTACTATCAGCGAAAGCGAACACCGCATTCATAACCCGTTCACGCCGGAAAAATACGCCACGCTGGGCCGCGTGTTGCGCATGAAACCAGGCATGAGCGTTCTCGATTTGGGCAGCGGCTCGGGTGAGATGCTTTGCACCTGGGCACGCGATTACGGTATTACCGGTACAGGCATCGATATGAGCCCACTTTTTACTGCGCAGGCCAAGTTACGAGCAGAAGAGCTCGGTGTCAGTGAACGCGTTCATTTTGTGCATAATGACGCGGCGGGTTACGTCGCGGATGAACAATGTGATATCGCGGCCTGCGTTGGCGCAACTTGGATTGCAGGCGGCGTCGCAGGGACGATGAACCTTCTGGCCATGAGTCTGAAGCCAGGAGGAATTATGCTTATCGGTGAACCATACTGGCGTCAGGTACCTCCGACGGAAGAGATTGCTCAGGCTTGTGGCGTCTCATCCGTGGCAGACTTCCTCACCCTGCAGGGCCTTGTAGCCTCTTTTGACGAGCGGGGCTATGATCTGGTGGAAATGGTTCTGGCAGACCAGGAAGGCTGGGACAGATACGAGGCGGCGAAATGGCTAACCATGCGTCGCTGGCTGGAGGATAACCCTGATGATGATTTTGTACAGGAAGTCCGAAAGGAGCTGACTGTTGCGCCCAAACGCCATGTCAATTACACACGTGAATACTTAGGCTGGGGTGTCTTTGCGTTAATGGCACGCTAGCGAATAAGGATCCCCCTGGTAGATTAAAGCTGCCGGGGGGAATATGATTCAGGGAGGGGCAATGTTCAAAAACACGAATTGGGATAGGGCCCTAATATAAATGTCAGGAATGTTTTATGAGATGCAAGGCTGACAGAAGCTGAAAAATATATAACAGAGTCAAAGGCATGGCAGACAGCCTGTTTGAGGGGACTCGTTGTGCTACTGATGGTGACTTGCAACTTGCAGACTGATATCTGGGTTAATACCACATTTTCAGCTCTGAAGTACAAATTTTCATCTACCGCAATTAAATCGCTTATTAACTATCCCTACGTATAATGTTTCGCCAAATCCCACCGGAAAGACGCAGATTTTCCGGATCGCTTTGCAGGATCCGGGTAACACACTGCAGATAATTCTCCTTCCAACGTTCGGTAAATGAAAGCTGGCTTTCAAATTTCAGCGGATCGACCATCCTCTCAAGCACAAAATGGATATGCCTGTTTTTCCATATCGGAACACTGAAAACGGTAGGCAAATGCATTTTCCAGGCAAGACGAGAGCAAAATGTGGAGTAGGTGATTTGCTGACCGAAAAAGTCGATAGTCGGCGCACTCAAATTCAGCGCGCCGTCTATTGCCACCACAAGCGACTGTCCACTATGTAAGGTCTGCATACAGGCCCTGACCACGTCCGCTTCGCTTTTATCGCTAACCGAAATCAATCGCTCGCCGTAGCCCCCTTTGAGCACGCCAGGAGTGGAAGCCACCCATTTGCTGTTCATCTCCAGTAAGGACAGGATCATCGGCCCGGCATACATTGCGCCCAGATGAGCCGATACAATAATGCAGCCTCTCTGATCGAGTTGTAGCCGTTGGAAAAACTGTTCGACATGCGATATGTCGGCCAATCGGTACATAGGTTCATCAGCCTGCTCTCCCCGACATTCAAGCCAGTCGAGGAGAAAATTATCAGCAAGATAGCCCCACTTCGCCCGGCGTTCCCATTCGTCGCGCTCGATACCGGACTGTCTGCCGGCAACTTCCCATGCCCAGTCAAGGCGCTCAGGCGGTAGATTAACGGCAGATATTTGCCCATCAAGCGCCAGCAGCCCCTCTTCGAATGATTGAGGCAGATGACTTGCTCTGGCCTGAATATAGTGCTCAAAGACGCTTTCCGCTTCGCTTGTTTTCCCCGCCTGTAACAATGCCGCCGCGGCATAACGGTTCCATTTACTCGTCACCCCTTTTTCCCTTGCCAGTTGTACAAACTCATCGCTGGCAGCAGTGTATTGCCCAACCTGGCGCAGTGCTCGGGCATACATTGCTCTGACATAAGGAAGATCAGGATGAGTCGCGAGCGACTGCTGCAGTAACGGAATGGCTTTCTCATTCTGACCCGTTCTGATTAAGGCATCGGCATACAGGGTCACGATACGTACATTATCAGAGTTAAATTGCAGGGCATGACGCCAATGCTCAGCGGCCTGAAGCTTCGCTTCCCGACTGCGACCGGATTGATAGTAAGCAAGCCCCAGGCTACGACGCAGTGCTGCACCATCCAACCCACGGGCTAATGCGGATTCCCCTGTCTGAATGGCTTCCTGATATTTACCGACAGCGCACAGCGTATCAACCGCCAGCCCCGCCGACTCCTGCCTTTCTAACGCGAAGAAAGGGAGCAATGCGCGGGCCAGGTCATGATCTTCTGGTAGGCGGCTTTTATTTAAGAAACTGAGGCAGGTCGCAATCATATCTCCCCGTGGGGGAACTTCCTGCGCCTGTGTTCTGGCCAACGAGATTGCCTGTAACTCTTTATCCATCAGTACCAGTGTGCGCAAATGGAGGGCAAAAATTTGGCTATTTCCCGAAAAAGCGAGCCATGCCTGCTCGGCTAAGTCAGCAACAGTCGCATATTGTTTACTCTTAAGCAGCACGCTCGCGACCAGCAGGACATCCTCCGGCTGGCACACATTCACCGCCAGCAGTTTATTAACTACCTGTAGTACAGCGTCCGGTTGAGATGATGCCAGTGGCGAAATAACCCAGCGTCGTAATAAATCACGGCCATTCTTTGCCGTCAGCACACGGTCAGACAACAAAGTCAGCCCGACATCTGTTTCATCTTTACGCAAACACGCGATAGCGAAGAGAATAATGTTTTGCTCATTTCCAGCACTATCTCGCACTTTTTCGGGATGCTGACTGAAATAGAGGCATAGCCCCTCCCAATCCTCTTGTTTGAGTAGGGTGGTTGGCGATATTTTTTTAAATGTAGAGTGCAAGCTCATTATATTTCCTTACTCAGCCTTATTCACGCATCCGCCTGATGGTTATCAGGAGAGAAGTCACCAGGTACGTGATGCCCAGCAACACGAAGAACAGTAACCACTTTGTTCCATCGGCATAGCGAGTGGTGTCAGACTCAGCCATCGGTTGAGAAATGATCAGCAAATACTGTCTCTCACGTAGAGCTTGAAGCTTCCCTTGCTGTAAGGTCTGTAAGGCAGATTCCCAGCGTGCTTTGGCGATCTCGCTCTGCAGGCGAAGATCTTCAAATAAGGACAGGCTTTCTGAAGAGCCTTGCGACCCTAACTTATTTGACAAGCGGTTACGTTGTTCGCCGATCTGCTTTTCCAGTACCTTGATTTTGGCCGACAGGCGAGGAATAAGGGGGTTCTGATCCAAACCATTCACCATTAATTGCGCGTATTCCGCTTTCGCCTCCGCCAACTGCGTTTCAAAGCCAGCAATTAATTGATAAATAGCGGTTATGGTTTCCTTCGGGTCAATATCTTTTTGTATATGCTGTATTTTTAGCAATTCAAGTCGAGCTGCCCCCAGATTCTCTTGGGCCGATTTAACATCATTTTCCAGCCACAAAATCCGTTCCTTCTGCATCCGCGCTGAAACGGTATTAACGTGCTGTTCAGCAAAAGACAGAATGCGCTGGGCAAAAAACTCAGCCTGTTTCGCACTCCGTGCCTTCACGTTTAAACGCAGCATGCCCTGTTGAATATCGACAGCAACCGAGACTTTTGATAAATAGTAACGATAAGGATCATCATTAATACCCAGCGGCGCGTGGAAGCGGGAAAATAATGCGATATCGTCTTGCGCGAAATAAGATAAAAAACCGAGCTCTTTTTCCATCCGATCCATCATTTCTTTCGAAAGTATAAACTCGCGAACCTGAAAGCCCTCCGACATCTTATTGCCTGCACCAAAGAAAGATGTTCCAGAAAAATTATCCTGGCTGGCATCAGTTTGCACAATAAAGGTGGCATCCGCACTATAAAAATGCGATGTTAAAATCCACGACATAAGCATAATAACCAGCAGCGGCAAAGCAATATAAAGAAAGAGCCGACGTAGCGATTGCTTGGCTTGCTGAACACGTCGCTCTTTAATAACTAATGACGCTCTACGGACAGAATCAGCATCCGTCGCAGACCACCCGGCGTCTGGGTTATGATGACTTTTTGCATCGGCCGATTTTTCCGTCTGGCGAAGGGCGCGTTCATCCTCTTTTTGTTGTAGCCGCGAGGCTCGGCTTTCTTGTGCTACCTTCGCTCTTTCTTCTTTCCATTTTTTAATACGTTCTGAATTTTCCACACTCTATCCGTATATTTACTAATTATATATCAAAGGAATAATCTTCAGTTTGAATCGTCGCCTGATTTGACTGATATTGTTCAAAAAGCGCAGTTGCCTGCGCTAAATCTTCACACATTGTAATTTTTCCATGCAGCAGTACGCCAAACGCATGACAGTGTTCTTTAATAAGCCGAGGGTTGTGCGTTAGCACAATCAACCCTTTCTGTTGCAGCTGACAAGCTAGCGCCGCCTGCATACGCAACTGTGTGGCATTATCCCCGGTGTACAGCTTGCCATCAGCAATATAAAGGCGGCAGGGAAGCAGTAAATTAATGGCAAATGCCAGATGCGTTTTCATCGTGACAGAATATTCACTCACCCTGTCGGTATAGCACTGTTCAAGCTGGGTCAATTGATAACAGAAATGTGAAAACTCATCGCCATCCAGGCCATATAGACTTGCCATCATTCGCGCATTCTCCTCACCGGTTAACCCTGGCAGAATAAAAGAGTTTGCCCCCAGTGGGAGCGCATCACCCCGTAGCCCAATAAAATCCCCCTCATCAGGAGCATCCAGGCCACACAGCAACCTGGTTAGCGTCGTTTTGCCTGAACCAGGAGCCGCCAGAATACCGATATGCTCATGGTAGCCCATGACAAAATCTGTTTTATCAAGGACCACCCGCGGGCCCTTATCAGACTCAAAATAGCGTGTACAACCTAATAAACCGAACACGAATGCGTCTCTCCTGAAGCTAAAGTCAGTGATTTTCAGTGTCACAAATCAGGTGAAAAATGAGGCCCGCGAGGAATAACGTTGCGGAAAATGCCAGAGGGTAAAAAGGTTCAAGGTACAAGGAGTGATACCCCTCAAACATACCTTCTCTGACTATCTCATTAGCATGTAGTAGAGGGTTCCAGCTGAATATGCTTAATAATGAATAAGGCAATTCATTCGCCGTATAAAAGACAGCCGAAATCAAAAACATCGGTCTTAGCATCACAGGAACAGCTTTGTAGACCAGCGGAAACCGTTCAGACAGTGCGTCACAAAAGTAACCAAACGATAACCCCAGAAGCCATGCGATAACCATCCCTTCAAAAATCAGGAACGGTTTTTGGGCCTCCCAACGGGAGAATATAAGAAAGTTAATTAATGAAATAATAATATAAATGATAACTGCATTAACAAATTCGATTGCGGCAAGAGAAAAAATCACATGTCTTTTCTTAACCTGCGAGACAACCGCTAACGATGTAGAGAATGAATGGGTTCGCATGGTTGCGGTAATGGTATAACGAAATAACAGATACGGTAATATCCCTGCAATAACAAAACTGATATCGTCAGTGGATATTGGCACCGAGCGATTTAAATATTGAAAAGAAATAACGGTAATGGATATCCATACCAGTGGTACGGCCAGCACCATCATATAGTTTAGTAAATTACCGTTATAGCGTGTTTTGATATCGCGTGACATCAATAAAATAATTAACTCACAGACGGTAATGAGTTTCATAAAATAATAAGAATTATTTTTCAAAATATTCATATGGCGACATTAGAAAGAATTAGTGCCGCGGGTCAAAAAGCTATCGAATGCGGCTTTCACCTTAGCGAAATCAGTCAAAGAGGCGTTCGAGATATAGATAACATCGCCGTTGTCCACTCGTATGGCCTGCGCTAAAAACACCGAGTTAGGTTGGCTCATATCGACATGATAGATATTCAGCTTACGCATCTGCTGTTTCGCCTGTTCCGCTTCGTTATGCTTGTACAGAAAAATCGCTTGCGGATCGGCAAGATTGTCATTTAATCCTTTCGCGAGCGCCAAAGCATCCACGACGCTGGAATGACGCTGAACCAGAGCATGTTTCCCCTGAACACCTGCTGCGCCGAGCACATTAACATACTCGGTCACTTGACGCAGAGTGATACGGTCATCCGGCTGTAAGGCAATATCCAATCCGGGATACTGATAAATATCTGACAGTCGCGCAGTGAAATAATGCTGCTGGCGCGTCACGTGAACTTCCATCATATCTGTGCTGGTATTTTCTACTGCCACTGCCGTTGCCAAAAGATGACTCAGACGATTCATACTCTGTTCGAGAGGGTATCGACCCGTTTTCCCGCTGCCCTCGACCGTCACCATGGCTCCGGTGCGGGCGGTAAGTGTCACAATCACCTGAGGATTCAGGACAACGCGCGAAAGTCGCTTTTTGATCTCATCAGCCAGTTGCGTCACATCCAATCCAGAAACCGGGATTGTCCCGGCATAAGGCACCTGAACGGTATTACTGTCAGTCACAAGAATATTTTCAAAATCCGCACGGTCGCCGCTCGCGTTATTGGATAAATATCCAGCCCCGCCCGAGGATAAAATAGTGATATGCAGCACATCGCCTTTAGCCAAAGATGTCCAGTGCCAGTTATTTGCGGCAAAAACCGGATCGACAATAGTTTTCGGCACAGTATCGGGAGCGCTTAGTTTTAATGTCGGCGTGACTTCGACCAGATTATAACGAGGATCGTCCTGATTAATAAGGCTGGATTTAAATACCGCCCTGGGAATAGTGCATCCCGAAAGCAGGAAAAATGTCGTTAGTAATATGATGATTTTTTTCATAACTTATTTTATAAATGAAATAGCTGAAAAATGATGCCCATTAATTAACGAGGCTGAGAGGCAATGGTTTTTACAAACGTTCCCACCATATGTTCCACGGTGAAGCGTTCTTGTAAAAATGACTGCGTCTGTTGGCAAATACCGGTTCTGCTGCGCCATAAATTGACCAACTTTTCTGCATAGCGGCAAGCCTGGTCAAGATTGACCGTCTGTGCATCATCAAGAATGAAACCCGAAACACCCTCAATAAAGCATTCTGCCGATCCACCTGCAGGGGTTGAAATCACCGGCACCCCGACCATTTGTGCTTCAATAAGCACATTAGGTAGCCCTTCATAACGCGAAAACAAAATGAATACATTCATTTTTTGCAGCCAATACCCTACGTCACGCGAGGCGCCAACGAATAGTATTCTCTCCAGAATCCCTAACTGTTCGGCGCGTTTCTGCGCTTCAGCGCGTAAATCACCATCGCCTACCAGCACAAAGCGCGTGGCGGGGTGGTGTTGTAAATAGCGTGCTGCAAAATCAATCCATGCAAAAGGGTTCTTATCGCCTACAAAGCGGAAAACGCCACCAATAGTCGTGTCCGCATCCTGGGTTTTTTGCGTAAACTGCTGCCAGATTTTATGTGGCACCTCAGAAGAGGGTTCAGTAGATGGCGGTAAGACGCCGTTATATACAACCTGGAAGTGCTTCGCCTCCAACTTCAGCCAGTCGGCATAATGGCGAGTCACACAATGGTTGTTACTCATAAAATCAACGCCAGGCACGACCGCCAGCGCCTGGTAGAGAGGCTCATATTCCGGCTTGAACAGACGCTTTCTAACCACCGGCGGTAACCCACGTAATCCCAGTTGAATTCTGGGCACGCCAGCAATCAATGCTGCAAGCGCAATCATCAGACAAGCGCTATCCTGCCAAACGGAGAGATAATCCAGCTTGCGCTCGCATAAATGGGGGACCAGATGCTTGATGCCGTATTTACACACCGGCGGTAGATGCGATAGCAATAAGCGCAACTCTGGAGATTCTATTGTCGCATCGTCAAACAAGTTTCCGGTAATCTTCGCGATTTCAAGAACCTCGACCTGTTCTTCCAGCACTTCTTTCAGGAAAAAGTCTTGCCTGAGTTCCGGTGTCAGGGAGCGAATAATTAGTTCTACCGGTTCTTCTACTTTCAGGCCGCCAATTTTCCCCTTTTGCCGATATTTTCTGGCGATTTCGATAGCCAGCCTGGAAATCTGACGCTCTGCACCACCGCTACCTAGCGAGCCAGTACAGAGCGCAAGACGACCGAAAGACCCGACGGGAAGCTGCCTGGGTTGACGATTTCTATAGAACAAGATGGCATGCTTCATTGCAATAATACAGGTGTTGGTCCCCACAGGGATCGCTTTCCCTTCAAGGCGTTCAAGCAAATCACAGATCTTATTTATTTTGCCTAAATAATTGTTATATTTTTTCTGCACACCATTGCTAACCTTTTTAAGAATTAGCTGAGCATCTTTGGCTAGCCCCGTATTATATAAACGACGTGCATACTCATAACGTGCTTCATCATTGTTTTGTGCAATCAGCGTTTCGTAGAGCGCGTATGCACGCTCCGTTTCATTGACATCATGAAGAAACTCTGCTTTTTTTAGCATCGCTAATGAAGTTAAAGCCTCAGTCGGTAATTCACTGTCAATTAACGCAACAGCTTGCGCAAGCTTCTTCTCTTGTTTTAATGTTAAACACGTTTTTCCTAGTGCAGCTAACTTTTCTTCCTGCGTAATCATTACGACTTCCCTGATGTATTTTTTTGTAATGCGGTTATGCAGGTCGAGATCTGCCTTGTCACCGGCTCCGTTGGTCCATTCACTTTCTCCAGTCGCTGCCAATACTGCAAAGCCTGCGTGTAGTCGCGTAAATGCATTGCATTTAATGCGGCATATTTCAAGGCATAGGCATTTTCGCTATCAAAAACGAGTAATTTTTTCGCATAGTCTAGATGTTCATAAGACGTGATAGTGCTACCGCCATCCTTCCGTGACTCATTAAATAATCTGATAATTTGCTTATATTCACGCATCAGACGAGAAACATCAGGCTCAATTCGTTTCAGGCTAATCAATACAGACAATGCTTCATCCAGACGCCCTTCAGTTTTCTTCTGGCGTACATATTTAAGGGCTCTGGTTGCAACATTGCGACACTCTTTCTCAAACAACTTGTTCATTGAGGCATTCTGGAATGATAGAGTAATGCTCATGACGTTAGCAATCAAATCAATGAGGAACGGAATGTTGTTAATATGACGTATGCTGCGTAACATAATCGACTGCAGGCTGGTAATGTTCGAGTTACGAATCAAGGTCATGTGGGCCAACGTGCACGCGTCTTTCCAGGCACCAAGATTCACCAGCGTTCTTGCACAATATACGGTGCCAACGGGATCAAACTTCAGAAGTGGCCACACTATTTTCGCCCCTGCCAGGATATTTTCATAATCCTCACGCTCATACATTTCTCTTAATTTATCGCGCCATGCCATTTTAACTTCATTATTAAAGCGAGAAATACGTGAATGGGGATAAACCATAAATGCAGAGTAGCTATAGGCTAGCGAAGTACTCAGTGAGACAAAATCATCAACCGAATGTAGCGACAGCGCGGTATTGTTCCATGCCTCAAAAACGTCGTGGATTTTATCTTTATACGAGGTGCGAAGCGCTTGATGATAGCTCATATTCTTGATGCAGAAAGCTGTGCGGATAACGAGACCGGTATCATGAATCGTCGACAATACCGTCAGCGCAAATTCTGACTCATGGCGGAGTAGCTGCTCGAGCGCATGCATGAAAATCAATTCATCACTGAATTTGATTGCCAAAGATAACGCCGTTTCCATAAACGTATCATTTAGGCGCTGCGATTGAATGCCGGCATGGAAAGCTTCAGAGAATGCGTTGCCATCATTGAAATATTGCGTGCTGCTCAGGAAATTAACCCATCCGCTTTGAGTTTCAGGATTCAATAATAGTACACGTTTCCAATAATGATATGACTTATCAAACAGCTGTAAAGCATCGGCTGAGCCGGCGGCAACGGTAAGGACTTCTTCATCTTCAATTTCATTGGAAAGCATCATCTCTGCCGTCGATAAGGCTTCCCGCCAACGCGCTAATCCATGTAGAGACCTCAGCCGACAACGTAATGTACTGTCAGTCGTACCGATAATTTTCTCAACATCACTAATATCCTGATAAGCCTGTTCATAATAACCTAAATGGCTGAAGATTACGGACCGAAGTTGGATTAGAACGGGATCTTGCTGCTGATTTCTTAATGCGGCAAAAAGTTGTTGTGATGCAGCAATAATGTCGCCATCTGCAAGCTGCTTAGTGATCGATAAGGTAATCTCACGTATTTGGTCCTGTTTCTCTTGTCGCCCCTCATCAAGATGATGATTAGTATTATTGATCACTCCCTTAAAAATAGCCGCAACGATCGCGTCACCAAACATATCGGTATAATGAGTAAGATCGTCGCCATTTTTTTCCAGGGCTCGTTTCTGCCCCCACTTTTCCATCAAATTTGTCGGGTTAACGCAGGGAATATCCATCCTGGCGGCGATGGTGTCGACATTTTTAATCAACCGACTACGGGATAGAATGACGGTTCCAGCACGAGTCACGGCATCAACATGTGTCATAAACATAACGCGATCGCGACCAAGAAGCTGAACGATTTCCATCATATCCTGTTCGATAGCATGCTCATCCATCTGCTCGACATTGATATTGCTTAATAAGGCACGATCGTCTTCCGACATTCCGGCAAAACAGGGATCGTCTTTGAGATAGGCCAGCAGTTTGTGTCGATTTCCTTGCGTGGCCAACGACCAGTACATGCACGCCCGCTCTGTTTGGCTAAAAAATTCATAGAAATGACGAGTTAAATAATTTATTTGTAAGCAGAACCCATAGGCCATAATCTTCTTCTGACTTGAAATCTCAATGATATAGAAATCAGAACGACTATGTACGTCGGTGTTTGAATAGTTTACATTAGGTCTAAAAATAAATGGTCGGACCTTTTCAGGAATGTCTATCAAGCCCAAAATAAACCGAATCTGCTGTAATGCCTCGCTGCTCGTATGCGTAAAACCATATATTCTCTTAAAGTTTGCCTGAAAATTAAAATAAGGCTGAGCTCGTTTTACCGGACTCACAATACGGCAACTGCCAATGGCTGTAAGCGTAAACATCCCTGACGATTTCATTAAATTCATCCACGTGAAAGGAAAGTGAGTAGTTATACCGAGGAATACAAAGTAGAATGTTTATCGATATACCATTTTAGAGTCTGCTTAAGTCCTTCTTTGATATCAAATTCAGGCTCATATGAAAGAAATGTTTTTATTTTGGTAATATCTGCCTGGCTATGCTTAACGTCACCGTCACGAAAATCTTTATAAATTGGTTCAGCTCTACTTTGTTCGTTCCGCCATAAATTAAGCCCATCGCGAATTAGATAATAAAGCTCATTTAACGAAGTTCTATCTCCAACTGCCACATTATAGACCTTATTTTTAGAGGCTAAATCATTAGTTGTTGCTGATAATAGATTGGCCTGAATCACATTCTCTATATAGCAAAAATCCCTGCTTGTTGAGCCATCGCCATTGATATAAATTGGTTCATCTTTAAGAAGCGATAGTATCCAGCGAGGAATAACTGCCGAGTACGCTCCGTTAGGATTTTGGCGGCGACCAAAGACATTAAAGTAGCGTAGGCCAATAGCGTTAAATTCATAGCTACGTGCAAACACATCAGCGTACAATTCATTGACGTATTTTGTTACCGCATACGGGCTGAGTGGTCGACCGATCCGTTCCTCAATTTTAGGTAAATCGGGATGGTCTCCATAGGTGCTACTGCTTGCGGCGTAGGTGAAACTAGAGACATGAGCATCTCTCGCCGCCGTCAACATATTTAAAAAACCATCAATATTGGCGCTATTAGTCGCGATGGGATCCTTTAGGGAACGTGGCACGCTTCCTAGCGCGGCTTGGTGGAGAACATAGTCAACGTTCTTACACGCTTTCTGACAGTCAGTAAATTTCCTGATGTCACCCTGAATAAAAATAAATCGCGACCATTGCTCCTCACTGACGGACGTGCGAACGTCGTCTAGATTATGCTGATAACCGGTGGAAAAGTTATCCAGTCCAATGACAGTCTGGTTGAGAAAGAGTAATTCTTCTAATAAGCCGGAGCCAATAAAGCCTGCTACGCCAGTGATCAGCCAGCGCTTTGGTGCCAGAACCAGTTTGGTCCGTAGTTCTTCGTAAGCCGTCATGATTACAATCTCACATCTGACTGCTCAGCCGGAAGAACATACTTCAAATCATAAAGTACATGTTTATCTTTTCCGAAGCCGCGAATATCCTCACTTCCCATCTGTTTAAATTGCTGATGTCCTACTGCAACAATGATCGCATCGTAGTGGCTTGATTTGACTTCCGATACCGGGATAATGCCATACTCTCGTCTTACCTCTTCGGCATCCACCCATGGATCAAAAATATCCACTTTACAACTATATTTACCGAGTTCCTTTACCACATCAATAATGCGTGTATTTCTGATGTCCGGACAGTTTTCTTTAAAGGTAAAGCCGAGAATCAGCACGCTGGAACCCTCAACGTTAATTCCTTTTTTGATCATTGCTTTGATCAACTGCTCGGAGACATAGTTGCCCATGTTGTCGTTCAGGCGGCGTCCTGCAAGTATGATTTCTGGATAATAGCCAATGCCCTGAGATTTATGTGTCAGATAATAGGGATCTACGCCAATACAGTGACCACCGACCAGTCCCGGACGGAATGGCAGGAAATTCCATTTGCTGCCAGCGGCACGTAGCACGGCTTCAGTATCGATATTTAAACGATTAAAAATAATCGCCAGCTCATTGACCAAGGCAATATTCAGATCGCGTTGCGTATTTTCAATCACCTTCGCTGCCTCAGCAACTTTGATGCTCTCTGCTTTATATGTACCTGCGCTGATGATCTGCTGATATACTTCATCGATAAGTTCGGCGATCTGTGCGGTTGAACCGGAGGTGATTTTCTTGATGTTGGTTAAACGGTGCTTTTTATCACCGGGATTGATCCTTTCCGGGCTATAACCGACATAGAAATCCTGGTTGAAAGTCATTCCGGACATACGAGCAAGGATCGGCACGCATTCTTCTTCGGTACATCCCGGATATACCGTAGATTCATATACCACAATATCTCCCCGATTCAGCACTGTACCAACGGTTTCACTCGCCTTGATTAGTGGGGTGAGGTCTGGTTGCTTGTAGGTATTTATCGGCGTCGGGACGGTGATGATGTAAAAATTACATTCTTTGATCTTCTCAATCTCGGAAGTAAATTTCAGATAACGAGCCTCACGTAATTCTTCTTCAGTGGTTTCCAGATTGACATCCACCCCATTCTTTAATTCAAGAATACGCTTTTTATTAACGTCGAAGCCAACAACCTGACGAGATTTGCCAAATTCAACTGCCAGAGGAAGCCCAACATATCCCAGCCCAATAATCGCGATTTTTACCTCGTCTATACCGAACACTCTTATTAATCCTTTACTAAAATTTTATATTTACAAAGTTAATTCTAGGTGTTTATTCAGATACGCTACCGCCCCTGGCCGTAGCAGCCAGTATGGTTAATGAAAACGTATAACCGTACCCCTTTCTTACTTGAATAGAACAGAAGTCGCTGAGAATATATGTATTAACGCCAATGAGTAACGAAAATAATTTTGTGCTGAAACGAAATACTTGTCCGTGTTTTACTCAATAAAAATTACCGCATTACAGTAAAGTAACTGAATCCGGCAATAACAGATAGCGCGGCTCACGTACTCCAAATTTTACTGCCAATTCTTTTCTCCAGCGATACATAGTCGATGATGAGTTCATAAATCTATCCTGAAGCTCTTCCATACCACTTTCCGAAAGGAAATATTTCATCTTTACTATATCCTTACGGTTAATTCTGAAACGATAATCTCTCTGCTCCGTCAAGATCTTTTCACCACTTTGGTGTTGACTGACATTTCTGATAATATCCTGGACTGATGTTGCCGCATCGAAAACAGCAATAACATTTTTGCACTCTGTCAACCAAAAACGTGCAAGGGGCATTAGTCGCGAACTTGAAATGATAACGATTATTTTATTAATATCACTCATTCGCGTGAAAAAATTCAGGGCATTTAACAGGCTGTAGCGATTTAGGTTCACAAACAAATAATTTCTGTCATTTGTTATCAGTGACACTTCTTCAATAATGCCAGCAGCTCCAACCCCGAAATAGATATCATTCGGAGGCCAGAAATGATGAAACCTCATGAAGTCTCCTTATGCTGAAATAACCTAATTTCATCCATAGAAAAGGTACAAGCAATATCTAATTCTTTGCTCCTGTTAACAATTAACTAACAATAAAATTATTACCCTAATTTTAATAGTACTAACGGCCTAAACGGGATTTTTACACAACAGAGAATTGATGTCAAACCTGCACAATTCATTGTTTGTACCTATCAAAAAATCTTATTTAGTCTAGAAAATCGAATGATAAATTATGCTAAATTGTTTGGATAGGGCGTATTTTTTAATCCTGGCGACCATAAAAAATGCTAAGCCATTCCTCAAAATAAGAATATTCCTAATCGTATTTGAAATAATCTGTTACAAATTTAATTGTTTGCACCTTTGGGGTTAAACCTTAACTGTACAGAATCACAGGCTGTATTTTAATTACTCTTTGCCCTGTTTCCATTTCAAATTAAAGATATGGATAATGACTATTGTTAGTTAACTTTTCCGTTGACGATGTCTACAAAATATTTTCTCGCTAGATGTTTGCATTAGAGTCACCCATTAATAATGACCGGAAAACCGTCAGAACGTCATACTGGTTTTATAATTTCCGGTGAAATGATGGTGCGTGACTGCTTCGGAAATGAATACCTTATTCATGCCGGCGAAGCATTTGAGGTTTCTGAGAATCATGATGCCTGGGTAGTGGGTGATACTCCGTGTGTTGCGCTGGATTTCACGCATTTCCTCCGCTGAGGATATGAACTTGATGGTACAGGGCTGGTTTGCAGAATTCTTTTTTTTGGATTTATAAATTGCACTGGATAACAGTCTGGCGGGTTCTCAGGATGAGCAAAATGCTTTTATCCGGAGCCCGATTATGCCCCACACTGATACTCCTGAACAGGCTGCTGTCATCGCATGGAAGGGCGAACGTCTGGTTGTCTGTGCTTTTGCCGGGAGTGGCAAAACCACCACACTTCGTCGTTATGCTGAGGAAAATCCAACGGAACGAATGCTCTATATTGCTTATAACCGTGCCATTCGGGATGAGGCGGAGCAGAAATTCCCCTTCAACGTTACCTGCAAAACATCGCATCAACTGGCCTGGCCGACGGTCGGGAAACATTACAGTCATCGTCTGATTAATTCACTACGACTGACCTATGTCGCCCGGGCGCTAAACTCCCGCAACTGGTTGCTGGCCAGACTGACGCTTGATGTTCTGAATCGCTTTATATGCAGCGCGGCCACCGATATTACGCCTGAACACATGCCTGATCCTGACGACTGTAAGGGGCTACAACCAGGTCAAATCCTGTTTTCAGCAAAGAAAATCTGGGCAATGATGTCGGCCCGTCAGGGGGATTTTCCGGTCACCCATGATACTTATCTAAAGCTTTACCAGTTGAGCAAACCGAATCTTTCTTCCCGCTATACCACGTTATTGTTTGATGAAGCTCAGGATGCCAATCCTGTCATCAGCGCCATTGTGCTCAACCAGACCTGCCGGGTAGTTCTGGTTGGAGATACTCATCAGCAAATCTACCGCTTTCGTGGGGCGGATAATGCCATGCAGGCTCCGCAACTGGAGAACTCAGACCGTCTTTGGCTAACCCACAGCTTTCGCTTCGGTCCGGAGGTAGCCGGGGTGGCCAACAGGCTGCTGGCCCTGAAGGGCGAAACGCATCAGATAACTGGAAAGGGGGGCGCAGGCCGTGTTCTGCTCACAATGCCGCGGAATTTTGGCCATCATGCTGTTCTTCACCGATCTGTCTGTGGTGTCATCCGGACGGCACTGCACTGGTCGCTGGCTGGCAGGAAAGTATTCTGGGTTGGTGGTATGGAAAGCTACAGAATTGAGGATTTACTGGATCTGTACTGGTTCTCAATTGATATGTCGGAGCGTATGCGACACGACAGGCTGACCCGTGAATACCGGGACTATGATGAATATCTGCAGATAGCCGAAGATACCGGTGATGTGGAGATGAAGCAGGGGATATTTATTCTTGAACAGTTTTTTCCGTTACCGGACAGACTGAATACGTTACGTGAGCAACGCGTCATCAGTGAATCTGAAGCTGATGTGACGGTATGTACAGCACACAGGAGTAAGGGGCTCGAATGGGACAGGGTGAAGTTACATGATGACTTTCTCGATATTCTGGATCCTGACATGCCGGAAAGTCAGCGGCAGGATGAAATTAACCTCATGTATGTGGCAGCCACCCGGGCGCGTAAAGTGCTTATAACCGATCCGATATTGCACGAGCTTCTGATCCAGCCCCGGGCTGAAGATATAGCCGGAACTTCTGCGGATAAATCGGGTGAGTCAGAAGTGAGTACAGAAAACGATAAAAAAGGGACTGAATATGTTCCGGAAAGTTAAGTCATGGATGGAGAAGAAAAACTTCAGACAGATAGAAGAAAATAAATCGGGAAATGCGAAGAAGAGACTTATTCCCTGTACGGATGGATATTTTAACCCTGCGGCCATTTCAGATTTGTTACAGCATGAACGACGGCAGCAATGGTTAAGGATTTTGTGGGAGAACAGCGCGCTACCTAAAGAGCGTTTTGAACGTTATTTTTTACTCCCTTTACACGGCGTTGTGGGTTTATGTCAGAGACTCCCGGCTTCGGCTCAGGGAAAATTTGCCTATACAGACGGCATGGTGGATTACGTCATACAGACGACGGTCTTTGCCGTACGTTTATCAAAAGGATATATGCTGCCCCGAGGTGCATCTGCAGAGGAACAATCCGCGCAGTCAGTCAGCTGGAGTGCTGTCGTTTATTACGCTGCATTATTCCACTCGTTGGGGCGCTTATGGAATATTGAAGGCGAGCTCCGTAGTGGTGCTGTATGGCGCCCGGGATTAAGTGTTCCGGAAGAACCTTATCGTTTTCGTTTTAAAGCAGAACCCGATATAGCAGGTGCTCAGGTTTATGGTGAATTGATCGCTCTCAGATTTTTGCCAGAACCGGTTCTTCAGTGGCTGGGTAAAAACCCTGATATTCTGAGAACATTGCTGGCTTTCATAAGCGGACGTTACAGTGATGCAATGGATATTACGGATATCGTTAATGAGGCCATTGTGCATGCCGGAGGGATACCTCTTGGTTTTCCCATTGCACAGGAAGAGCAGACTTCTGAATTAGCAGAGATACTAAACCCTGCCGCGACAGTAGCTCCCGTGTTGAGGAAAGGTTCTTCTACAACTCCTCCTGATGTCCCTGTCATGGTTGATGGAGGGCAGGAGACTACTGTCCTTTTATCTTCCCTTGATTCTGATGCTAAGCCTGAACGTGGGGAAGGGCAGCCTACTGCTGAAACAGATCCAGATGTTCTTCAGGTCATGTCGATTCTGGGAGGGCTGACGAACACTGACACACAGTCGCCTGAAAAGGAAGGCGTGAACACAGAGACCGATATGGTGGCAGGAGAATCGTTTCCGGAAGTCGCGGTTGCACTTGAGACTTCAGCAGCAGAAGAGGTTATCAATGACACCGTTACCACTGAATGCACTGGATCATCCTCGGGTGGCATATCATCGCTTTCCTCAACGGAGCTGGGAGATTTGTTCTGGTCCTGGCTAAGGGATGGGCTTCGTGAGGGGGATATACCAGTAAATACTGCTGATGCCTGTGTTCATCTGACTTGTGGCTTCGTATTTATCAGCGTCCCGGGTGTTTTTTTTCTGTTTTTGAAATCACATTCGCGTTCCTGTTCTTCTGGTCTGAAAGAAAGCGGGAGGAAGGAGCAGGTGCAGGCGGCATTTGAGAAGATGCGAAAGCATCGGGTCAGTGATTCCCGGCGATTCTGGCAGTGCTGTCTTTATGAAGAGCCAGGGGGCAGGGGGAGATACAAAAAGTTAACAGGGTATCTGATAAAAATGTCAGAGATTTATGCTAATGGTAACTTTCCCGACGACAGTTTATTTCTAAAGGTCATCAATTGAAATAAAATGTAACAAAATAAATATAAGAAAAGTCTTAAAAAACCATCAGTTCCTGTAACAAATTGAAATATTTTTCCGTTGTCATGTGCATGAAATTACGGGAATTTAAATCCACACAAGCTGTGTGTGTATTAATAATAAAAGCTCAATAGCGGTGATAAAAATGGAAACAAATATTACCTGGCAACAATTGATAGATGAATATTTCTTCGCAAAACCTCTGCGCTCAGCATCTGAATGGAGTTACACCAAAGTCTTCAAATCATTTGTACATTATATGGGGCCGTTAAGCTGCCCTAATGATGTGACATATCACAAAGTGCTTGCCTGGCGCCGTTTTCTTTTAAAAGAGAAAAAGCTGTCCGGACGTACCTGGAATAACAAGGTGGCGCATATGCGGGCCATCTTTAACTACGGAATACAGCGAGGGTTACTGCACTATGACGAAAATCCGTTTAACAATTCGGTAGTTAAACCGGACAAGAAGAGAAAGAAAACGCTCACTCAGGCACAGATTGAGTATGCCTATCAGATCATGGAGCAGTATGAAAATCAGGAGAATACAGGGCTGGGACTGAAATATTCCCGCTGCGCCTTATTTCCTGCATGGTTCTGGCTCACTGTCCTGGATACGCTCTATTACACAGGGATACGTCAGAACCAGTTATTACATATTCGGCTGAATGATGTTGATTTGAGAGAAGGGCAGATTCGGCTGATTACGGAGGGGTGTAAAAATCACAAAGAACACTATGTGCCGGTGATCAGTTTTCTGCGTCCACGGCTGACCTGTTTAATGGAGAAAGCGCAGAGCGAAGGATTGAAAGGTAATGACCGCCTGTTCAATATTGCACTTTTTACCGGCAAAGATCCCGCCATTGGCGATGACATGGATTCTCCTCAGGTAAGAGCATTCTTCCGTCGTCTGTCCAAGGAGTGTCAGTTTGCGATCAGTCCTCATCGTTTCAGACACACGCTGGCCACGGAGATGATGAAAATGCCGGAACAGAATCTGCATATGGCGCAAAGTGTGCTGGGTCATTCAAACATGAAATCCACGCTGGAGTATGTGGAGAATGATATTGCAGTGATGGGGAGGGCTCTGGAAGCGCAGTTTATGCAGATTAAGGCAGCACATGCCCGAAGCATTTACAGTGGGTTGACAAAGAATAGATAAGCTGTAACGATATCGGGTGATCGAGAAAAGGGAACTTGCGCCAACAAGTTCCCTTACTTGAGAAACCCAAAAATCCATCTCGATGTGTAGACTGACCTGCTACATCGATTGTCCTTTCGGGTTCCACGTAACGTCCGTTAAGGTTCTCAAGCCCTAACCAACGTACTTTGATAAGAGTGGTGCCCGGACTCGGGAGCATTCAGCTATCTATTAAATTGAATTCCGTCATAAATCCGTTTTTGACGAATTGTCAAGACCCTGAGCGTGACCCGTATTTTTACTTGTAAATCAAAATAGTGGCTTTTGAGGTATAAAAACTTGTTCGGTTCGATGCACTGGTTCGATTCCCTTTAAATCTATCGTAATGACATCTGCGTTACGCGTGTTGTATACTTAATATCCACAGAAACACAAGAGGACAACACCATGCCAGTCGCAAACAGTATGGCGATGAAACGCGAAACCCTGAACCTGCGCATCAAGCCCGCCGAGCGCGATCTTATCGATCGGGCTGCAAAAGCCAGAGGGAAAAACTGCACAGACTTTGTGCTAGAAGCTGCCCGCGCCGCCGCCGAGGAAGCGCTGATCGAGCAACGCATCATTATGGCCGATCCAGAGGCTTATCAGGCATTTCTGATCCGTCTGGATCAGGCTCCTGCGCCAAACGATGCGTTGCGTAAAACCATGCAGACTCCTGCACCGTGGGAGCAGGAAAAATGATCTCCGCCCCTGAACCGCTTCATGCCGGGCATATTCTTACCCCCTTCTGCTGCGGTGTGGATTCAATGGATAACTGGCTAAAACAGCGGGCGATGAAAAATCAGGTAACTGGCGCATCCCGTACCTTTGTGTGTTGCGGCAGCGATTCTGACGTACTGGCGTATTATTCGCTGGCGTCCAGCGCGGTAACGACAAACACCGCCCCCGGTCGCTTTCGTCGCAATATGCCCGATCCGATCCCGGTTGTGGTGCTGGGCCGTCTGGCGGTGGATCGGTCGCTACATGGGCAGGGCGTAGGTCGGGCGCTGGTGAGGGATGCCGGGCTGCGGGTGATTCAGGTGGCGGAAACTATCGGTATTCGCGGGATGCTGGTCCATGCCCTGTCGGATGAAGCGCGGGAGTTTTACCTGCGGGTGGGGTTTGAGCCGTCGCCGATGGATCCGATGATGTTGATGGTGACGTTGGGGGATTTGGTTCATGCCTGATTGGTATTATTTGGTGCCAATAAGATGGTTGTTTTATGAATCAAATTATCAATGATATATTGTTGCTCGGCATGTCCGCTGTCTGAAGTCATCAGGTATCTTCAGTGTTTAATGTGAAGTAAAATAAGATCTGCGCACAACCTCAAACATTATTTTAATGCTTGAGGTTTGATTACAATTCAAAAGTTAAAAATTAACTTCATCCGGGGAAAAAGATTAGAAAAAAAGACCAAGAAACTAATAGAATAGAAAATATAACACACAATAAATATTGGTGAGGTTTTTAAAACTGGCTTAATTGCTTTTCTATATTTTTCAACTAATCCCAGATCATATAGCCTGGCTTTCCTGGAGTCTCCTATTAAGTTACTATCAATATCCTTTGCTATGTCTTCTTCTATTTTATGAAACGCTCTTTTTTCTGTCATGTCCTGTTTGGAATTAAATATAAATATGCAGAATAACAAGATTGCCGCGATAACTTGAATTAGTGGTATATTTACGCTCCAACATCCAAGAGTTGAAATAAATAACCAAATCCCTTGTGAGTTTGCCTGAGATCTAAATTCATCAATATGTTTACTATAATTCTTGATATGTTCTAATATAGCGTCATTTTTACATTGTTCCATACAATTATTTCCATTGTAGACATTTAAAATCATCAGAAGAAAAGCAGCTACATGTAGCTGCCTATAGATATAAAGACGCTGTCATTTCCGCCCTTTATTGGCTTGGGAAAGAACTGAAGCAGCAAGCGTCTTTGTTTGGTCATTATATTTAGGGCTATTTAAAACTTTTGAGGCTGTAGTCTCCATTTCCCCACCCGTTTGGTTTGAAGTCCCAGATTGGGATAAAGCAGATCCGGCTAAACTTTTCTGAATAGCTGAAGCATTAGGATCTTTCAGCACTTGAGCTGCTTGTGATGCAATCGTTGAGGAGGTTTTCTTAGTATTATTTGGCATATGTATTAGCACCTATGTAGAGTTACAGTTTTGAGCATGTAGTATCATTTTTTAATAAAACATGCCATATGTTGTATATACTGTATTCATATACAGTTATGAGATCAAGCCAAATAATTTGATATATATCAAATCATGGTTATATTATGTTTAAAACATAAGAGCTACAAAGCAAACAAAATAAAGGAATCCAGTTTTCCAGATGGCCAATGGTATTCACTTGGTGGCATGGTAATACTTACGGTGTTTTGTTGGCTCTCGCTAATTAACCCGATCTCTGGTTAATTAGCGAGAGCTATATTGCTAACGTTGGTGGCCACCGTTCCGTGAAACATCTAAAACGAAAACATCAATTAAATCACGGAGATCAGCCGGTAGTACTGCTTCAATACTAATTTTTAGCTCCTGAGCGGTTTTAATTCCGTGGGTTTTGCGGCCAGCAACGGTTTCGCTTTCTCCAAACCATATGACAAGAAAGATACCTTGCTGTTCGGCATCAGGGTGAATGGAATAACGGTCATAGAGTTGGGCTGAAGCAGCAGAATATAACTCTCTGTGCCACTGGCCTTTGACTTCCGTAACCAGCAGCCGTCTTCTTCCTCCAATCAATTTAGATGCTGTGAAATCACTCCTGTTTTGCCCTTTCAACTGATGCTCTGGAGTTATAGCGATACCCTGAGGCTGAAGTCTTAAACTCAGGCGCTCCGCAATAATCTCTGTGGACTTTACCTCATCGAGGCGTTCATTTTTCTCATAGAAGCGATCAGCCGAGTTAAATTCCCCGCCATCAATCGCTTTCTGAAAATCATGAAGCTCCTGAAGAACTAACTGACGCAGGCCTTCAACGGTAACGACTGAATCACAATCAAGGCGTTGAACTATCTCATCTGGCGTCGGTGGTTCAAAATCTCTGAGTGCTTTTTTTCTGATCTGATCAGCGTATATGCTTTGCAACTCTTTATGTAGATTGGTGAAACGTGGATCGTTAAGAAGACGGTCCAGCACTGGTATTGCATCATCGGAAGTGTCCGAGTTTATTGACCAAATCAAATCAGTCAAAAAGCGGTAGGCTTTCTCTTCTTTAGGGCTATCACTACCCCAGCTATCAGGTAGATCAACTCGCGGCCAGTGTTCAATGAAAGCGTCTAAAATGGCTTCAACTTTAATTGAGGCGAGTTCCGGCCAGGCACGGTGCTCGCTTCGATTCATACGTCCAGAACGTTCATAAAAATGCAGTAAATTATTTTTATCAGATTTTAACCATGCCCAATAAGTATCCGCAATGTTCTCCATAAAGTAGAATTCACGTACCAGCCAGAATATTCGTTTGCGTTCAATATCCTCATTTTCTTTCGGATTGGGCCAGCCTGACATCATCTCTGAGCAACGCTCTGCAATAATCTCTTTTAAATTCTCACGATCGCCGTATTGAGCGGCAATTTCAAAAAGTGTATCGACTGAATTAAGGGATACATCGGGAAAACGACGAAGCCATTCAATGGAAAGTTTAGCGCGTGAATGACGAAAGACCTCTTGTCTACTTAATACCCCGATTTCAGGGTGAGGGCATGGCTGAGTGAGTTGGGGTTCAACGTACTGTCGGAGATATTTTTCAGCACTTTCACTATAAGGAAAAATGAGGCGGTCGATTTCAGTCTGTAGCGCATCACGTTCTTCTTTCGAAACTGAGTGGTATCCCCTGTGAATGTTCGTTCTTAAGGCTGTAAGCAACTCGATATTGACGCATTCAAGATTGCCTTCTGCACGTAGAATCTCCAGACAGGCGGCATATAAAACCGTCTCAGAATGCCTGTATTTAGATTCGCATTGCAGTGCTGCTAGTTCGGGTAGAGTGGGAACCTCGGGAGTAATAAAATCCAGACAATTTCGCAACGCTGTCCGAACCAGTTTCTCGTCACCAAATTCTAATTCAATTCTTTCCGGATGCATGAGCACAAGTTCTGCAAAACGCAGCAGGCACCGCCAGTGACGACCTCGCTCTACAATATCTCTGTTCTCATTAACAAATTTTATGTTTCTGGCGTGGATCTCTCGTTGCTTTCTGTCACGGCGTTTCATTTTTCGGCTATGTCTGAATCTCCGGAGTTGGCTTTTCTGCCCGGATAATTTCATTGCATTGTTGTATCGGGCCCATTCACGCATAAATGCGGGCTTGGAGAGGGCATGCCGACGCATTTGTGCCCGCAAATCATCAGGGCCTTGCTCTTCCTTGTTTCTGTAACGTTGGTGGTTGACAAGGAAACTCGCCCACAGGTCAACGTTATCTGCTTCAAAAGCCAGATTGAGGATAAATTTATAGTCATTCCTCCATAAATGAAGGCCTGAATGTGAGTGCAGATGCCCGTCGAACTTTTCTACTCTTGTGTTGAATATTTCATTACGATCCGTTAAAGGCCCAAATACATAGGCAATGATCCCCTGACGAAGTGTGTCATTTTCCCGAAGCACTTGTACCGATTTGCTTTGATCGGCCTGACATTGGTGATGAAAATTGAGATTACCTATCCATTGCCAGATCCTCACAGGATCAAATGGTGCTTGAGCCAGTTCAAAATAGCGATCGACCATTGAACCGACAATCTTGCTTATTCCATTACGACAATCACATTCATAGGATTCTTTCCCACAATGGCAATAAAGGTTACAGGTTAATTCGTCCAGAAGAAGTTCGAGAGTATGCAGTGAAAAACAGGAAATGAGCTTTTTAATAAAATAACGAGGCCGACCACTCTTTCGAATTGTTCTTCGTGACCGGGATAGAGATTCGCACAGACGCGGAAGAATCCAGAGAGATATCGGTGGTCGAATTTTTCGGGCCCTGTGACTTCGATGACGTTGGCTGCAATATTGAGTGAAATATTACTGGCCTCAAAAATCAAAACAGCTAAAGCGCCAATGCAATCGTATTCTTTGATATTGAGTAAGCATCTGCTTGCTAGGGTTCGAATATGTTCAGACTCATTGGGATTTAACGTAAGCTGGCTCAATTCAGGCACCAACTGACTGTTTACTGGAGAGTCTGCCAGAAGTTCTAAAATTAAATCACGTAAATGACCATCATTGCCCATCGTTAAAAGAGGCTTTATTTCCTCAACAACGTCTTGCGTGAAAAAACCAGCCGCGCTGAACCGGCGCCAGAAATCACTCCGACGAAAGTAAGGATCTGCGGCTTCAATCTCTTTGAGTTGATAGAGAAGCTGTCGTTTTGATGAGCGTTCAAGCTGCGATGGATCGCCGTTTGCGAGTACCGCATAGGCGTCAAGCTCAATAATGGATCCCTGTACCGACCTGTTGCCTAATGCTGCCATCCATCCGAGCAGACCTCTCAACTCATCTCTGGCAATACCGTTCGGTGCAATAACAGGCAAGCACTTTGGTAAAGTGAGGACATCCACAGGATCGGCTATTCGTTTAATGAGATAATCCGCTGCGCAGTATTCAGCGACAATCTTGTGGACCGGGCGGTGCTGGTCTTCCTTATCGCCGGGCTTGAAAAGCTGAGTTGACAATATGTCGTAACAGGCCGCACTGCTGCTAAACAACGCTGGCAGCATGGGATACATCCGGTTTGCCGTCACGTCGATGGTGCTGACTCCCTCTGCGCCCGACAACAGAAGTTTGGCATAAACCTCGGCAGAAAATGAAATCTTCTGTGCAACTGAAAGAGATACAGGGGCTTTCGGGATATCTGGATTGACTTCCTTAGCCAGTCGTTCGACTGCTAAAGCAAAGATTGAACGTTTGTCAGCAAATCGCCTGCCACTTTCTAAATAGGCATCGGTGAACATTTTCAGAAACTGAGGGTTTGGTAACAACATGTCTAAACTAAACCGTGTTACTTCGGTCTGGAATGCAAAGAAGTCTTCTTCTGGCGCATGGTGCTTAAAGATAGCGTGTTGCTCGTCTTGATCGAATTCTTTCAGCCTCACAACCATCGGGGAGAAACCAAGAAATTTTTCAAAAATGCTGGTACAAGCCTGTCCCCATTCGCTTGATCTACTTGACATGATTACGCGAGTCGGCTTTGATGTTCTGGCGAGAGCAAGGAGTTTATGAATACCTGATTGATCAATTCTGGCGACTTCATCAACGGCATCAATTACCAGTGCGCTATTTTCTTTATCTGCTCCTGCGTAAGCAAATACGCTGGCATTTAAGACAGTAGTGTTCAGTTTCCGAGCGAGGCTTTTCATCAGTTCCGTTTTCCCGCCGCCGGGTTCTGCTAACACAACAACGTGCGTTGATGCCGCCAGCAACTCTGTCTCTGTGTAGGTTCTGTCACCGTGCGTAAAATGACGTTCAAGATAGAAGATTGAATTCATCGTTACAAAATTTTTCGTATTGAATAGCCCAAATATTCCAGCAGAAAGGAAAGCTGCGCCTGAGTTTTCTTGCTTATATCAGAGATAGTACGGCATTTATTCTTTGTTGGTGGGATGTTTTATCAACTGTTGTACACATTATACAACTTATTGACATTAATCACATTTCGCCACAGCGATGTGCGGGCTAACAGATAATAAACCTTTCCTGTTATGGCGGTCTTGTCTGTGGAATTTTTATTTTCTGCGATCTGCTTCCAGAACCCCTCACTTGCTGCTATTGGCTAATTGCGGTATCTTTTACACGCACCTGCAAATTCAGGTGCCGGGATTAGCCTCCTGATTGACTTCATCGACGACACAAAGGCGCGTCTGCGCTTTTTTTGTGTCGTGCGTTCTGCTACATCTCAATGGTGGGCCGGGCGGGGGCGCTGCAAAGCGCGCCGGTGTCGATGAGGCCGGTAAGGCTAACCCCGTCCGGTTCCACCACCATGAGATTAGCCTCTCCGGTGGTGGTGATAAACACTGCTCATCGGAGGATGCCTTATGGCTACGACCCTCACCCAGACACACCCGCTACTCTCCGTTCCCTTCAATGCCGCCACGGATTTCACCGTACTGGCAGAACACTGCAAACAGTTCGCCGAAATCCTGATCGAACACGACGATCCCACGCTGAAAATGGCACTTTGCGGCAGGCTTAATGCCTGTCTGCAACTTCTTCAGCCCTCACTGCTTGATCCGATCCCGGAGCACATGATGGACAGCCTGATCGTTGATACGCTCCCCACCCGCTCACCGCGTTTCGATCCCGAATGTACTGAACTTTGTAACTACTGCCTTGCCCTGACGCAGGTGCTGACGGGACAGGGGCTATTACCGGAAACCAGAAATTACCTTGGCTGCCTGCTGTACGACCTGATCCATTATTTTTCTGATGAAATCACGGCCCCGCGCTGGCTGCGTACCGCTGACGGCGTGAAGTTTATTGACGAGGTGACAGCATGACGCAACAGGACTGGCATCCCGCCGACATTATCGCGGGGTTGAGAAAACGGGGCACCTCGCTGGCGGCGCTGTCCCGTCAGTCGGGGCTGGCGTCCTCAACGCTGGCAAATGCGCTGATAAGGCACTGGCCCAAAGGCGAAAGGCTGATTGCCGAAGCGTTGGGTATTGCGCCAGAGCAAATCTGGCCTTCCCACTACCGCAAGCCTGAAAATTACTAAATCGTCTCTCCCGATCTTCTGATGGCTTTGCTGTCAGAAGATCGGGAGAAGGCAAGCGAAGCGCGGCAGTTCAGGCTCGCAAATAATCTTTTTGACGTACAAACAGTTTTTCCTTTCTGCGCCAGCGGCACTGGCGTAGTCTCCCTCCTGCTCCATGCTGTCGTCGACAGCGCCCAACGCTTCACAACCTGAAAGAAGCGCCTGTTATCAGGACGGTTGATCCGTTTACCGGTGCAGACCTCTGCAAACACCGGGTCGCAGAACATCGCGACGGAGGCCCGAGTTTTAACACTATATGTCCTTTACTGCGCCAGCCTGCTGGTCTGAATCTGCTCCGCGCCGAAATTTTCCCGGCTAACCTGTATCTGCTGACACCCTCTGCGCCTTTTACCTTACGGACTGCGGCCTGCAAAGACAGCAGGCTTTGCTGCTGCGTGGTCGTAAAACTGCACCAACGATAAATTTTCAGACACTGCACCAGTCCAGTGCGTCACTTTAACCGCGTAAAGCGGGAAAGTGACGCACGCAGCCTTTTCGACCTGCACCAGACAACTCAACTGCGCCAGCTCATGGCTGGATTCTGACACTGCCTTTTCAGGCCATTTTACCCATAAGGAGAACATGAGCCGATACCGAGGCGGATCCGGACGATCCGGGGGATAACCCGCACAAGCGGGCGGCTGCTCTGAGAGCACAACCGAAGCCCCACCACACCTCAACGGCTGCCGCCCCGGCGCTCAGGTATCGTTCGCAGCCCCGACAAAAAAACAGGGGCTATCGGCCTGTGCGCCGGGGAAAGCGGTATCAGTGTTGGTTTTTTGGGATGAGTTTGCGGCAATCATGAAAGGGGGAAAATATGGGGATTCTGGCGCAGGAAATGAAGCGGCTTGCACAACAGGCGGGCGGCAGCCATAAGACCGTTCACGATCGCATTAAGCTGGCGCAGGGCATCACGAAGCGTTCCCTGCAAAACGAGATGGCGGCGGTACGTTGCATTCTGAAACAGGCCGGGCGTGACAGGCTGGCGCAGAGTGAGCGGCTGAACAACCGTTCTCTTGGTCTGTCTGGCGCATCCCGCAACGGTACAAAGCTGGCTATCACGCCGGAGCACTATCGTGACGTGCTGGAGACAGCCCGTGTAAAAGATCCGGGGATGGCGGCAGCGCTGGAACTCTCAAAGCTGATGGGATTACGCTCGCAGGAGGCGGTGCAGAGCGTACAGTCGCTGAAAACGTGGCGGCAGGCGCTGGATCGTGGTGACACCCGCTTAACCGTAGTGTTTGGCACCAAAGGCGGGCGACCCCGCGAGACGATTATTCTTGATGCGGTAGCAGTCAGAAAAGCGCTGGATAATGCGCTGGCTGTGGCAGAAGATCGTCACGACAGGCTGATAGATAAGCCGGATCTGAAAACCGCGATGAAATACTGGCACAGTCAGGCGTCACGTCTCGGCTTAACGGGCGCATATTCCCCGCACTCGTTGCGCTATGCGTGGGCGCAGGATGCGATCCGTCATTATCTGGCGCAGGGATTTAGTGAGAAGGAAGCGCTGGCAATGACGGCGATGGATTTGGGGCACGGCGACGGACGCGGACGGTATGTGGCGCAGGTTTACGGGAGAAAGGATGGTGGTGATTGATAGCTTCAGACTTGCAATATGAGGTTATCCATCGGTTTTCGTACAAAAAATTTTGGGGGCAAAATTTTTTGTACGGTTTCCTTTTAATAACGATGTTTCTAAATGGTCTAGCCTATTAACAGGCTTCTGGTGCAGCATTCCGTTATTTTTTTCTGGTGATTGTGCCAGCAAAAGGGAAAAGGCCAGATAAAGGTAAAGGGCGGCTAAGGGTAACAGCGCCAGACCGGAAAAGGCCAAAGGGCTTAAAAGGATAAAGCTGGCGCAGATCGGTATTTATCCGGTGGTATCTGGCGCAATCCTGACATAGACAGGCGACGGCAGACTGGTGCAGATAAACGATGACACTGAACTGGTGCAGTTATGGCGTATCGGCAAATCAGTTTCTGGTGCAGATTGTCTGGCTGCTATCGCCTGAAATTATTCTCCTCAAATAATTTTCTATATTTACCTATTGATTCGCGAAATATTGATAGATTTTCGTACAAAATTATTCTACGTAGAATAATTTTGTACGCTTTCCTATTAACAACCAAAAAATGCAAGGTAATTCCTTTCAATACAAAAAGCAGATTCGGATTCAATCAGGATCTGCTTTTTCATTATCAACAAATTATATTGCCGCTGGCTCAGGCCGCCTTATGCCGCTGCGCATAAATATAGGGCGCAACGTACCCCTCGCGGCTCATGTCGAGATAATCCGACCACCACTGCATCATCTCCATACGCGCTTCCAGATGCTCCGCTTTATGTACATATGCCGCACGCACGCCGTTGCGCTCCTTGTGGCTCATCTGGCGCTCGATGGCGTCCTTAGACCACAGCGCAGACTCGTTCAGGGCGCTACAGGCCATTGTGCGGAAGCCATGACCACAGACTTCGGTTTTGGTGTCGTAACCACCCGATCTGCACTTAGAAGTCGGGTGGCTAAAAGTATTTTATACTTATTCATTAGGAATGAGAATTCATTCAAATTTTATGACTTAATGATTTATTGCTTTTGTATAGGAACGATTGACCCAACCATAGATCTTTTGTTCTCCGAATGACAGTTGTACATATAACCATTTCCTGTCACTTTTATCGATAACGATCACGGGAGTATATTTTTCCAACTTAACCAATACATCGCCTTGCATTGATGGTGTGTTCCGTAATCGGACATTTTCTCCAGTAATTATTCTTATGTGTTTTAATGTGCTAATGTCAACTTCGCGGGGTAACTGTTTTGTTAATTCTTTAAAATGAGTTCTTGGTGATATAGATTTACTAACATATTGTTGCGCTTGTTCCATTAAATTCATTGCTAATTCTTTGTTTTTATCCACAACGACTGAATACATGGTGGTTACAAGATAAATGATGATGAGTTGTACTAATAATGGTAATTTTCTAAAGTTTGAAGTTATAGGGCTTTTTTCGATATAATTTTTTAATTTTGTTAATGCGTCAGGCTCTTTTACTTCTACTGCATGGATATTTGTTGCAATAATTGCTGCACCTTGAGGTGAGCGTGAAAATAGAATGGCCGCTTCCTGTAATGTTTGAATTTCGGTTGCATCTAATTTTTCTAATTGTTTAGCAATGCTTGTAGCGAAATAATTTTCGTTGAATATCCCCCCCTGCTTTTTGAAAAGAGCGGTAATGCCCGAGTCCTGCACCAGCTTCTGAGCTGCGAATGCGCTGCTGACAGCGGTACTGGCAAAAAGTGATTCATGGCTTTTCAGGAAAGCGGCAACGCTGGAGCCCTGTGCCAGCTTCTGAGTTGCGAATGCGCTGCTGACAGCGGTACCGGCAAGAAGTGATTCATGGTTTTTCAGGAAAGCGGCAGCGCTGGAGCCCTGTGCCAGCTTCTGAGTTGCGAATGCGCTGCTGACAGCGGTACCGGCAAGAAGTGATTCATGGTTTTTCAGGAAAGCAGCAGCGCTGGAGCCCTGTGCCGGCTTCTGAGTTGCGAATGCGCTGCTGACAGCGGTACCGGCAAGAAGTGATTCATGGTTTTTCAGGAAAGCGGCAGCGCTGGAGCCCTGTACCAGCTTGTGAGCTGGGGATGCACTGCCAATAGCGGAAAACACTGTGTTCTGGAGTTTATTTTCACTCATAATTGAGGGCTTGGATGGTAAGCCAGTTCCATTCTCATTATTGTTGAGCAGTGTTTTTTTCTCTTTCATCATTTCACATCCTGAATGACGGATTTTTATTGATAATATAAGGTTTTTTCAATTTATCGTATAGGACATAACACTGTGTGGGCAATCATTCGTTTGGAGATACATTAGTACTAAGCACTGCAAAAGATGTTCATCTGAATGAGCCATTTTGTATTAATAGGTTTTCGTACAAAAATATTCTACGTAGAATATTTTTGTAGGCTTTCCTATTAACAATCAAAAAATTGAAGTTAAATCCTTTCAATACAAAAAGCAGATCCGGATTCAATCAGGATCTGCTTTTTCATTATCAACAAATTATATTGCCGCTGGGTCAGGCAGCCTTATGCCGCCGCGCATAAATATACGGCGCGACGTACCCCTCGCGGCTCATGTCGAGATAATCCGACCACCACTGCATCATCTCCATACGCGCTTCCAGATGCTCCGCCTTATGCACATACGCCGCCCGCACGCCGTTGCGCTCCTTGTGGCTCATCTGGCGCTCGATGGCGTCCTTAGACCACAGTGCGGATTCGTTCAGGGCGCTACAGGCCATCGTTCTGAATCCGTGACCGCAGACTTCGGTTTTGGTGTCGTAACCAATCACGCGCAGCGCCTTGTTGATGGTGTTTTCACTCATCGGCTTGTTCATTGAGTGAGCACCCGCAAAAACAAATACCGACTCTCCGGTAATTTCCTTTATCTGCTCCAGCAGGGCGACAGCCTGCGCAGATAGCGGCACCAGATGCTCATCCTTCATCTTTGCGCCACGCTCTGAGAAACGCACGTTCTTCACCGCTTCCCGCTTTGCTGGCACCGTCCAGATACGAGCTTTCAGGTTGAACTCATCCCAGCGGGCGAGGCGTAACTCACTGGAGCGCAGGAAAACGTGCAGATTCAACTCCAGCGCCAGACGGGTCAGTTCCCGCCCTTTGTAGCCATTAATCTTGTCCAGCAGCTCCGGCAGGCGTTTCAGGGGCAGGGCGGGGTGATGTTGGGTCACAACAGGGGTCACGACGCCATCCAGATCGTAAGCCGGATTATATTTAATCGTTCCCTGCTGTACGGCATGACGCATGATTTTGGTCAGATGCTGGCGCACCCGCCCGGCAACGTCATGCACGCCCTTATCGTCGATGGATTTAACAAGCTGCGCCAGATGGCGGGTTTCAACCTCTGCAATGTCCATTGCGCCAATATCGGGGAAGACGTAGCGCTTCAGGCAGGTCAGGATCTTGTCCGCGTGGTCTTCTGACCACAGCTTAAGACAACTGGAGTGCCACGCCGTGGCGATGTACTGAAAGGTGCGCGTACCGTCAACGGCGGCTTTTTCCGCCTTGCGGGGCAGAGAAGGGCAAACGCCGGATACCAGCAGCTTACGCGCCGCATCGCGCTTTTCGCGGGCTTCCGCCAGCGTAACCTGCGGATAGGGGCCGAAGGCCAGACGATTTTCCTTACCTTCAAAACGGTAGCGGAAATACCATAGCTTTGAACCACTGGTGGATACCGTCAGGTACAGACCTTGTGCATCAGTGAGTTTATAGGATTTTGCGAGGGGTTTCGCGGCGCGGATCTTGCTGTCAGTCAACATGAGGGCCTCTCCGTTCATCGAACTGAATGAACCCTCAACCTGACCCCTAATTTTCCGGATACGTAGGGATAAATCAAAACGCATCTGGAAAGATTTTTACGCTAACTTATTGAATTACATACATATTGGAATTCATAGGGAAGCATAAAAAAGGAAAGGTGGTGCCCGGACTCGGAATCGAACCAAGGACACGGGGATTTTCAATCCCCTGCTCTACCGACTGAGCTATCCGGGCAACGGGGCGCATTAAACCGTAAAGGGGCGCGGTCGTCAACGGCTTTACACGAAAAAAGTGATAAAAGCGCGCTGACTGCCTGCTTTTCAGGCAAAATGCATAAAATCAGTACCCGTCAGGTGAGCGCTCCACCCTGACGGCACTGTGCAAAACGCAGAATATCTTCCGCCAACCGCTGAGCGGTATCTACATCAGCCTGACTGCGGTTGACCAGCATTCGGCTGAGACAACCTTCCAGCACCAGTTCCATCTGCCTTGCAACCATCGCCGGATCGTCAATTTCCAGCGTGGTCAGTAGCCCATGGGTAAAATCATGTGCCGCGCGTTTTTGTTGATTAGCCAGTTGGTGAATAGGATGGGTTGGGTCGGGATAAAACGTACAGGCGGCAATGAACAAGCAACCAGGATAACGGTTATTACTGACACATTCCGAAAGCGCGCTGTAGCGTGCCAGTAGCTTTTGTTCAGCAGAAAACGTCTCATCAAGAAGAAGCTGGCGTCGCCAGATATCTACCTGCTGACTCAGATAACGTAGCGCGTCATATAAAATGGCTTCTTTATCTGGCCAGAAACGCTGTAATGTGTCGAGTGGGCGATTTACGCGCTCCGCCACCATTTCCAGCGTAGTATCGGCTATCCCTTGCGTCTCCAGTAATTTCAGGGCTTCTCCCAGAATATCTTCACGTTGCACGGTATTCTCCTCCGTCTTTGCTTTTGCAAGTGTCGCTCATGGTTGGCGATCGTGCAAATGCGCGCTAAAGGTGGCGGCGTCCATAAAGCCGGTGACTCGCGCTTGCGGCTGTTCCTGGCCTTGGGCATCAAAGAACAGAATGGTGGGCAGCCCGAGAACTTGCAGATGCTTTAACAGCGCGACGTCCTGCGCATTGTTAGCGGTGACGTTAGCCTGCAAGAGCACCGTGTCGCCGAGCACCTGCTGGACCCTCGGATCGCTGAAGGTATACTTTTCAAACTCTTTACAGGCCACGCACCAGTCGGCGTAGAAATCCAGCATAACGGGTTTGCCTTTGGCCTGCGCCAGCGCCTGATTGAGTTCATCCACGGTAGAAATAGCCGTGAAATTGAGGTGCGCTGGAGCTTGCGCGGATGGCGATCCGAATGCCCAATCTTGTAGAGGCCGCACGCTAATGAGCGCTGCCGCCAGCAGGATAATCTGTACGATACGCATCCACGCTCGTCTGGCCTGAAGGCTGGTGATAAAGGCCCAACCAAAGAAAGCGACGCCCAGCAGCGACCACAGACGTAAACCCCAAGCCTCGCCAATAATCCGCTCCAGTAAAAAGACCGGTAACGCGAGGATCACGAAACCAAAAGCGGTTTTAACATGCGCCATCCACGGGCCGCTTTTCGGTAGCAGACGGTTGCCAAACACGGTGACCAGCATTAGCGGCAGACCCATACCTAATGCATACAAATACAGCGTACCGCCGCCCAGCCACATGTTGCCGCTCTGAGCGATATAAAGCAGGATCGCGCTTAATGGCGCTGTGGTACAGGGCGAGCAAATTAATCCTGCAATCGCCCCCATAACAAAAACACCGCCGGGCGAGCCGCCTTGCTGACGATTACTCATTAATGTCAGCCGGGTTTGCAGTGAGGAGGGGAGCTGTAGTGTGAACAGGCCAAACATCGACAACGCAAGCAGGGTGAACACGATGGCAAGGCCGATTAACACATAAGGGTGCTGCAGCGCCGCCTGAAACTGTAATCCCGCCGCGGCGACGACCAGACCCAGTGCGGTATAGGTCAGCGCCATCCCTTGTACATAGATAAAGGCCAGCAGCAGTGCGCGCCCCGTCGACAAACGTTGCCTTCCCCCCAGGACAATACCGGAAATCAGCGGATACATAGGTAAAACGCAGGGCGTAAAGGCGATGCCTATGCCGATCAGTAGCGCCCAGAGCGCAGAAAAAGGTAGCTGGGCGGCGGGTTTTGACGTCTCACCCGTCTGGGTGACAGCAGGCGTCGGCGTGGCGTCTATTGCCGCGGCGACTTCACTTAGCGGCACCGTTTTCGTTTCCGGCGGATAACAGAATCCCGCATCGGCGCACCCCTGGTACGTTATCGTTAATGTCGCGCCAGCCGCCGCCTGGTTAACCGTTACCGGAACGTTTAGCCGCTTACGGTAGATTTCGCTTTTTCCGTAGAATTCATCTTCATGCCAGACGCCTGCCGGGAGTTGGACTGCGGCGATATCCGCTTTCGTCGGCGTGATACTGATTTGTTTACGGTAAAGGTAGTAACCCTCTTTTACCTGCCAGGAGAGGGTAAGATCGTGTTGATTTTGCTGAAAATCAAAAACAAACGCCCGGTCGGCAGGGACGAACTGCGAGCGACCCGGCGCGTCGAATAATCCGGCGAAGGCGGATGTGCTGCACAGCAGCAGGATCAGCGTAAAGATGCGTTGAGCCATGAGAGGTAATCAGTATCTCCGTGAGTAACAGGTAAAACCAGAAGTTCAGGCGTTTGATACGGGTGATGAGACTTCAGGCAGTCGATAAGCGCTTGCTGATGTGAAACGGTGGTTTTTAAGATCATTTGAACTTCATACTCCTGCTCCAGTTTGCCTTCCCAGTAGTACAGCGATGTCGCGCCGGGGAGGAGGGTGGCGCAGGCGGCCAGTTTTTCCGCCAGCACTTTGGCGGCCAGATCCTGGGCGGTAGCTTCATCCGGGGCGGTACAAAGCACCACAACAGCCTCGGGGATGGAAATATCCTGACTCTTAACATCAAGCATAAACACCTCGAAAGAACAAAAAGACCCGCAAGTGAACGGTCACTATACAACGGACGAGGGCAGGATGTTAGTCAAAGGGCGGGAGAATGCGGGGCGTGATACGCCCCGCGGGTGAAACACTTACAGCATAAAGCTGCCCAGCAGGAAGCCGGAGCAGATAGCCAGAACGACGCCCAGGGTGCCTGGGATGAAGAACGGGTGGTTAAAGACGAATTTACCGATACGGGTTGTACCGGTGTCATCCATCTGTACCGCCGCAACCAGAGTCGGGTAGGTCGGCAAAATGAACAGGCCGGAAACGGCGGCGAAGGAAGCGACTGCCGTCAGCGGAGAGACGTTCAGCGCCAGCGCCATCGGCATCAGCGCTTTCGCCGTTGCCGCCTGAGAGTAGAGCAGCGCGGAAGCAAAGAAGAAGATGACGGCCAGCAGCCACGGATGCCCCTGGATGACGCTACCCGCAGTGTCTTTGATCCAGTCGATGTTAGCGGATACGAAGGTATCGCCCAGCCACGCCACGCCCAGAATACAAATACAGGCGCTCATCCCTGCTTTAAAGGTACTGGAGTTGAGGATGGCGTCAGTTTCCACTTTACACAGGATGGTGGTCAGCGTTGCGACGCTCAACATGATGATCAAAATAGCGTTGGTGGTGTTCATCAGCGGTTTCTCAACCAGGCCGAGGCTCGGACTGTTGACAATCGCATAAACAACCACGCAGATAACGCCCAGCAGGAACAGCCAGACGGAATTTTTTGCCATCGGTTTGATTTCAATCTGCTTTTCACCACGCAGTTCAATCAGCCCTTCTTCCAGACGCTTGCGGTAAATCGGGTCGTCCGACAGTTTGGAGTTGAACAGCATCGTGACCAGGAAGGACATCACCAGCACCGCCAGCAGCGTAGAGGGGATAACCACGGACAGCAGGTGAATGTAGCTAATGCCATGACCTTCCATAACAGAAGACATATACACCACAGCCGCAGAAATCGGCGAGGCGGTAATCGCAATCTGCGCGGATACCACGGCGGTTGAGAGCGGACGGCAAGGTTTGATTCCCTGCTCCTTCGCGACTTCAGCAATAACCGGCAGCGTTGCCAGGGAAATGTTCCCGGTACCAGCAAAAATAGTCAGGAAATAGGTCACAATCGGTGCGAGGATAGTGATGTATTTCGGGTTCTTACGCAGCAGTTTTTCTGTCTGGTTTACCAAATAATCCAGACCGCCCGCGACCTGCATAGCAGAGATCGCGGCGATAACCGCCATGATGATGGAAATGACATCGAATGGAATTGTCCCTGGCTTCACGCCGATGGCGGCAAGTACCAGAACACCCAGCCCACCTGCGAATCCAATACCGATGCCCCCAAGTCTGGCGCCCAAAAAGATTGCCAGCAAAACAATGATAAGTTCGACAACTATCATATTAGCCTTCCTTGTTGTTTAACAAGTTGATATTAAATTGTTGTTATTTGGTAACTTCTTGTAAGAAAAAAGGCACGTCATCGTGACGTGCCTCTTTGGTACTACCCTGTACGATTACTGTTCGCTTTCATCAGTATAACGTTTAGCTTTATAAGCCGGGTGCATCAAGTTCTGTACGGAGAAAATATCGTCCAGCTCGGCTTCCGTTAACAGGCCGCGCTCTAGCACAACTTCACGTACGCTCTTACCGGTTTCAGCACAGATTTTACCGACGATGTCGCCGTTGTGGTGGCCGATGAACGGGTTGAGGTAAGTGACGATACCGATGGAGTTATAAACGTACCCTTCGCACACTTCTTTATTCGCGGTAATGCCGTTAACGCATTTTTCCAGCAGGTTGTAGCACGCGTTGCTCAGAATGTGGATGGATTCGAACATCGCCTGACCGATAACCGGCTCCATAACGTTCAACTGCAACTGACCGGCTTCCGCCGCCATCGTAACGGTGGTGTCGTTACCGATGACTTTAAAGCATACCTGGTTTACGACTTCCGGTACTACCGGGTTCACTTTGGCTGGCATGATGGAAGAGCCCGCCTGCAGTTCCGGCAGGTTGATCTCGTTCAGGCCGGCACGAGGACCAGAAGAGAGCAAGCGCAGGTCGTTACAGATTTTGGACATCTTCACTGCCAGACGTTTCAGCGCGCTGTGAACCATAACATACGCGCCACAGTCAGATGTCGCCTCAATCAGATCTTCAGCCGGAACACAGGCGAAACCAGTGACTTCAGCCAGTTTTTTCACCGCCAGCGGAGAGTATTCTTTCGGCGTGTTCAGACCAGTACCGATTGCCGTTGCGCCAAGGTTGACTTCCAGCAGCAGCTCAGCAGTACGCTCGATGCTTTTCACTTCTTCTTTCAGCAGAATGCTGAACGCACGGAATTCTTGACCAAGCGTCATCGGTACGGCGTCCTGCAACTGGGTACGACCCATTTTCAGGATGTCCTGGAATTCAACCGCTTTACGTTCGAAACCTTCACGCAACTGGTTGATGGCATCGATCAGTTTGACGATAGAGGCGTAAACCGCTACACGGAAGCCTGTCGGATAGGCGTCGTTAGTGGATTGACATTTATTCACGTGGTCGTTCGGGTTCAGGTACTGATATTCACCTTTCTGATGACCCATCAGTTCCAGCCCGATGTTGGCCAGCACTTCGTTGGTATTCATGTTGACGGAAGTGCCCGCGCCGCCCTGGTAGACATCTACCGGGAACTGGTCCATGCACTTACCGTTGTTAAGGACTTCATCACATGCGGCAATGATGGCATTCGCCACACTCTTAGGAATGGTTTGCAGCTCTTTGTTGGCCAGCGCCGCCGCTTTTTTTACCATAACCATGCCACGCACAAATTCAGGGATGTCGCTGATTTTGTTATTGCTAATGTAGAAGTTTTCAATCGCTCTCAGAGTGTGAACACCATAGTAGGCTTCAGCTGGAACTTCCCTGGTACCCAACAGATCTTCTTCGATACGAATGTTGTTTGACATGTGAACCTTCTTTTTCAAGCTGCCAATGATTTTTACTTTAAAACACACAGGATATATGTGATTTCGAATGTTTTCTGACCGACGATTATCCCCTCCATCGGCCTGATAAACGAGATCATATGCTGGTTCAGAATTCCTACCGTAATCTGGATCACTTAAAGTGTGGGAATTTACCCCTTATTTATTATTTTGTGAAATAGGTCACCGCTTTAGTATTACTACCTAAAATAGGTGTACAAACCACTTGAAATTTTGCTACGCACCACCATATCGAATCGATGCGAATCGCAACCCCATTTAAATGGTCGTCGCAGACGGCCATGACTTACAGGAGAGTCCTTTGCGCTGGATACCCTTTTTAGCTGTCTTTCTCTATGTTTACATTGAGATTTCTATCTTTATCCAGGTCGCCCATGTGCTTGGCGTCCTGATGACGCTAATCCTGGTGATTTTTACGTCTGTTATCGGTATGTCGCTGGTACGTAACCAGGGTTTTAAAAACTTTTTGCTGATGCAACAAAAAATGGCGGCCGGTGAGAGCCCGGCGGCAGAAATGATTAAGAGTGTATCGCTGATCATCGCTGGCTTACTGCTCCTGTTGCCGGGATTTTTCACCGATTTTCTCGGCCTTCTCCTTTTGTTACCGCCAGTGCAAAAACATTTGACGCTGAAGTTGCTGCCGCATTTACGTTTTTCCCGGATGCCGGGCGGCGGGTTTAGCGCGGGTACTGGCGGTGGCGAAACATTTGACGGCGAGTATCAGCGTAAAGATGACGATCGCGATCGTATTGAACATAAAGACGATCGTCGGGATTAAAGGTAGAGATGCTGGTCGGATAAGTCGCGTGAGGCGTTATCCGGCCAACAGATACGTCTTACGCCATGCGTTTTCGCTTCGGTAAAAACAGCCATAATGCTGCCAGCATAATAATGGCATATAAGCTTTTCCACCCCAGCATTACTAGCAATAACAGGCACAGTAGACAACCCGTCACCGCCAGTGCATAGCAGCGCCCTTTCAACAGTCGACAGCCCGCCAGCATACAAAGTAGATAGAGCATAATAAAAATACCGTTAGCATAGACGATCAGCGCATTGAGGTTAATCTTCAGGGCGTAGACGACCAGGGAACTCACGCAACAACAGGCCAGAATAACGTTTAACGCGTGCAAGGGAAGGCGCCCGGGAGAGAGTTGAGCCAGATAGTGATCGGGCTGATATTGCATTTGCGTCCATATCAGACGCGCAAAACTCTGAGCATACATATTCAGGCTGGCAAAGCAGGTGAGATAACCAATAATGCAGGCTATCCACAACGCCTGGATACCGAAGAGATGAACAATAATAAGCGGTAGCGATGCTGTTGCCGCTATCTTGTCGCTATAGACGCCAAAATGCAGCACCACGGCGGTACAGGTCCAATAAATGGCGCCGGCCAGCATCAGGCCAATGATCAATGCGCGCGGAAAATCACGTTCAGGATTTTTAAATTCAGACGACAAATGCGTAAAAGCCTCAATTCCCACAAATCCCCAGAACATGATCGCCAGGGCGGTACACAGCCGGGAAAAGATGATTTCGTTTGCGGCTGGGAAGGTGATATCTGCAGGTTTAATCGCGCCTTTCCACAGAATGGCGGCAATAAGCGCGATAATTAATCCAGCGATAATGGCTTGCAGGTTGGCGCTGGAGCTGGCGCCGCGCGATCCCATAAACCATAGCAAACCTAGAGTACCCAGCTCCCCAAATAAGAGCTGTTCGCTTTGCCAGCCAAACAGCGCCTGGCCGAAACCCACCGCAATATGCAAGGCTGCGGGAAAACTAACAGGAATGACTGATAAAAACAGCCAACTGATCACCCGTTGCAGACGCGGGCCAAATGCCATCCCGACAAAATGCGCTACGCCGCCAGCGTGTGGAAAATGACGCCCCAGCACAGCAAAGACAATCGCAATAGGGAAAATCAAAATAATGAGCAGCGGCCATGCCCAAAGGCTGATGTCGCCTGCCGCCAGCGCAGCCAGCTCCGGAAGCGCAAAAACGCCAGTCCCTAATAATGATGTGGTTAACAAGATAACGCCCTGAACCAACCCAAGCTCTTTTTTTAGTTCATTCATCAGCTCATTATCCGGCGGCATTGTAACGTCAGGTGACGACAGACATTTTTAAGCGTATCACACACGCCTTTTCTTATAGCAGGATGTTCTAAACCTTGGGTAAACGTGAGATAAGTAGCGTTTTTACCGCTTTTTTCGCTCAGAAGAATTTTTTTTCATCTCCCCCCTTGAAGGGGCAAAACCCCATCCCCATCTCTCTGGTCACCAGCCGGGAAACCGTTTACGGGCCGGCGTCACCCATAACTGATAATGACTTTCTCAAAGGAGAGCTATCAATGAGTATTCGTCCGTTACATGATCGTGTGATCGTCAAACGTAAAGAAGTTGAGTCCAAATCTGCTGGCGGCATCGTACTGACCGGTTCCGCAGCGGGTAAATCAACTCGTGGCGAAATCATCGCTGTCGGTAAGGGTCGCATCCTGGACAACGGTACTGTACAGCCGCTGGACGTGAAAGTTGGCGACATCGTTATTTTTAACGATGGCTACGGTGTGAAATCTGAAAAGATCGACAATGAAGAAGTGTTGATCATGTCTGAAAGCGACATTCTGGCAATTGTTGAAGCGTAATCCGCGAACGACACTGAACATACGAATTTAAGGGAAAGAGAAAATGGCAGCTAAAGACGTAAAATTCGGTAACGACGCTCGTGTGAAAATGCTGCGCGGCGTAAACGTACTGGCAGATGCAGTGAAAGTAACCCTCGGTCCGAAAGGCCGTAACGTGGTTCTGGATAAATCTTTCGGTGCGCCGACTATCACTAAAGATGGTGTTTCCGTAGCGCGTGAAATCGAGCTGGAAGACAAGTTTGAAAACATGGGCGCGCAGATGGTGAAAGAAGTTGCCTCTAAAGCGAACGACGCTGCAGGCGACGGCACCACCACCGCGACCGTACTGGCGCAGTCCATCATTACCGAAGGCCTGAAAGCCGTTGCTGCGGGCATGAACCCGATGGACCTGAAACGTGGTATCGACAAAGCGGTTGCTGCTGCGGTTGAAGAGCTGAAGGCGCTGTCCGTACCGTGCTCCGACTCTAAAGCGATTGCTCAGGTAGGTACTATTTCCGCTAACTCCGACGAAACCGTAGGTAAACTGATCGCGGAAGCGATGGATAAAGTCGGTAAAGAAGGCGTCATCACTGTTGAAGACGGTACCGGTCTGCAGGACGAACTGGACGTGGTTGAAGGTATGCAGTTTGACCGCGGCTACCTGTCTCCTTACTTCATCAACAAGCCGGAAACTGGCGCAGTAGAACTGGAAAGCCCGTTCATCCTGCTGGCTGATAAGAAAATCTCCAACATCCGCGAAATGCTGCCGGTTCTGGAAGCCGTTGCAAAAGCAGGCAAACCGCTGCTGATCATCGCTGAAGATGTTGAAGGCGAAGCGCTGGCTACCCTGGTAGTGAACACCATGCGTGGCATCGTGAAAGTGGCTGCGGTTAAAGCACCGGGCTTCGGCGATCGTCGTAAGGCGATGCTGCAGGATATCGCTACCCTGACCGGCGGTACCGTAATCTCTGAAGAGATCGGTATGGAGCTGGAAAAAGCAACCCTGGAAGACCTGGGTCAGGCGAAACGTGTTGTGATCAACAAAGACACCACCACCATCATTGATGGCGTGGGTGAAGAAGCTGCCATCCAGGGCCGTGTTGCTCAGATCCGTCAGCAGATTGAAGAAGCGACCTCCGACTACGATCGTGAAAAACTGCAGGAGCGCGTAGCGAAACTGGCAGGCGGCGTTGCGGTAATCAAAGTTGGCGCTGCGACCGAAGTTGAAATGAAAGAGAAGAAAGCCCGCGTTGAAGATGCCCTGCACGCGACCCGTGCTGCGGTAGAAGAAGGCGTGGTTGCTGGTGGTGGCGTTGCGCTGATCCGCGTTGCTTCTAAAATTGCTGACCTGAAAGGCCAGAACGAAGACCAGAACGTGGGTATCAAAGTTGCGCTGCGCGCAATGGAAGCTCCGCTGCGTCAGATCGTGCTGAACTGCGGCGAAGAGCCGTCTGTTGTCGCTAACACCGTTAAAGGCGGCGACGGTAACTACGGTTACAACGCAGCAACTGAAGAATACGGCAACATGATCGATATGGGTATCTTGGACCCAACCAAAGTTACCCGTTCTGCGCTGCAATACGCGGCTTCTGTGGCTGGTCTGATGATCACTACCGAGTGCATGGTGACCGACCTGCCGAAAAGCGATGCTCCTGATTTAGGCGCTGCTGGCGGCATGGGTGGTATGGGTGGTATGGGCGGCATGATGTAATTGCCCACCCCCTGCATCCTTCAGGCTGCAGATGCGTTGGCTAACCCCAGTCACTTACTTGAGTAAGTGACTGGGGATTAACAAACTGGCCGCCTTCCTGCAACCAGAATGATTTGGGTGCTTATCTCCCAGAATTGAGAAACCCCCGGGCAGAAATGACCGGGGGTTTTTCTTTTAGTCATCTTTTTAGTATAAGATTCAGATACGGACAAAACGTCCAGCTCATTGATTATGGGGAATAACATGCACGTGAAATATTTAGCAGGGATCGTTGGCGCCGCGCTGCTGATGGCGGGTTGTAGCTCCAGCAACGAACTCACCGCTGCCGGCCAAAATGTACGCTTTGTCGAAGATAAGCCGGGCGCGGAATGCCAGCTTATTGGTACGGCAACTGGTAAACAGAGTAACTGGTTTTCAGGCCAGCACGGCGAAGAGGGTGGCTCAATGCGTGGCGCAGCGAACGATCTGCGTAATCAGGCGGCCGCGATGGGTGGAAACGTGCTGTATGGCGTAAGTAGTCCGTCGCAGGGCATGTTGTCCAGTTTTGTCCCGACGGCCAGCGAGATGAACGGCCAGGTTTATAAATGTCCGAATTGACATGTCTGAATCGTAACGCCCTCTGAAAGATTCAGAGGGCGATATGGTTAGCGTTTTTCCTGCGATGACGCCATGCGTAGATTATGCAACGCGCGCATACATTGATCTTGCGTCAGACGCGCTGCTTTACCGGTTCCAAGCGTTCTGACAAAAACCTTACACGGTTTTCCTTCCAGCTTTTTAAGACGCGGGCTGAAATTCAGCAAGCGGCGTGATATCGCTTCAGCTTCTTTAGAGCCTGACTGACTGCGGGTCTTAATGATGGTGCCGCAATCATGCGATTGTCCTGCCTCATCCGTATAACGATAAACGAGCGCTAAATAATGGTTATACAGATTATGTTTCCAGTCAGGCTGGTTATAGGTATCGAATTCGATATTACCGTTATCCAGGCAGTCAGCATCGTATAATGGTAAAAAGTCCAGCATTGAAGAAATACGCAATGCGAGCTCACGCATTTCGGCATTATTAATGGCGTGAATAATAGCCATCACCAGAACTTCAACCTGCCACTCACCGACCTGTAAATCAAGATGGCTACCATTGTGCAGCTTTAACGTAAAGGTTAATACTTTTTCTGTATTATCGCTCAACGCTAAAGATTCAACACGCTGATTAACATCGGCGTTTTCCAGCTCTTCACGGAGTATTGCCGGAATATTCTCATGCATTTTAAGCACATGACTGCTTTTGGCTTTCTGGCGTTTTTCCTGCTCTTGTTCCGGAAGCGAGTATTGTAAATAAAGCCGGTGTTCAAGGCCGATCAACAAGTCTCGCAGCGCGAGCACAGGAAAGAAAAGCAGTGTTTCTTTATTTCTCAGTGACTTCACCTTAAGCGCCAGCGCGATAAACTTATCATTGTGACGAATAACGCCGGTATTTAGTCCCTTAATCGTTAAGGCCATGTCAATTCTCCACAAATATAAAATAATTAAATGTTTTACTGCAATGTATTTGATATATAAATTGTTTATGCCGTCCTATAAAAAGGAGAACCAGTATAATTCGAAAATGCAGTACACGCTAAGCGAGTCCTAAAACGGACTTTATTGAAAAGAGAGTATCGGAAAGGTGTATTTAACGAAGGTTAGTTTATCCTCGCCAGAGGGTGAGGAGAATCGCGGGGGAATCTCCTCGTGATATTGCGCGGTAATATTTTTCGTCGTCCCTGACGCGCCCGCGAGGATTAGCACTGCCGAAGCTGTAAATCCAGCGGTGTTTTGCTCGGTTCGCCGCCGATTTCACGCGCCAGTCTTGGCACCATATAGCCGGATACCAGCGTGAGCAGTTCGCGCATGATTTGCCGGGCTTCGTCATCGGTGACCATAAAATGCGCGGCGCCCTGCACTTTATCCAGCACATGCAGGTAATAGGGCATCACGCCGGCGTCAAATAGCGCGTTGCTCAGATTCGCCAGCGTTTGCGCGTTATCATTCACGCCACGCAGCAGGACGCTCTGGTTGAGAAGCGTGACGCCCACGTGGCGCAGTTTCTTCATCGCCAGGCAGAACGCCTCGTCCACTTCATTGGCGTGGTTGATATGGTTCACCAACAAAATTTGCAGACATGACTGGTCAAAGCGGGCGACCAGTTCGTCAGTAATGCGTGCCGGGATAACGATAGGCAACCGACTGTGGATGCGTAGCCGCTTGACGTGCTTAATGGCTTCCAGTTGCGTGAGCAGCCAGTCCAGCTCATGATCTTTCGCCATCAGCGGATCGCCGCCGGAAAAGATGATCTCATCCAGTTCCGGGTGTGCGGCGATATACTCCAGCGCGACTGTCCAGTTGCGCTTATTGCCTTGATTCTCCGCATACGGGAAGTGACGACGGAAACAGTAGCGGCAATTTACCGCACATCCGCCTTTTACCAGCAATAGCGCCCGGTTTTGGTATTTATGCAATAATCCTGGCACCACGCTGTGTTGCTCTTCCAGCGGGTCGGTGGAGAAACCGGGGGCGACAATAAATTCATCCCGGGACGTCAGCACTTGACGTAAAAGAGGATCGTCAGGGTTGCCCTTCTCCATGCGCGCAATAAAAGCGCGCGGCACGCGGAGGGCAAACAAGCGCCTGGCGTCCTGTCTTGCCCGGAGGTTTTCATCAGCTTCAATCTGTAAAAGATGCAGCAGTTCGTCGGGATTGGTCACAACATCGGCAAGTTGCGCTAACCAATCTTCTCGCAATGGGGTATTTAGGGTTACAATATGCGCCATTTTGTGGCTTAGCTACCAGTTAACAATTTCAGAGGGCCTTATGGCGACTTACTATAGCAACGATTTTCGTTCCGGTCTTAAAATCATGTTGGATGGCGAACCTTATGCGGTTGAATCCAGTGAATTCGTGAAACCGGGTAAAGGCCAGGCGTTTGCCCGCGTTAAGCTGCGCCGTCTGCTGACCGGCACGCGCGTTGAGAAAACCTTCAAATCGACCGATTCCGCTGAAGGCGCGGATGTAGTCGATATGAACCTGACTTACCTGTACAACGATGGTGAGTTCTGGCATTTCATGAACAACGAAACCTTCGAACAGCTGTCTGCAGATGCCAAGGCTATTGGCGACAACGCAAAATGGCTGTTGGATCAGGCGGAATGCATCGTAACCCTGTGGAACGGTCAGCCTATCTCTGTCACTCCGCCGAACTTTGTTGAACTGGAAATTGTTGATACCGACCCAGGTCTGAAGGGCGATACCGCAGGTACTGGCGGCAAACCAGCCACGCTGTCTACTGGCGCAGTGGTTAAAGTTCCGCTGTTCGTGCAGATTGGCGAAGTGATCAAAGTCGATACCCGTTCCGGCGAATACGTATCCCGCGTAAAATAATTTACGTTATCGGGAAAAATGGTGCAGCGTATGCTGCGCCATCCTATTTTTCGCGCCTCAATGATGAAACGCTTTATCGGCCTTGTCGCGCTGGTTCTTCTTACCGGCACATTATTAACGGCATGTAATACCGCCCGCGGCTTCGGCGAAGATATTCAGCATCTTGGCCACGCCATCTCCCGCGCAGCCAGCTAATCGCTTCTCGTCTTCCTAAAATTAGTCGATCGCCCGTCATTTTCTGGGATGTTGTCTATTATTAAGTTGCTATACACAAACAACATTGGCTAGAAAAGGAAGACATTATGGTTAAAAAGACAATTGCAGCGATCTTTTCTGTTTTGGTACTTTCCACTGTATTAACTGCTTGTAATACCACGCGCGGCGTGGGCGAGGACATCTCGGACGGTGGTAGTGCGATCTCTGGCGCTGCAACCAGAGCTCAGCAGTAATCATCAACGGTACGGCATGGCGTCGTACCGTTAATCGATTTTCTCCGGAAGCATAAGAAAGGGAGAATACCGGTTATCCATATGAAGTTTCATACGGATATTACGCTTATAGGTGTAAACCGTTTTTCCGTGAATGCCAAGCGCATACGCAATCTCTTTATTGCTGGTGCCTTCCGTCCACATCGCGAGCACTTTTTCCTCCTGCGGAGAGAGCAATGGCGTGGCGCTTTCCGGCGCTTCCTGCAGTGGATGAGTATATAGCGCTCCTTTAATTCGTTGTGCAAGCTCATGTAAAGGCGTGTGTTTAGATAACACCGCATGGCTGGCATATTGCGATCTGTACGGCATATTCCCTGACTGTAATAATACTAACGGCGTCATCCTGCAGGCGGCAAAAAATGCATTGATAGGCTGCTCGGGTAAGGCATCGTTGAGAAAACCATATAAATCAGCGATAACCAGATGGGGCTTCCATTGCAGAATATGTTCTTTCGCCAGTATAAGGTTATTCATCCCGGATACCAGCAGTGAAGAACTGAGCACATCAGTGTGATTAAGCCAGGCCTCCATGCCCGTACGGGTAAAGTGGCATCGGTCTATCACTAAAATTTTCAACATAGTTTTTTGTACCCGGAAGTAGTAAAGCACTTTCTTTCCCAGAAGGCGTTCCATCATAGAGAACTCCTGTGGGCGCTAAATGCGAAAACTACGCGGCTTAAAAGGGCCAATTCCCGCCTTTAGACGGAAAAAAATAAAAAGGTTGAAATTCATTTTCTCTCAGGCAAGAATGGCTTTTCATCCGTATACGTTACAGGACGACCTGTAAACGCTATTCTCACCGGGGACGGCCCCATTAATTATCTGGAGCCTGCTATGTCCTGGATCATTTTATTAATCGCTGGTTTACTTGAAGTGGTATGGGCTGTCGGCCTGAAGTATACCCACGGTTTTTCTCGTCTGACCCCCAGTATTATCACCATTACGGCCATGGTTATCAGTATGGCGTTACTTTCCTGGGCAATGAAAACGCTGCCTGTTGGAACGGCGTACGCCATCTGGACCGGCATCGGCGCCGTTGGGGCGGCAATCACCGGTATCCTTCTGCTGGGCGAGTCTGCCTCACCGGCGCGTTTGCTCAGTCTTGGCTTGATCGTCGCGGGTATCATTGGGCTAAAACTCAGTGCGCATTAATTCGTCGCTGACATTGCTACGAACCTGATTGTTTTACCCAAATTAATTTATTGACGTCAAACCCCTCCCGGGTCGCGACGGCCAGCATTTGCTGTTTTATTTCCTCAGAAAGCGTTGGCGTGCGAGAGAGTATCCACAGATAGTCGCGATTCGGGCCGCACACCAGCGCATGACGGTATTCCCGGTCAAGCGCAATCACGTTATAGCCGCCGTAGAACGGGCCGAAAAAAGAGACCTTGAGCGCGGCGCGGTTTGGACTACCGGTAAAATACGCTTTGCCTTCTGTTTTTTGCCACATTTCCCGAGCCGGGTTATAGCCTTTATTGATGACATTAATCCCGCCATCGTCACGCAGACTATAGGTGGCCGTGACTTGTTCCAGTCCACGTTCAAATCGATGATCGAGGCGTGCGATCTCATACCAGGTGCCGAGGTAACGTTTGGCATCAAAGTTATTTACCACGGTAACGCCTTTAGGCGGGGTAGGCGAACTACAGGCGACAACCAAAAATGCCGCAGTAACCGCAGCAACGACGGGCAGCAAGCGCATAGCGTTTTTCCTTCCAGTGTTTTTTCTAAGTGTAGAACCTGGCGGGAAAATGAGAGGCAGGAAAAGAAAAAATGCCCTCTTATCGGGTAGATAAGAGGGCGTCGTGGCAACTTAGAGAGTGATAACGCCAATCGCCGTCACAACGGTCAGGATTGCCGCCAGACCGTAGAAGACCCATTTGCCCGCAGGCACGTGGATTTTCAGGTCATGCATCGCGTGGTGCATACGGTGTAGGCCACACCATAGCGGTAGCACGATCATCAGGAACAGAAAAACGCGACCAATAAAGCTTTGGGCGAACGTCAGTACGCGCTCAAAACTCAGGGCATCGCCCGGAAATAGCCCCAGCGGCAGCATGATGCCAACCAGTAGCACGATCACCGGCGCGATGATCGCGCCCCACATACCGCCTGCGCCAAACAGTCCCCAGAATACGGGTTCATCAGAACGTTTTGGGTTTGGATTAATCATCCGGGACTCCTTACCAGAACAGGGCAACATACAGAATGACTACGGTGACTACCGCAGTGACCACCCAAAGCCCTTTGATGATTGGCTCTGGCCCCATTTTTTCGTCTTTTACAATGATATTGGCCGCCTTCGGCGCCAGTTCAAACCAGGTTTTGGTGTGCAGCAGCGCGGCCGCCAGGGTGATCAGGTTTAAGATCACTACCACCGGGTTTTGTAAAAAGCCGACGAATCCCATCCAGGATTCCGCGCCGTGTTTGAGCGCAAACAGACCGAAAATCAGTTCAATACTGAACCAGACTGCCGGCACCGCTGTGCCTTCGCGCAGCATATAAAAGCGATAAAACGGCAGTTTTTTCCACCAGGTGGACGTCATCGGCCGCACATAGGGTTTGCGTTTAGTCGTCATGTTGCACTCCTTAGCGTGGTTTCAGGGTGGCGATAAGAAAGTCTTTCGAGCTTTCCACTTTACCCTGCTGAATGGCCGCAGCCGGATCGACATGTTTTGGACAGACTTCGGAGCAGTAGCCCACGAAAGTACAGGTCCATACGCCGTTCGGACTGTTCAACTGCGCCATACGCTCCTTCTTACCGTGATCGCGGCTATCTTCGTTATAGCGATGCGCCAGCGTAATCGCAGCCGGTCCGATAAACTCAGGATTCAGACCGAACTGCGGGCACGCGGCATAGCACAGACCACAGTTGATGCAACCGGAGAACTGGTGATACTTCGCCATTTGCGCCGGGGTCTGGACATTCGGCCCCTGATCTGGCGTGCGAGAGTTGCCAATAATGTACGGTTTGATCGCTTCCAGGCTTTCGATAAAGTGCGTCATATCGATAACCAGATCGCGCTCAATCGGGAAGTTCGCCAGCGCTTCCACCTTCATACCGTTGGTGTAATCGCGCAGGAAGGTTTTACACGCCAGTTTAGGAACGTTGTTGACCATCATGCCGCAGGAGCCGCAGATCGCCATACGGCAGGACCAGCGGTAGCTCAGGTCTGGCGACAGGTTATCTTTGATGTAGCCCAACGCGTCCAGTAGCGATGTTGTTTCATCATAAGGAACTTCATAGAAAGCACTGTGCGGCGCGGTATCGGTTTCCGGGTTATAGCGCACCACCTCAACTTTCAGGTTTTTCATCTCAGCCATTCGCCTTCTCCTTCTTATCGGCTGCTTCCGCTTCACCGCCGTAAACACGTTTGGCTGGCGGCAGGGTGGTGATTTTCACGTCGCTGTATTCCAGGCGGGTCGTGCCATCAGCATCGCGGAAGGCGAGGGTGTGCTTGAGGAAGTTCACATCGTCGCGCTCGGTACAGCCTTCATCCAGACGCTGATGCGCGCCGCGGGACTCTTTACGCGCCAGCGCAGAGTGCGCCATACATTCCGCCACGTTCAGACCATGACCCAGTTCGATGGTATACAGCAGGTCAGTGTTGAACACGCTGGAAGTATCGGAGATACGTACGCGCTTGAAACGTTCCTGAAGCTCGGCCAGTTTATCAACGGTTTTCTGCATCAGTTCCGGGGTACGGTAAATACCGCAACCTTCTTCCATAGACAGACCCATCTCATCGCGGATCTTCGACCAGTTTTCGTTGCCTTCCTGGTTCACCAGATTTTTCAGACGCTGTTCAATATCGGCAACCTGGGCGTCGAGCGCGGCGCTATTTGCGGCGCCTGCCGTAGCAGCGCGTTCCATTGCTTGTTCGCCAGCCAGACGACCAAACACCACCAGTTCCGCCAGTGAGTTGGAACCGAGGCGGTTCGCGCCATGCAGGCCAACAGAGGAGCATTCGCCAACGGCAAACAGCCCTTTGACACGGCTTTCACAGTTCTGGTCGGTTTCAATGCCGCCCATGGTGTAGTGCGCGGTCGGACGTACTGGAATCGGTTCTTTAACCGGATCGACGCCGACATAGGCTTTCGCCAGTTCGCAAATGAACGGCAGACGTTCATGCAGTTTCTTCTCGCCGAGATGACGCAGGTCGAGGTGAACCACATCGCCGCGCGGCGTGGAGATGGTGTTGCCTTTACGCCATTCGTGCCAGAAAGCCTGGGATACTTTGTCGCGCGGCCCCAGTTCCATATATTTGTTTTTCGGCTCGCCCAGCGGCGTTTCGGGGCCCATGCCGTAGTCTTGCAGGTAACGGTAGCCATTTTTATTGACCAGAATACCGCCTTCGCCGCGGCAACCTTCAGTCATCAGGATACCGGAACCTGGCAGGCCGGTCGGGTGATACTGAACGAATTCCATATCACGCAGCGGAACGCCGTGGCTCAGCGCCATGCCCATCCCGTCGCCGGTGACGATGCCGCCGTTGGTGTTATAGCGGTATACGCGGCCTGCGCCGCCTGTCGCCATGACCACGGCGTTGGCGCGGATTTGTACCAGCGTGCCTTCCATCATGTTCATTGCCACCAGGCCGCGCGCATGGTTGTCATCAACCAGAATATCCAGCACAAAATGTTCGTCAAAGCGCTGGATTTGCGGGAACTGTAGGGAAGTCTGGAACAGGGTATGCAGCATATGGAAGCCGGTTTTATCCGCGGCGAACCAGGTACGCTCGATTTTCATACCACCGAAGCGACGCACGTTAACGCTACCGTCCGGACGGCGGCTCCACGGGCAGCCCCATTGCTCCAGCTGCGTCATCTCAGTGGGACAATGGTGGACAAAGTAATCCACGACATCCTGCTCACACAGCCAGTCTCCGCCTGCTACCGTATCGTGAAAATGGTAGTCAAAGCTGTCATGATCCTGGGCGACAGCGGCTGAACCCCCTTCGGCAGCGACGGTGTGGCTGCGCATCGGGTACACTTTTGAGATCAGTGCGATTTTAGCATTGGGATTCGCCTGTGCGGCAGCAATTGCAGCACGTAATCCCGCGCCACCAGCGCCTATAATGGCAAGATCGGCTTGAAAGGTTTGCACGACATTCCTCCAGATTATTGTAATTTCACCCTCGCGCAGCCAGATAAAGCCTCTGGGTTCTGCGAAGTATGAATGCGTTTCCACTGCTCCTTTATGGGTACAACAGTATAGTCTCAGGGATGTGAGGGAAATTTGACGTGTTCGATTTTTTTAGCGTATCAGAGGGATGAATTATCATTGATTTTGATTAATTTAATTACTAAACCATCTGAAATCACTTTTTTTACCCTCCAGAAGGCACCCGATACGCCTGCGCAAAATTTGTTTCGCCCGCGCGTTGCGAGTAGACTTCGTGACCTTGTCTTAAACTGGAGAAAGAATCATGAGCGAAACGGCAACCTGGCAGCCGAGCGCGTCCATCCCCAATTTATTAAAACGTGCGGCGATTATGGCGGAAATCCGTCGTTTCTTTGCCGATCGTGGAGTGCTTGAGGTTGAGACGCCCTGCATGAGTCAGGCGACGGTCACAGACATTCATCTGTTCCCGTTCGAAACGCGTTTCGTCGGACCTGGCCATTCCCAGGGGATCAACCTCTATTTAATGACCAGTCCGGAATACCATATGAAACGCCTGCTGGCGGCAGGGTGCGGTCCGGTTTTCCAGCTATGCCGCAGTTTCCGTAATGAAGAGATGGGACGACATCATAATCCGGAATTCACCATGCTGGAGTGGTATCGCCCGCATTACGATATGTACCGCCTGATGAATGAAGTGGATGATTTGCTTCAGCAAGTGCTGGATTGTCAACCTGCGGAAAGTCTCTCCTATCAACAGGCGTTTCTGCGCCATCTGGAGATTGACCCGTTATCAGCAGATAAAACGCAGCTGCGTGAGGCGGCGGCAAAGCTTGATTTAAGCAATATCGCCGATACGGAAGAAGACCGTGATACGTTGCTGCAACTGCTGTTCACGATGGGGGTTGAGCCGCATATAGGTAAAGAAAAGCCGACCTTTATTTATCACTTTCCGGCCAGTCAGGCATCGCTGGCACAAATCAGTACCGAGGATCATCGCGTCGCCGAGCGCTTTGAGGTGTACTACAAAGGTATTGAGCTGGCGAATGGTTTCCACGAACTGACGGACGCACGTGAGCAACAACAGCGCTTTGAACAGGACAATCGTAAGCGCGCCGCGCGCGGTCTGCCGCAGCAGCCGATTGACCAAAATCTACTGGATGCGCTGGCCGCCGGTCTACCGGATTGTTCCGGCGTGGCGCTGGGTGTTGATCGTCTGGTGATGCTGGCGCTGGGAGCAGAAAGCCTGGCGGACGTGATTGCTTTTACGGTCGATCGGGCGTAAATCTGAAATTCACTCTTTCGCGAGATAAAATGGCGAAATAAGCGCCATTTTGTAGCATATTTTTTCAATTATCCTCTGTTTGCCACAACATAAGGCTGGAACTTTGATGCCATTTAGGTATCAATCCTGTGTTGATTTTTTTATCGCTGACCTTCGTAAAAAAGAAGGCGGCGTCAATCGGTGAGCGGCGTCTGGCAAACGCGCTCGAGCGTAAGGGATGGTTGAATGACCCACACGATAAAAAAGATGAGCCTTATTGGGCTTATCCTGATGATTTTTACTTCTGTTTTTGGTTTTGCGAATAGCCCGTCGGCGTTTTATTTAATGGGGTATAGCGCAATCCCGTGGTATATATTTTCTGCCTTGCTGTTTTTTATTCCATTCGCCTTAATGATGGCTGAAATGGGTTCCGCTTATCGCAAAGAAGAGGGCGGGATCTATTCGTGGATGAATAATAGCGTGGGGCCACGTTACGCGTTTATTGGCACGTTTATGTGGTTTTCATCGTATGTCATATGGATGGTAAGTACGGCGGCAAAAATTTGGGTACCGTTTTCTACTTTTGTTTTTGGCGCCGATATGACGCAGCACTGGCGTATTGCAGGGCTTGAGCCTACGCAGGTTGTCGGGCTGCTCGCCGTCGGCTGGATGATTCTGGTGACGTGTGTCGCCGCCAGAGGGATCAATAAAATTGCGCGAATTACGGCGGTCGGAGGTATTGCCGTAATGTGTCTTAATTTAGTTTTATTGTTAGTGAGTGTCGCTATTTTGTTATTAAATGGTGGGCATTTTGCACAAGAGATTAATTTTACCTCGTCACCGAATCCGGGTTATCACTCCGGCCTGGCAATGTTGTCATTTGTGGTATTTGCTATTTTTGCTTACGGCGGTATTGAGGCTGTCGGCGGACTGGTGGATAAAACCGAGAAACCGGAAAAGAATTTTGCGAAAGGTATTGTTTTCGCGGCCATTGTGATTTCAATTGGTTATTCTTTGGCGATCTTTTTATGGGGCGTCAGTACTAACTGGCAACAGATATTAAGTAATAGCGCCGTTAACTTAGGGAATATCACCTACATTCTGATGTCGAGTTTAGGCACGACATTAGGTAACGCGTTAAACCTTTCTCCGGAAGCTGCGATGACGGTGGGCGTCTGGTTTGCGCGTATCACCGGCCTTTCTATGTTTCTGGCTTATACCGGCGCGTTTTTTACGTTGAGCTATTCACCGCTGAAAGCCATTATTCAGGGGACGCCAAAAGCGTTGTGGCCCGCGCCGATGACGACACTGAACGCTAACGGTATGCCGGCGACCGCTATGTGGCTACAGTGCGTGCTGGTGAGTCTGTTTATTTTGCTGGTCTCTTTTGGCGGTGACACCGCATCGGCGTTTTATAACAAACTCACGCTGATGGCGAACGTCTCAATGACCTTGCCATACCTGTTCCTTGCGCTGGCATTTCCCTTCTTTAAAGCGCGTCAGGATCTGGAGCGGCCATTTGTTCTCTTTAAAACCAAAGCCTCTACCCTGGTCGCGACGGGTGTTGTGGTGCTGGTGGTGACGTTTGCCAACGTCTTTACCATCATCCAGCCAGTGATTGAAGCTGGGGACTGGGACAGCGCCTTGTGGATGATCGGCGGCCCGATCTTCTTCTCGCTGCTGGCGATGGCGATTTATCAGAATTACAGCAGCCGCATGAGCGCTGATCCGGAGTGGGCGGCGGAGTAAAGGCCGTATGCCGGATAAGGCCCCACGGGTCGCATCCGGCGTTTATTGCCCTATGGAGAACGTGATGAATGATAGTTCGAGAGACCCGATTATCACGGAAGATGAGATTAGGGCACTCAATTTTACTCCGGAAGATATCCTTGAAATAGAAAAGGTTATTCTTTCTTCCGTTCATGTTGCACGTCGAAAGGTTGCGATGGTAGTAGGAATGACTATTGGCACGTTAAGGGATCGCGATGAGGATAAGTGGAAACATGTGTCGGATATTTATTGCGCGTATGTTGTAAGATGCCTCGTATTTCGCGGAGAACTGGTGGGTTACGGCGATTTATTCCGAATGCGCTATAGCGAAATTAACCTGCCTGTTGCCGATCTGGACGCATAATAAGTCCGAAAATGTCTGTGAGTTGCGATGAAATGCCCGATGGCGCAAGCTTATCGGGCCTACAGATTAATTGTCGGCCCGTAGGCCGGATAAGACCCGACGGGGCGCATCCGGCATTTCTTGCCGGGATCATGCGCTACAAACTCCCCGCCGGGCGGCTGGTTTTACCCGCTGACGTTAACGTTCTCCCCGTTTGTTTACCGCCGAGACTCTCCAGACGCATCTGGAACGGCGGGAACGGCATATCAATACCGTGCTCGCGGAAGCCAGCCAGAATCAATTGGTGGATCTCATGGCGTAATGGCATACGGTGTCCCATTTCCGCGGCATAGATACGCAGTTCAAAAATTTGAATACCCTGCTGGAGATCCACCAGAAAGATTTCAGGCGGCGGGTTATCAAGCACCAAAGAACAGCGCTGCGCCGCCGTCAGCAGAATTTGCGTCACCTCTTCGCTATTGGCATCCGCCGGCGCCGGGATGGTTAACACCACGCGCGTAACGGAGTCAGACAGCGACCAGTTGATAAACTGTTCGGTGATAAAGGCTTTATTCGGCACGATAATCTCTTTACGATCCCAGTCGCTGATGGTGGTGGCGCGGGTATTGATTTTGGTCACGCTGCCGGTGAGATCGCGAATGGTCACCGTATCGCCGATACGAATCGGCTTTTCAAACAAAATAATCAGGCCGGAGATAAAGTTAGCGAAAATTTCTTGCAGGCCAAAACCAAGCCCAACGCCGAGCGCGGCAACCAGCCATTGTAGCTTCGACCACTCAATGCCGATCATCGAGAAACCGACCAGCCCGCCAATCAGCATTAACAGATATTTGGTGATGGTCGTGATGGCGTAACCGGTACCTGGCGTTAAATCGAGATGCTGTAATAACGCCAGCTCCAGCAGCGCAGGCAGATTACGCACCAACTGCGTGGTGATGATAAAGACCAGAATCGCAATGAGCACCGCCCCCAGGGTAATCGGCTCCAGACTTTCCACGCCTTGCACCGTAGAGGTGACATCCCACAGCGAAATATTCTCCAGGAAGCCGAATGCCGAGTGGATTTCCGACCACAGTACAATTACCGATAGCAGGGCGATAAGCATCAGAATTGAGCGAACCAGACGCAGCGACTGAGCGCTAATAGCGTCAAGATCGATTTCACTTTCATCGATGTCGACCGCGCCTTCCAGGCTGGAGGAGTGCGCCGGTTCTTCTTCGCCGCGCGCGCGCTGCGCCAGCATTTCCGCCCGACGATGTTTGGCGCGGTCAAAAGCCAGTCGGCGTCGTTGGATCAGCATCCAGCGGCGAATGACGTGATAAATGACCAGCAACAGGAACCAGATGGCGACCGAGGTTTCCAGTCTCGCCAGTAGCGCCTGCGCCGTGGCCAGATAACCCACCGCCGCCGCCAGAATCGCGATAAGCGGCGCGCCCATCAACATATTCCACAACAGGCTGTTGACCATGTTGTCGCCGTTGCCTTCTTTATCAAGATAGAGCGGGATGCCCGCTTTTTTCAGACTCAGCGTGACCAGCGCCAGCGCGCCGCATATCAGGATGAAGCAAAGGCGGCCCAACGAGCCGGAAAACTCCCGATCGTTAAGATTATCAAACATGATCACTGCCATAATGAGCGGCACGATCAGCCCAATGCTCATCAGGTAGTAGCGCATCGCTTTCGCTACCCGGTTTCGCGGCCAGCCGAAATGCGCCACAAACAGACCATTAGGGCGGGCAAAAGCGGCGCAAATCATGACTACCCACAACAGCGGTACTGTCGCCGTCACGCCATCGCCGATGGCGACGGCCAGCGGATACGGCCAGGCTTCCTGTAGACCATAGCCGAGCGTCGCCCACAAGACGGGCAGCGGCGAGGCGACCAGAATCGACCAGAACACCGTTCGCAGCGTCAGCGAGAAGTGATCCTGGGTGACTTTCCCGACGCGCGAGGCCGAGCGCTCAAGGAACCGGTTGAAGTGTTGGCGTGAATAGAGGCTAAACCCGACCAGCGCCAGCGCGCCGAATAACGGCAGTAGCGTCTCTTTGCTGGTCAGCATCATGATGCTGGCTTTACCTAACTGATTAAACGTATCTAATGAGATAAGCCGACGTAAATCCTGAACCAAATCAACAGGCCAGGAGAGCGATAGCGGGCTAACGTCAGCGGTCCAGAACAGATAACGGTGGGTCGCTTCATTAACCTCTTTAAGCGCATCCTCCAGTTGGCTGTTGGAGACTTTCAGTTTGGTCAACTCCAGGATCAGCGTGTCGCCGCCCTGTAACAAAGAGTTGAGCAGCTCGCGCTGAGTGCGAAGCTGGGCGTCAAGAATCTGGTTTTGCTCGGCGGTCAGTGGTTGTCCATTGGCCTGACGTATTTGCCGTAGCTGCGGTTGCTTATTGAGTAATTCTTCATAGCGCATACGGTGAACGCGTAGCTGCGCCATTTCCGTATCAAGCTGCTGCGGCTTAGGCATCTCTGGCAGACGGGCGACCTGCGCGCGCAGCGCTTCGCCAAGCATGTTGGACACGCCAAGCCATTGCGACTGCTCCCGCAGCGTATTGAGCGCCTGACGCACCTGTAACGTTTGGCTGGTGGCCTGTCGCTGCTGCGAGGCGACCAGATCCATCCGCTGCGCTTGTTGATTGAGCGCCTGTGACAGCCCGCGGTTGACTTTAAATTGTTCGACGATGCCTTCCGGCAAACCGGCGCTGTTTTCCGCCAGCAGCTCAGTGCTTTCCAGCGCGCGTTCCGCTTCACGTTGACGCAGGCTGTTGAGCTGATTGCGCAGCGCCTGAAGATACGCATCCAATTGCTGACTCTGTTTTTCCGCCAGCTCGGAACGCAGACGAGCCAGTTCCTGCCGGTTGTTGGCGGACAGTTGCGCCAACTCCAGTTCGTCGACTAACGCTTTTAGTTTGGCGGACTCCGCCTGCATACTGAGACTTTGCGCCTGGCTAAGCGCGGCACTTCCGCCTGCGGCGCCGAGTCGTCGCTCAATCTCATTAAGCTGGCGGCGGGCGTCGTTTTGCTGTTGGGGAAGCTGGCTGAGCGAGTCGGCGATCTCCCTGACGCGCTCCTGCTCCTGTTGCGCCTCGCGGGTTTTATCCAGTAGCTGGCTGCTAACCTGCAAGATCTCCTGATTTAACGCTTCGGTGGACATCTCTGGCGGTACGCTGCGAGGTTCATCGCGCAGATTATTCAACTGGGCGCGCAAGGTGGCGGATAGCTTAGGGAAATTATCAATAACGTGTTGATATTGTTTCGCGCGCTCAAGCGAGCCTTTTCGCTCTTCAAGCGCGTTTAACGCAGTCTGGAGCGCCTCAACGGCTTCCGGCTGAGCGGGTTTCGCCGCTTTTGCCTGCTCCAGTTCCTGCGTGATTTGTTTGGCGTCGGGGGCCGTTGCGGCGAACGCCCCCGTGCTGAGGCACCAGGCCATCAGAAAAGCGATAATCAGGCGCACGTCAGCATTCTCTCTTGATTAGGTGTCGTCTTTTTTATTGTCAACCAGCGGGCTGGCGTCGTGTTCAGCTTTAATTTCTTCTGCCGGCAGCGGAGCAGGTTCCACCTCCGGCGCGACGAATGTTTCGGTCGACGTCGCCAGCGGTTGGCCAATTTTGGTAACGGACAGGCTTGCCAGCGACGCGATCAGATTCACTTTCCCCGGCGCAAATAAGTTGATGACCGTGGAACCCAGTTTAAAGCGCCCCATCTCCTGGCCTTTCAACAAGGCGACAGACCCTTCATGTTCGCCTTCTGGCCAGGTCCAGCGCTTGATGATGCCTTCGCGCGGCGGGGTAATGGTCCCCGCCCAGACGGTTTCGATACTGCCGACAATAGTTGCGCCGACCAGAATCTGCGCCATAGGCCCGAACTCGGTATCAAACAGACAGATAACGCGCTCGTTGCGGGCAAACAGGTTGGGGACGTTTTGCGCGGTCAGATAGTTAACGGAGAACAGATCGCCCGGCACGTAGATCATTTCGCGCAGGATGCCGTTGCATGGCATATGCACGCGATGGTAGTCGCGAGGGGAGAGGTAAGTGGTCACAAACGTGCCGTTGCGGAACTTATCCGCCATCAGGTAGTTACCCGCCAGCAACGCTTCAAGGCTGTAATTATGGCCTTTGGCCTGCAAAATTTTATCTTCTTCGATACGACCCAACTGGCTTATCACGCCGTCGGCAGGCATCACCAGGATGTTAGGATCGGTATTGAGCGGACGCACGTCATCACGCAGCGGACGAACAAAGAAATCATTGAACGTACGATAGCTGGCGGTATCCGGTTTTTGCGCCTCGGTCATATCGACTTTGTAATACTTTACGAAGAGATCGATAACCAGTTTTGTCAGCCATCCTGCTCGTTTGCTTGCGCCCCAGCCCGCCAGGCGAGTGAGCCATAGTTTCGGCAGAATGTATTGTAGCGAAAGTTTAAATGAGTTTAACAAGGTAGCCTCCAGGCCATTGTTGTTCCTGAACCGGCAGTTATACCGGTATCCTGAAAAAAGGGGACGATTCTAACGACGCCTAGCGTATCTGTCAGTCGTCCGTATCAGAAAAGTTTTTACGCGTTTTTACCTGCGCCATACTTTCAAGAATTCGGTGATAATTTTCGAAACGGGTTTCCGCAATAGCGCCGTTCTCTACCGCCTCGCGAATGGCGCAGCCTGGATCGGCGTCATGCTTGCAGTCCCGGTATTTACAATGTCCCAAATAGTCATGAAATTCGACAAAGCCCTGGGTGATTTGTTCCGGCTCCAGATGCCATAAGCCGAACTCGCGCACGCCGGGGGAATCAATGACATCGCCGCCATGCGGGAAATGATACAGACGAGCAGCGGTAGTGGTATGTTGACCCAGACCGGAGACATTCGACACATCGTTCGTCAGAATCTCGTTCTGTAAGCCGAGCAGAGCGTTTAGCAGACTGGATTTTCCGACGCCGGACTGCCCGGCAAAAATACTGATGCGACCGGTTAACGCTTCTTCCAGCGGTTTCAGACCATCCTGCGTATGGCTGGAGACCATCAGCACGCGATAGCCGATATTGCGGTAGATATTCATCTGCTCATTAACGAAGTCCATACCTTCGTCGTCCAGCAGATCAATTTTATTGAGTACGATAAGCGGCTCAACCTGTAGGGTTTCACAGCCGACCAGATAGCGATCGATGATATTCAGCGACAGCTCCGGCAAAATCGCGGAGACAATAACGATTTGGTCAATGTTGGCGGCAATAGGCTTCACGCCGTCGTAGAAGTCCGGGCGCGTCAATACCGAGGTGCGCTCATGCACCGCTTCAACGATGCCTTTTACGTTGACGCCCTCTGCGGCGGCTTTGCCCGGACGCCAGACGACGCGATCGCCCGTCACCAGCGAACGGATAGTGCGGCGGATATTGCAGCGGTGAACCTCGCCGTCAGCAGACTCCACATCGGCATGCATACCAAAACGGCTAATGACGATACCTTCTGCAGGCTCGCCAAACAGGTTGTCATCGTAGTCGGCTTTCTCCGCGGACGTTTTTAAACGACGCTGGTGATTGGCGTTCACACGGCGCTGCTGGCCTTTGGAGAGTTTATTTTTGCTCAATCGTACTGGCTCCTGGTCGCCCATAGTGGGCAAAACATCTATGATACACGCAATTGTAGATGAATATAGTCACAGTGAATGTGACCTCTGAAGGGTGGAAAATAGCATGAGTGCCGATGAAAACAACCTGATTTGGATCGATCTGGAGATGACAGGTCTGGACCCCGAACGCGATCGCATTATTGAGATAGCCACGCTAGTGACGGATGCCAGCCTGAACATTCTGGCGGAAGGGCCGACGATTGCGGTACATCAATCCGATGCGCAACTGGCGTTAATGGATGACTGGAACGTGCGCACCCATACCGGTAGCGGCCTGGTAGATCGCGTTAAAGCAAGTACGATGGGCGAACGAGACGCTGAACTGGCGACGATTGAATTTCTGAAAACGTGGGTGCCTGCGGGTAAGTCGCCGATTTGCGGTAACAGCATCGGTCAGGATCGTCGTTTTCTGTTTAAATATATGCCGGAACTGGAGGCTTACTTCCACTATCGCTATCTGGATGTCAGTACGCTCAAGGAACTGGCGCGCCGCTGGAAGCCGGAGATTCTGGCCGGCTTTACCAAGCAGGGCACGCACCAGGCGATGGATGATATTCGCGAGTCGGTGGCGGAGCTGGCTTACTACCGCGAGCATTTCATTAAGCTGTGAGGCGTAACATGCCGGATGGCAACGCCAGAGCGTCTCATCCGGCAGCTCTCCCGCCACTGAATTACTGCGTAAACCATTTCTCCTGCATTTGCGCATATTCCGGCGACGCTTTCACCTTGTCGAGCGCGGCATTAATTTCTTGCAATAGCGCGTCGTTGCCTTTGCGTACCGCAATGCCTAACCCTTTTCCGTAGTAGTCAGGATCGCTGGCGCGTTCATCCATGATGGCGTAATCCGGATTGTTTTTTAGCCACTTACCAATCGCGGCGACATCGCCAAACACGCCCTCAAGACGGTTATTTTTCAGATCGGTAAAAGCGTTTAGATAGCTGTCATAGGCGACAGGCGTGATAGCTTGTTGTTTATCCTGCAAATAGCGCTGATGCGTTGTACCGTTTTCCAGTCCGACTTTTTTGCCTTTCAGATCGGCAAAAGTGTGATAAGCCCCTTTACGCGTGACGACTACCGCCGATAAACCTTCGTAATAGGGTTGGCTAAAGGAGACCTGCTGCTCACGTTTGGGCGTCATATCCATACCGGCGATCACCGCATCAAACTTTTTGAAACGTAGGCCGGGGATCAGACTATCAAAGCTCTGGTTAGTGAATGAGCACTCCGCTTGCATCTCTTTGCAGACCGCGTTGGCGACATCAATATCGAAACCAACAATTTTATTATCGGCATCGACAAACTCATAGGGCGCATAGGTGGCGGAGGTGCCAAAATGTAATGTTCTGGCGGAAACGGAAGCAGCGTGAACGGAGAGGCTGGCTAACAGCATGACAATAAGTTTTTTTTCATCTTGATCCCTGATATCAATTGGATGTTGTGGTCACCGTGCTATTCTTTTTTTGGCGCAGGGTGCTATTCTGATTCTGTGCCTTTAGGCGTGGCGTGAAAAGTTTTTTGTTGCATAGCGCACGCTTTGCTCGTTTTTTGTCTTGTTTGGTGATTTAATCAGCATTCAAACAAAAATCGCGAAAAAATGCGTTCAGGGGCTTGCAGCTAAATGGATTTCTCGTATAATGCGCCTCCCGTAACGACGCAGAAATGCGAATTACGACAGCAACAAATTTGCGGGAATAGCTCAGTTGGTAGAGCACGACCTTGCCAAGGTCGGGGTCGCGAGTTCGAGTCTCGTTTCCCGCTCCAAAATTTGAAAGTACTTGTTAAGTACAAACCACCAATCGCAGGATTTCGAATTGCGACAAGGCGGCAACTGAATGAGTCCTCAGGAGCTTACTGAAGTAAGTGACTCAGGCGAGTGAAGGCAGCCAAGGCAGTAGCGGTTCGAAAGACGAAGATTATGCGGGAATAGCTCAGTTGGTAGAGCACGACCTTGCCAAGGTCGGGGTCGCGAGTTCGAGTCTCGTTTCCCGCTCCAATTCTTATCTACAGTAAAATTATCCACAACGAATATCGCGTTGGGGCACGTTTTGTTCCGCTTTCGTCAGATCCTTGTAAACAGACTTATCCACAGGACGGCCCATTACTCCTGGAATGCAAAAAATTATACCTGACGCGTAGAATTTCTATAATTTACTGAAAAATATAGAAAAAATAAGATTTCAAAACGTTAGCGTTATTGTCTGTTCCTTTTTTCCCTCTTGAATCGCAATGTGTTTTTATTTTTATACACAGCCTGTGAATAATTCAGGCATCGCGCACCAGCCCTTTTTCAATCACCCTGACCAGACGCTGTTTTTTCGGTAGCTGCACTTCAATGATGCAGGCGTTCCGCTTTTCAATTTGTTGCGCAATCGCCCATTCGATATTCTCATCAAGAAGTGGATGCTCACCCTTGCGGCTTTCCAACGCCGTAATGACGGCATTACTCCACGGCGCATTCCCCAGCGCAACGGCAACATTGCGCAGCCAGCGTAAATGGCCAATGCGCCGAATCGCAGAACCTTCAGTGACTTTCAGAAACTGCGCTTCGCTCCAGCTAAACAACTCAAGCAAATCTGGGTTATGCAGCGCCTTGCGTGGGCTAAAATCTGCTTCGTCGGTCAACTGAGAGTAACGATTCCACGGACAGATAAGCTGGCAGTCATCGCAGCCGTAAATACGGTTACCTATCAGTGGGCGAAATGCTTCCGGAATAGCGCCTTCCAGCTCAATGGTGAGATAAGAAATACAGCGCCGCGCGTCCACCGTATACGGTTCGACAATCGCCCCGGTCGGGCAAATGGTCATACAGGCGACGCATTTGCCGCAACCTTCCTCGACCGGCTGGTCGACCGGCAGCGGTAAATCAATCAGCAATTCCCCCAGGAAAAAGAATGAGCCCGCCTCCCGATTAAGGATAAGTGAGTGCTTACCCGTCCAGCCAAGTCCGGCTTTTTCCGCTAATGGGCGTTCAAGAATAGGCGCAGAGTCGACAAACGGTCTAAAATTCAGCGAACCGCAGTACTGCTGGATCTGCTCGCCCAGTTTTTTAAGACGGCTGCGTAACAGCTTGTGATAATCACGCCCCAGCGCATATCGGCTAACGTAGCCCAGCGTGGGATCCTTCAACGTACTGGCAAACGCGGCGTTGGCGGGCAGATAGTTCATGCGCACGCTGATGACACGTAGCGTACCGGGTAAGAGTTCATGAGGCCGGGCGCGCATCATACCGTGGCGCGCCATCCATGCCATCTCGCCGTGGTATTGTTTGTCCAGCCACGCCTGCAGCGCAGGTTCGGATGCGCGCAGATCGGTATCAGTAATACCGACCTGCTGAAAGCCCAGCTCCAGCCCCCACTGCTTAATATTTTGCGCTAACTGATTGAGATCGAGGGGCTTTGACATGATGGACCATAACATGAAGAAAAACCCTGTAAGTATACCACACTCCATTTGGCCCGCCGATGACATCAAACGGCTGGAACGCGATGCGGCGGATGCCTTCGGACTCACACTCTATGAATTGATGCTGCGCGCTGGCGACGCGGCATTTCGGGTAGCCCGTGACAGTTACCCTGACGCCCGACACTGGCTGGTGTTGTGTGGTCATGGCAACAACGGCGGCGATGGTTACGTCGTGGCGCGACTAGCGCAAGCGGCGGGCATTAGCGTAACGTTGCTGGCGCAGGAGAGCGACAAACCGTTACCTGAAGAAGCGGCGCAGGCGCGCGATGCCTGGCTGAATGCCGGCGGCATTATCCATGCTGCCGATATTATCTGGCCGGAAGCGACGGATCTGATTATCGACGCGCTGCTTGGCACCGGCATAGCCCAGGAGCCGCGCGATCCGGTAGCCGGTCTGATTGAACAGGCGAACGCCCATCCTGCGCCGGTTGTCGCCGTCGATATCCCGTCAGGCCTGCTGGCGCAAACGGGCACCACGCCTGGCGCGGTGATAAGCGCCGCGCATACGGTCACGTTTATCGCCCTGAAACCAGGCCTGCTGACCGGCAAAGCGCGTGACGTTACCGGCATATTGCATTATGACGCGTTGGGGCTGGAAGGCTGGCTGGCGAGCCAGACGCCGCCGCTCCGGCGTTTTGACGCGACGCAGTTGGGGCAATGGTTAACGCCGCGTCGACCGACCTCGTATAAGGGCGATCATGGTCGTCTGGCGATTATCGGCGGCGATCAGGGAACAGCGGGTGCAATTCGGATGGCTGGCGAGGCGGCGCTGCGTACGGGGGCTGGGTTGGTCAGAGTACTGACTCGCGGTGAAAACATCGCGTCGTTGCTGACGGCCCGCCCGGAACTGATGGTACATGAACTCACGCCTCAGTCGCTGGAAGAGAGCCTGACCTGGGCTGACGTTGTGGTGATCGGCCCGGGGCTTGGACAGCAGGAATGGGGCAAAAAAGCCTTACAGAAAGTAGAAAACGTCCGTAAACCTATGCTGTGGGATGCGGATGCGTTGAACCTACTGGCAATCAATCCTGATAAACGTCACAATCGCGTGATTACGCCGCATCCGGGAGAGGCGGCCCGCCTGTTAGGATGTTCTGTGGCAGAAATTGAAAGTGATCGCTTACTTTCAGCACAGCGTCTGGTAAAACGGTATGGAGGCGTGGTCGTGTTAAAAGGCGCAGGAACGATTATTGCCGCTGAACACCACCCTCTGGCTATCATTGACGCTGGTAATGCGGGGATGGCGAGCGGCGGGATGGGCGATGTCCTGTCCGGCATCATCGGCGCATTGCTCGGACAGAAGTTTACCCCGTATGATGCGGCATGTGTGGGATGTGTGGCTCACGGCGCGGCGGCGGACTTACTGGCAGCGCGTTATGGCGCTCGCGGCATGTTGGCGACCGATCTTTTTACTACGCTGCGGCGTATTGTTAACCCTGATGTGATTGACGTAAACCATGATGAATCGAGTAATTCCGCTACCTGACGAACAGGCGACGCTAGACCTGGGGCAACGGGTAGCCAACGCCTGTGATGGCGCGACCGTTATTTATCTGTATGGCGATTTAGGTGCCGGTAAAACGACGTTTAGCCGGGGATTTTTACAGGCGTTAGGCCATAACGGTAATGTAAAAAGCCCCACCTATACGCTGGTAGAGCCTTATGCGCTTGATAACATGATGGTATATCACTTCGACTTATACCGTCTTGCGGACCCGGAGGAGCTGGAGTTTATGGGCATTCGCGATTATTTCGCCAACGACGCCATTTGTCTGGTGGAGTGGCCGCAACAAGGTAAAGGCGTTCTCCCCGACCCGGACGTCGAAATCCATATTGATTACCAGGCGCAGGGGCGTGAGGCTCGCGTAAGCGCGGTATCCTCATCGGGTCATTCGTTACTGGCGCGTTTAGCCGATTAGCTATAAAGGTGGCGGGATGATTTATCGCATCAAAAATGCCGTAATAGCAGCCTTAATCCTGCTGTGCGCGCAGGCGGGCGCCGCCAGTCTCTCTGATATTCAGGTGTCCAACGGCGAGCAGCAGGCGCGCATTACGCTGAGTTTTATCGGCGAGCCGGAATATGCTTACTCACAGGACGGTAAACGGACCGTGGCGCTGGATATCAGGCAGACCGGCGTGATTCAGGGGCTGCCGCTTCAGTTTAGCGGTAACAATCTGGTAAAAACGATCCGTGCCGGAACGCCGAAAGATGCGCAATCTTTACGGCTGCTTGTCGATCTGACGGAAAATGGTAAAACCGAGGCGGTGAAGCGGCAAAACGGCGGCAACTATACGGTCATTTTCACCATTAATGCCGATGTTCCGCCGCCGCCACCGCCTGTCGTCGCGAAACGGGTTGAAAGCGCGCCCCGCCCGACGGAGCCTGCCCGTAATCCGTTTAAATCTTCTGATGATCGCCTGACCGGCGTAACCAGCAGCAACACCGTTACGCGGCCTGCGGCGCGCGCGTCGGCAGGCGCTGGCGATAAAGTGGTGATTGCTATTGATGCCGGACATGGAGGCCAGGACCCCGGTGCGATAGGCCCGGGCGGTACGCGCGAGAAAAATGTCACCATCGCCATCGCGCGTAAGTTACGCACATTGCTGAATAACGATCCGATGTTTAAAGGCGTGCTGACGCGTGACGGCGACTATTTTATTTCGGTGATGGGGCGGTCTGATGTGGCGCGTAAGCAAAACGCCAACTTCCTTGTCTCTATTCATGCGGATGCCGCGCCAAATCGCGACGCCACCGGCGCCTCCGTCTGGGTATTGTCCAATCGTCGCGCGAATAGCGAAATGGCAAACTGGCTTGAGCAGCATGAGAAGCAATCCGAACTGTTAGGCGGCGCTGGCGATGTGCTGACGAACAGTCAGTCAGACCCTTACCTGAGCCAGGCGGTACTGGATTTGCAATTCGGTCATTCGCAGCGGGTAGGGTATGATGTGGCGACGAACGTACTAAGCCAACTCGACGGCGTGGGGTCGCTGCATAAACGTCGCCCGGAACACGCGAGCCTGGGCGTGCTGCGTTCGCCGGATATCCCGTCCATTTTGGTGGAGACGGGTTTTATCAGTAATCACGGCGAAGAACGATTGCTGGCGAGCGACCGCTATCAGCAGCAGATTGCTGACGCTATATACCGGGGGTTGCGTAAGTACTTTGCAGCGCATCCGATCCAGTCTGCGCCGCAGGGCAGCCCAGGCCAGACGGCCAGTACCAACCAGCCTGGCGCTATAACCGCCGCGAATTAAGGAGATTTCATGCCGATTCAGGTTCTGCCGCCGCAGCTTGCGAACCAAATCGCCGCTGGCGAAGTGGTGGAACGCCCTGCGTCGGTTGTTAAAGAGCTGGTAGAGAATAGTCTGGATGCAGGCGCCACCCGCGTTGATATCGACATCGAGCGTGGCGGCGCGAAGCTTATTCGTATTCGCGACAATGGCTGCGGCATTAAAAAAGAGGAGCTGGCGCTGGCGCTGGCCCGTCATGCCACCAGTAAAATCGCCTCGCTTGACGATCTGGAAGCGATTATCAGTCTGGGATTTCGCGGCGAAGCGCTGGCGAGTATCAGTTCGGTCTCGCGTTTGACGCTAACGTCGCGCACGGCGGAGCAGGCGGAAGCCTGGCAGGCGTATGCGGAAGGGCGCGACATGGACGTGACGGTAAAACCCGCCGCGCACCCGGTCGGCACCACCCTGGAAGTTCTGGATCTCTTTTATAATACGCCCGCCCGGCGCAAATTCATGCGTACCGAAAAAACGGAATTTAATCACATCGATGAGATCATCCGTCGTATTGCATTGGCCCGTTTTGACGTCACGCTTAACCTGTCGCACAACGGCAAATTGGTACGGCAGTATCGCGCTGTCGCAAAGGACGGGCAAAAAGAGCGCCGGTTAGGCGCCATCTGCGGCACGCCGTTTCTCGAACAGGCACTGGCGATCGAGTGGCAGCATGGCGATCTGACCCTGCGCGGCTGGGTCGCCGATCCGAATCACACCACCACGGCGTTAACGGAGATCCAGTACTGCTATGTGAATGGCCGCATGATGCGCGACCGCTTGATCAACCATGCCATTCGCCAGGCCTGTGAAGATAAACTGGGCGCGGACCAACAGCCTGCGTTTGTGTTGTATCTGGAGATTGACCCGCATCAGGTGGATGTCAATGTTCATCCCGCCAAGCACGAAGTGCGTTTTCATCAATCGCGGCTGGTGCACGACTTCATCTATCAAGGGGTGCTGAGCGTTCTACAACAGCAGACGGAAACGACGCTGCCGCTGGAGGAGATTGCGCCAGCGCCGCGGCATGTCCCGGAAAACCGTATCGCCGCCGGGCGCAACCATTTTGCTGTACCCGCCGAGCCAACTGCGGCGCGCGAGCCCGCGACACCGCGTTATTCCGACGGCGCATCGGGCGGTAACGGCGGGCGTCAGTCCGCAGGTGGTTGGCCGCACGCGCAGCCAGGCTATCAGAAGCAGCAGGGCGAGGTTTATCGCACGCTTTTACAGACGCCGACGACGAGCCCCGCGCCGGAGCCGGTTGCGCCTGCGCTTGACGGACATAGCCAGAGTTTTGGTCGCGTACTGACGATAGTCGGCGGTGACTGCGCGTTGCTGGAACACGCGGGGACTATCCAGCTCTTGTCGCTGCCGGTTGCGGAGCGTTGGCTGCGTCAGGCGCAGCTTACACCGGGTCAAAGTCCGGTTTGCGCGCAGCCGTTGCTGATTCCGCTGCGTTTAAAAGTGAGCGCCGATGAAAAAGCCGCGCTGCAAAAAGCCCAATCTTTGTTGGGAGAATTGGGTATTGAATTTCAGTCAGATGCGCAGCATGTGACCATTCGGGCGGTGCCTTTACCCTTACGACAACAAAATTTACAAATCTTGATTCCTGAACTGATAGGCTACCTGGCGCAACAGACCACATTTGCAACGGTCAATATTGCACAATGGATAGCGCGTAATGTGCAGAGCGAACATCCGCAGTGGTCGATGGCGCAGGCCATATCGCTGCTGGCGGATGTTGAGCGGCTATGTCCGCAGCTGGTAAAAGCGCCGCCGGGTGGCCTGTTACAACCTGTTGATTTACATTCGGCGATGAACGCCCTGAAGCATGAATGATGTAAGCAAGGTGAGCCTGCCTAAGGCGATATTTTTGATGGGGCCGACGGCCTCCGGCAAAACGGCGCTGGCGATAGAACTGCGTAAAGTTTTGCCAGTAGAGTTGATAAGCGTTGATTCCGCCCTCATTTATCGGGGAATGGATATTGGCACGGCTAAGCCGAATGCCGATGAGCTGAAAGCGGCGCCGCATCGACTGCTGGATATACGCGACCCGTCGCAGGCGTATTCGGCGGCGGATTTTCGCCGCGACGCGTTAGCGCAAATGGCGGAGATCACCGCTGCGGGGCGTATCCCGCTGTTAGTGGGCGGTACCATGCTGTATTTTAAGGCATTGCTGGAAGGGTTATCGCCGCTGCCTTCAGCAGATCCGGAAGTCAGATCCCGGATAGAGCAGCAAGCAGCGGAGCTTGGATGGGAGGCGTTGCATCAGCAACTTCAGGAGATAGATCCGGTTGCCGCCGCGCGAATTCATCCAAATGATCCGCAAAGACTTTCCCGGGCACTGGAAGTTTTTTTCATTTCGGGTAAAACTTTAACGGAGCTAACGCAAACGTCAGGAGACGCGCTACCGTACCAGGTGCATCAGTTCGCTATCGCCCCAGCGAGCCGTGAACTGCTCCATCAGCGCATTGAACTGCGTTTTCATCAGATGTTGGCTTCAGGTTTTGAAGCAGAAGTCCGGGCGCTTTTTGCCCGAGGAGATTTGCATACGGACTTGCCTTCCATCCGTTGTGTGGGATACCGCCAGATGTGGTCATACATTGAGGGCGAAATCTCATATGATGAAATGGTTTATAGAGGTGTTTGCTCCACGAGACAGTTGGCGAAGCGCCAGATGACCTGGTTGCGCGGTTGGGAAGGGGTGCGCTGGCTTGACAGTGAGAATCCCGATCGGGCGCGAAAAGAAGTATTACAGGTTGTTGGTGCTATCGCAGACTGAATGTGTACAATTGAGACGTATCGTGCGCAATTTTTCAGAATCGAAAGGTTCAAAGTACAAATAAGCATATAAGGAAAAGAGAATGGCTAAGGGGCAATCTTTACAAGATCCGTTCCTGAACGCATTGCGTCGGGAACGTGTTCCAGTTTCTATTTATTTGGTGAATGGTATTAAGCTGCAAGGTCAAATCGAGTCCTTTGATCAGTTCGTGATCCTGTTGAAAAACACGGTCAGCCAGATGGTTTATAAGCACGCGATTTCTACTGTTGTCCCGTCTCGCCCGGTTTCCCATCACAGCAACAATGCCGGTGGCGGCGCCAGCAATAACTACCATCACGGTAGCAACGCGCAGGGTTCTACTGCGCAACAGGACAGCGAAGAGACTGAATAAGTTCACGCGCTGTTTATCCATGTCGGGGGCGTCGGATAATCGCCCCCGCTGGTTATTAAGAGGGTTTACGCTTGTTTGACCGTTATGATGCCGGTGAGCAGGCGGTACTGGTACACATCTATTTTTCGCAAGACAAAGATATGGAAGACCTCCAGGAGTTTGAATCTCTGGTCTCTTCCGCCGGTGTCGAAGCAATGCAGGTGATTACCGGTAGCCGTAAAGCACCGCACCCGAAGTACTTTGTAGGTGAAGGTAAGGCAGTTGAAATTGCGGAAGCCGTGAAAGCGACTGGCGCAGCGGTCGTATTGTTTGATCATGCATTGAGTCCAGCCCAGGAGCGAAACCTGGAGCGTTTGTGCGAGTGCCGGGTTATCGATCGCACCGGTCTTATCTTAGATATTTTTGCCCAACGTGCGCGTACCCATGAAGGTAAGTTGCAGGTTGAGCTGGCGCAGCTACGCCATCTGGCTACGCGTCTGGTGCGTGGCTGGACCCACCTTGAACGTCAGAAAGGCGGGATTGGTTTGCGCGGTCCGGGTGAAACCCAGCTCGAAACCGACCGTCGTTTACTGCGTAATCGCATTGTGCAGATTCAGTCGCGCCTGGAGAAAGTTGAGAAGCAACGTGAGCAGGGGCGGCAGTCGCGCATCAAGGCCGACGTTCCGACGGTATCGCTGGTGGGCTATACCAACGCCGGAAAATCCACCCTTTTTAATCAGATCACTGAAGCGCGGGTCTATGCGGCAGATCAGCTATTTGCGACGCTGGACCCCACGTTACGTCGTATTGATGTAGCGGATGTCGGTGAAACCGTTCTGGCGGATACGGTAGGCTTTATCCGCCATTTACCGTACGATCTGGTGGCTGCCTTTAAAGCTACCCTGCAGGAGACGCGTCAGGCGACGCTGCTGCTGCATGTGGTCGATGCGGCGGATGTTCGTGTGCAGGAAAACATCGAGGCGGTAAACACCGTTCTTGAAGAGATTGACGCTCACGAAATCCCCACCTTAATGGTGATGAACAAAATCGATATGCTGGACGACTTTGAACCGCGTATCGACAGAGATGAAGAGAATAAACCCATCCGCGTTTGGCTTTCAGCGCAAAGCGGCGTGGGAATACCACAGCTTTTTCAGGCTTTGACGGAGCGTCTTTCCGGCGAGGTGGCGCAGCATACGCTGCGTTTGCTGCCGCAGGAAGGGCGTCTGAGAAGCCGGTTTTATCAGCTTCAGGCAATAGAAAAAGAGTGGATGGAGGAAGACGGTAGCGTCAGTCTGCAGGTACGAATGCCGATTGTCGACTGGCGTCGCCTCTGTAAACAAGAACCAGCGTTGATCGAATACGTGATCTAGACGCGAAGTCATTCAGGTCGTATTGAAGCGGTAGCTGAGAGAATTTCAGGAGCTCACAACGAAGTGACCTGGGGTAAAAAAGCCGCCACTCAAGGCGTAGCCTGAAAGATGATGTCTGTAACGGCGGTTCGTCTGAAGCATGGAGTAATTTCGCCTTATCCTCTGAGGTCGAAAGACAACGGGGATCACCGCATAACAAATATGGAGCACAAACATGGCGTGGAATCAGCCCGGTAATAACGGACAGGACCGCGACCCGTGGGGAAGCAGCAAACCTGGCAGCAACTCTGGGGGAAATGGAAACAAAGGTGGCCGCGATCAGGGACCTCCCGATCTGGATGATATCTTCCGTAAGCTGAGTAAAAAACTCGGTGGTTTTGGGGGCGGTAAAGGCACCGGTTCCGGCGGCGGTAGCTCATCGCAAGGCCCGCGTCCGCAACTGGGAGGCCGTATTGTCGCCATCGCCGCGGCGGCAGTAGTCATTATCTGGGCGGCCAGCGGTTTTTATACCATTAAAGAAGCCGAGCGCGGCGTTGTGACGCGTTTTGGTAAATTCAGCCATCTGGTAGAGCCAGGTCTGAACTGGAAGCCGACATTTATTGACGACGTCACGCCGGTGAACGTCGAAGCGGTGCGCGAACTGGCGGCGTCAGGCGTGATGCTGACGTCTGATGAAAACGTCGTGCGCGTTGAAATGAACGTGCAATACCGCGTCACCGATCCGCAGAAATATCTGTTTAGCGTGACCAGCCCGGACGATAGCCTGCGTCAGGCCACCGACAGCGCGTTGCGTGGCGTCATTGGTAAATACACGATGGATCGCATTCTGACCGAAGGTCGTACCGTTATTCGTAGCGATACCCAACGCGAGCTGGAAGAGACTATCAAACCGTACAACATGGGGATTACCCTGCTGGACGTGAACTTCCAGGCTGCGCGTCCGCCGGAAGAGATGAAAGCCGCCTTTGACGACGCGATTGCCGCACGTGAAAACGAGCAGCAGTACATTCGTGAAGCGGAAGCGTATACCAACGAAGTTCAGCCGCGCGCCAACGGTCAGGCGCAGCGTATTCTGGAAGAGGCACGTGCCTATAAAACCCAGACTATCCTGGAAGCGCAGGGTGAAGTCGCCCGGTTTGCGAAGATTTTGCCAGAATATAAAGCCGCGCCGCAGATTACGCGCGAGCGTCTGTATATTGAAACGATGGAAAAAGTGCTGAGCCATACCCGTAAAGTACTGGTTAACGACAAGAGCGGTAATTTAATGGTGCTGCCGTTAGATCAGATGCTGAAAGGCGGGAATGCGCCGGCGGCAAAGAGCGACAATAGCGCCAGCAACCTGCTGCGCCTGCCGCCGTCCACAAAGTCTAACGCCAGCGGAGCAAGCAACACGTCGTCCTCAAATCAGGGCGATATTATGGACCAACGCCGCGCGAATGCGCAGCGTAACGACTACCAGCGTCAGGGGGAATAACGATGCGTAAGTCAGTTATTGCGATTATCATCATCGTGCTGGTAGTGCTCTACATGTCCGTCTTTGTGGTCAAAGAGGGCGAGCGCGGCATTACGCTGCGTTTTGGTAAAGTTCTGCGTGACGATGAGAACAAACCGCTGGTTTACGCGCCGGGTCTGCACTTTAAGATCCCGTTTATTGAATCAGTGAAAATGCTTGATGCGCGTATCCAGACGATGGATAACCAGGCCGATCGCTTTGTGACTAAAGAGAAGAAAGACCTGATTGTCGACTCCTACATCAAATGGCGTATCAGCGACTTTAGCCGTTACTATCTGGCGACCGGCGGCGGCGATATTTCGCAAGCCGAAGTGCTGTTAAAACGTAAGTTCTCGGACCGTTTGCGTTCTGAGATTGGTCGCCTGGACGTAAAAGACATCGTGACCGATTCTCGTGGTCGTCTGACTCTGGAAGTGCGCGACGCGCTGAACTCCGGTTCAGCCGGCACTGATGATGAAGTGGCGACCCCGGCGGCGGATGACGCGATTGCCGAAGCGGCGGAACGCGTCACGGCGGAAACCAAAGGTAAAGTACCGGTCATCAACCCGAACAGTATGGCGGCGTTGGGTATCGAAGTGGTCGATGTGCGTATTAAGCAGATCAACCTGCCGACCGAGGTTTCTGAGGCGATTTACAACCGTATGCGCGCCGAGCGTGAAGCGGTCGCGCGTCGTCATCGCTCACAAGGTCAGGAAGAAGCGGAAAAACTGCGTGCGGCTGCTGACTATGAGGTGACGAAAACTCTGGCGGAAGCCGAGCGTCAGGGGCGTATCATGCGTGGTGAAGGTGATGCTGAAGCCGCGAAGCTGTTTGCCGACGCGTTCAGCCAGGACCCTGATTTCTACGCGTTCATTCGTAGTCTGCGCGCTTACGAGAAGAGCTTCGAAGGTAATCAGGACGTGATGGTACTGAGCCCGGACAGCGATTTCTTCCGCTACATGAAGACACCGAGTTCGACGACACGCTAAAATAGCGTCAGCGGTTTTAGACCAGCAAAACCACCGCATCCAAAGGATGCCGGTGGTTTTCTTTTATAAGGGCGATAAATGAATTCAACAATCTGGTTGGCGCTTGCTCTGGTATTAGTCCTCGAAGGGCTGGGACCGATGCTGTATCCCGGCGCATGGAAAAAAATGGTTTCGGCACTGGCGCAACTGCCGGAAAATGTTTTACGTCGTTTTGGCGGCGGACTTGTGGTCGCGGGAGTTGTGGTCTACTACATGTTGAGGAAAACGATTGGCTGAGCAAAAAGTGGTCGGATTTGCCGCAGATTGAGTGCAAAAAGTGCTGTATATCTGAAAAAGCGATGGTAGAATCCATTTTTAAGCAAACGGTGATTTTGAAAAATGGGTAACAACGTCGTCGTACTGGGCACCCAATGGGGTGACGAAGGTAAAGGAAAGATCGTCGATCTTCTGACTGAACGGGCTAAATATGTTGTACGCTACCAGGGCGGTCACAACGCAGGCCATACTCTCGTAATCAACGGTGAAAAAACCGTTCTCCATCTTATTCCATCAGGTATTCTTCGCGAGAATGTAACCAGCATCATCGGTAACGGTGTTGTGCTGTCTCCGAGCGCGCTGATGAAAGAGATGAAAGAACTGGAAGACCGTGGCATCCCCGTTCGTGAGCGTCTGCTGCTGTCTGAAGCCTGTCCGCTGATCCTTGATTATCACGTTGCGCTGGATAACGCGCGTGAGAAAGCGCGTGGCGCGAAAGCGATCGGCACCACCGGTCGTGGAATCGGGCCTGCTTATGAAGATAAAGTGGCACGTCGCGGTCTGCGTGTTGGTGACCTTTTCGACAAAGAAACCTTTGCTGAAAAACTGAAAGAAGTGATGGAATATCACAACTTCCAGTTGGTTAACTACTACAAAGCTGAAGCGGTTGATTACCAGAAAGTTCTGGATGATACGATGGCTGTTGCCGACATCCTGACTTCTATGGTTGTTGACGTTTCAGACCTGCTCGACCAGGCGCGTCAGCGTGGCGATTTCGTCATGTTTGAAGGTGCGCAGGGTACCCTGCTGGATATCGACCACGGTACTTATCCGTACGTAACTTCTTCTAACACCACTGCGGGTGGCGTGGCGACCGGTTCCGGCCTGGGCCCGCGTTATGTTGATTACGTTCTGGGTATCCTCAAAGCTTACTCCACTCGTGTAGGTGCAGGTCCGTTCCCGACCGAACTGTTTGATGAAACCGGCGAGTTCCTCTGCAAGCAGGGTAACGAATACGGCGCCACTACCGGCCGTCGTCGTCGTACCGGCTGGCTGGACACCGTTGCCGTTCGTCGTGCGGTACAGCTGAACTCCCTGTCTGGCTTCTGCCTGACCAAACTGGACGTGCTGGATGGCCTGAAAGAGGTGAAACTCTGCGTGGCTTACCGTATGCCGGATGGTCGCGAAGTGACTACCACTCCGCTGGCAGCTGACGACTGGAAAGGTGTAGAGCCGATTTACGAAACCATGCCGGGCTGGTCTGAATCCACCTTCGGCGTGAAAGATCGTAGCGGCCTGCCGCAGGCGGCGCTGAACTACATCAAACGTATCGAAGAACTGACCGGCGTGCCGATTGATATTATTTCTACCGGCCCCGATCGTACTGAGACGATGATTCTGCGCGATCCGTTCGACGCGTAATTGATGGATGATGCCCGGTAACGCTACGCTTACCGGGTCTATGATGAGTACGCATTTGTTGGCCGGATAAGATGCTTTGCATCATCCTTCGGCTCAAATGCGTCATTGTTCCCCGCTTTTTTCCTTCCTGAACCGAAATAAATTAGCAGCCTGACAGGTGGCTGGTTTATCATCAATACAGATAAGTTATATCCCGTTTTCCCTTTTCCTGAGGTTGATGTGCAGTTAACGAGTTTCACCGATTACGGCTTACGTGCGCTAATCTATATGGCGTCGTTACCAGATGGACGAATGACCAGCATTTCTGAGGTGACAGAAGTCTACGACGTGTCCCGTAATCATATGGTCAAAATTATCAATCAGCTTAGCCGGGCGGGCTTTGTCACCGCCGTTCGGGGAAAAAATGGCGGTATCCGCCTGGGTAAACCGGCTAATACTATTTGTATTGGCGATGTGGTGCGTGAGCTGGAACCCTTATCACTGGTCAACTGTAGCAGCGAATTTTGCCACATCACCCCTGCCTGTCGTCTGAAACAGGCGCTTTCTAAGGCCGTGCAGAGTTTTCTCAAGGAGCTGGATAACTACACGCTTGCCGATTTGGTTGAAGAGAATCAACCGCTTTATAAATTATTACTGGTGGAGTGAAGTAAACTTCATTAGAGATGACAATGGAGGAACCTCAATGTCACAAGATCCTTTCCAGGAACGCGAAGCAGAAAAATACGCGAATCCTATCCCGAGCCGGGAATTTATCCTCGAACATTTAACGAAACGTGAAAAACCGGCCAGTCGCGAAGAACTGGCCGTAGAACTGAATATTGAAGGCGAAGAGCAGCTTGAAGCCTTGCGTCGCCGCCTGCGCGCGATGGAGCGCGATGGACAACTGGTCTTTACCCGCCGCCAGTGCTATGCGCTGCCGGAACGCCTCGACCTGCTGAAAGGCACCGTGATCGGTCATCGTGATGGTTACGGTTTCTTACGTGTCGAAGGCCGCAAAGACGATCTGTATCTTTCCAGCGAGCAGATGAAAACCTGTATTCATGGCGATCAGGTGCTGGCGCAGCCGCTGGGCGCCGATCGTAAAGGTCGCCGCGAAGCGCGTATCGTCCGTGTACTGGTACCGAAAACCAGTCAGATAGTCGGGCGTTATTTCACCGATGCGGGCGTCGGCTTTGTGGTGCCGGACGACAGCCGTCTCAGCTTCGACATTCTTATCCCGCCAGAAGACGTCATGGGCGCGCGGATGGGGTTCGTGGTCGTGGTTGAACTGACCCAACGTCCAACTCGCCGTACTAAAGCGGTAGGGAAAATCGTCGAAGTGCTGGGCGACAATATGGGTACCGGTATGGCGGTTGATATGGCGCTGCGTACCCATGAAATACCCTACATCTGGCCGCAGGCGGTAGAGCAGCAGGTCGCCGGGCTGAAAGAAGAGGTGCCGGAAGAGGCGAAAGTCGGTCGTGTCGATCTGCGCGATTTGCCGCTGGTCACGATTGATGGCGAAGATGCCCGTGACTTTGACGACGCGGTTTACTGTGAGAAAAAACGCGGCGGCGGCTGGCGTTTGTGGGTCGCTATTGCTGACGTGAGCTATTATGTACGGCCGCCAACGCCGTTGGATCGCGAGGCGCGCAATCGCGGCACGTCGGTTTACTTCCCGTCACAGGTTGTCCCAATGTTGCCGGAGGTGCTCTCCAACGGCCTGTGTTCGCTAAACCCGCAGGTTGACAGGCTGTGTATGGTCTGTGAAATGACCATCTCGGCGAAAGGTCGGCTGACCGGCTACAAATTCTATGAAGCGGTGATGAGCTCCCATGCGCGTCTGACCTATACCAAAGTCTGGCATATGCTGCAGGGCGATCAGGATCTGCGTGAACAATATGCGCCGCTGGTGAAGCATATTGAAGAGCTGCACAACCTCTACAAAGTGCTGGATAAAGCGCGTGAAGAACGCGGGGGGATCTCGTTTGAGAGCGAAGAGGCGAAGTTTATCTTTAACGCCGAGCGTCGCATTGAGCGTATCGAACAGACCCAGCGTAATGACGCGCATAAGCTTATCGAAGAGTGCATGATCATGGCGAATATCTCGGCGGCGCGCTTTGTCGAAAAAGCTAAAGAGCCGGCGTTATTCCGTATTCATGATAAGCCCACCACCGAAGCGATCACCTCATTCCGCTCCGTACTGGCGGAGCTGGGGTTGGAGCTGCCGGGCGGAAATAAACCGGAACCGCGCGATTATGCCGAACTGCTTGAATCGATTGCCGACAGGCCGGACGCCGAAATGCTGCAAACTATGCTGCTGCGTTCAATGAAGCAGGCGATTTACGATCCGGAAAACCGCGGGCACTTTGGCCTGGCGTTGCAGTCTTATGCGCACTTTACCTCGCCGATTCGCCGCTATCCGGATCTTTCTTTGCACCGCGCCATTAAGTACCTGCTGGCTAAAGAGCAAGGGAACAAGGGCAACACCACAGAAACGGGCGGTTATCACTACTCGATGGAAGAGATGTTGCAGCTCGGCCAGCACTGTTCGATGGCGGAACGCCGCGCTGATGAAGCGACGCGTGATGTCTCCGACTGGCTGAAATGTGACTTTATGCTGGATCAGGTAGGCAACGTCTTTAAGGGCGTGATTGCCAGCGTCACCGGTTTCGGCTTCTTTGTCCGTCTTGATGAACTGTTTATCGATGGGCTGGTACACGTTTCCTCACTGGATAACGATTACTATCGCTTCGATCAGGTAGGGCAACGTCTGATTGGCGAATCCGGCGGGCAGACATATCGCCTGGGCGACCGGGTCGAGGTACGCGTCGAAGCGGTGAATATGGACGAACGGAAAATTGACTTTAGCTTGATTTCCAGCGAGCGCGCACCGCGTAACGTCGGCAAAACGGCGCGTGAAAAAGCGAAAAAAGGTGAAAGTAAAAACGCCGGTAAACGTCGTCAGGTAGGTAAAAAGGTTAACTTCGAGCCTGATAGCGCCTTCCGCGGCGAGAAAAAAGCGAAGCCGAAAGCAGCGAAGAAAGACGCGAGAAAAGCAAAAAAGCCATCGGCTAAAACGCAGAAAATAGCCGCAGCGACCAAAGCGAAGCGTGCGGCGAAGAAAAAAGCGGCAGAGTGAGCAATACCCTCTTCAAACAGAAGAGGGTCAATTATCTGTAGGCCGGGCAAGCGTAGCGCCCCCGGCAAAACGTAAACAACGAGTACATTAATGAGCGAAATGATTTACGGCATCCACGCAGTGCAGGCCCTGCTGGAGCGCGCCCCTGAACGTTTTCAGGAAGCCTTTATTTTAAAAGGCCGTGAAGATAAACGTCTGTTGCCGCTGATTCACGCCCTTGAGTCCCAGGGCGTGGTTATCCAGCTGGCAAACCGCCAATATCTCGACGAGAAAAGCGACGGTGCCGTGCATCAGGGCATTATCGCTCGTGTGAAACCAGGCCGGCAGTATCAGGAAAACGATCTACCGGATCTGATCGCATTACACGATCGCCCCTTTTTGTTGATCCTCGATGGCGTCACCGATCCGCATAATCTTGGCGCCTGTCTGCGCAGCGCCGATGCTGCAGGCGTACATGCGGTAATCGTGCCGAAAGACCGCTCCGCGCAACTTAACGCGACGGCGAAGAAAGTCGCCTGCGGCGCAGCGGAAAGCGTGCCGTTGATCCGCGTCACCAACCTGGCGCGCACGATGCGCATGTTGCAGGAAGAGAATATCTGGATTGTCGGAACGGCGGGCGAGGCTGACCATACGCTGTATCAGAGCAAAATGCCTGGCCGCATGGCGCTGGTCATGGGCGCAGAAGGTGAAGGTATGCGTCGTCTGACCCGTGAGCACTGCGATGAGCTGATCAGCATTCCTATGGCCGGTAGCGTGTCATCGCTGAATGTCTCTGTGGCGACCGGGATTTGTCTGTTTGAAGCCGTTCGCCAGCGTACCTGACGCTAATAGTATTTTTTAAGAAAAAACCATCCATAATCGGATGGTTTTTTTTTATCTTTGGCTGGTAATATAAAAAGCAAAACCTACCCTGTAACTCCCTTTATTTATAAAAAAGAGATAGAGATAATAATATGGCATGGACTCCACGGACGCTGGCGGATGCGTTAAACAACATCGCCGAATTAGATATTGATATAGAAAATAATGAATCTTCATTAATAATAAAAATGAATGATTATGGCGATTTACCACTGACGGTTTTATTTACCTCGCAACAAATAGTTATCGAGACTTATATCTGTCCGGTAAATACGATTAGAGATACCGCGGAATTTAATCTTTTCTTGCTGAGAAATCAGAAGGTTTTACCGCTGTCTTCGGTCGGTATTGCCCTGGTAAAACAGGAGGAATATTATGTCGCTTTTGGCGCGTTGTCGTTAAATTCGTCGCTTGCCGACGTGACGCTGGAAATCACCACGCTTGTAGAAAATGCGTTGGATATCGCTGAAATAACACAAGTCTATTCACAGGAATAATACAGGCGGCTTACATGGGAATTTTAAAAAGTTTGTTCACGTTAGGTAAATCATTCGTTGCTCAGGCAGAAGAAGCCATTGATGAAGCACAGGGTGTACGTATGCTGGAGCAGCATATTCGCGACGCAAAAGCCGAGCTGGATAAAGCGGGTAAATCCAGAGTGGATTTATTGGCGCGGGTGAAGCTAAGCCATGACAAGCTGAATGATTTACGTGCGCGTAAAGTCAGCCTTGAAACGCGGGCGTTGGCGGCAATGAGTAAGAATGTCGACGCCGCTTTACTCAACGAAGTGGCGGAAGAAATAGCCCGTCTGGAAAATGCCATTCTTGCCGAAGAACAGGTGCTGACTAATCTGGAAGCCTCTCGTGATGCGGTGGAGAAGGCCGTAACGGCGACAGGCCAGCGGATTGCGCAGTTTGAGCAGCAACTTGAAGTGGTTAAGGCGACAGAAGCCATGCAGCGCGCGCAGCAGGCGGTGACGACTTCGACCGTCGGAGCCGCGTCGAATGTGTCTACGGCGGCGGAGCCGCTTAAACGTTTACAAACGCGTCAGGCTGAACGCTAGGCACGGCTGGATGCCGCCGCGCAGCTGGAAAAAGTCGCCGATGGACGCGACCTGGACGAAAAACTGGCGCAGGCGGGTATTGGCGCAACCAATAAAAGCAATGCTCAGGATGTGTTGGCGCGTTTACAGCGTCAACAAGGCGAATAATGCTCTTTACGTGGATGGTCAAAACCTGCCAGCGTCATTTGTCCAGACTGACCTGGCCCGCTTTGCTGGGCCTGTTTATCGGGCAGTATCTGCTTTGCTATCTGTAGCGCGAAAGCGCGCTACCGTGCTGAGCTTCGTCGCTTTCATACGAGACGGCACATGAATGCGCGATCTCAAATGACATTATGCCCAACGACAATCGCATTCTGTCTGAAGAGGTCGCATGGCAAGAGATAGAGGTTCCCCTATGATGCAATTTTTTCAGCGTTTGCTCGGTAAAACAAGCACGCCAGCGCCGATTCGCGGACCATTAGGATTACATCTTAACGCCGGTTTCACGCTGGATACGCTGGCATTCCGGCTACTAGAGTCGTCGTTGCTGGTGGCGCTACCAGGTGAAAAATACACTGTCGCGGCAGCGAGTCGCATAGATTTAGGCGGCGGCAGTCAGATTTTTCGCTACTACACCTCTGGCGATGAGTTTCTACAAATTAACACCACTGGCGGCACGGATGTTGACGACATTGATGACATCAAACTTTTTGTATATGAGGAAAGTTTCGGTATTAACGAGGAACGTCACTGGCGTTCAGCCATTGCGCCAGCGGCAATAGGGCCGATGACGCTCAACTGGCAAGAACGGCGCTGGCAGCGCTTTTTTAACCATGAAGAGCCGGGCAATATTGAACCTGTCTACATGCTGGAAAAGGTTGAAAATCAGCAGGCAGAGAAATGGGACGTTCACAATTTTACGATGGGTTTCCAGCGCCAGGTGACGGACGACGCCTGGGAGTATCTTCTATTGAACGGGGAAGAATCATTTAACGAGCGCGGTGAGCCTGAATGGGTGTTTTCACGCGCCCTCGGCGTGGATATCCCTCTCACTTCACTAACGGTTATTGGTTAAGCACATACAGGGAAATTATGCATATACTGGACGCATTACTGGCTTTCTGCGCCTATTTTTTTATTGGCGCGGCAATGATCATTGTATTTCTTTTTATTTACTCAAAGATAACGCCGCATAATGAATGGCAGTTGATAAAAAATAACAATACTGCGGCATCGCTGGCCTTTAGTGGTACGTTGCTGGGCTATGTCATCCCCTTATCCAGCGCGGCGATAAACTCAGTCAGCATCCCGGACTATTTTGCCTGGGGCGGCATTGCGCTGGTGATTCAGCTGCTGATTTATGGTTGCGTAAGGTTATACATGCCTACGCTGAGCGAAAAAATTATTCATCACAACGTGGCGGCGGGGCTATTTATGGGAACCGCAGCGCTGGCTGGCGGTATTTTTAACGCTGCCTGTATGACATGGTAACGGAAGATCATGGCAAAAAAACGAAAATCCAGAAGCACATCCGGCGTAGGCCATTCGGCAATAAGACGGATAGCCGAACCGGTCAATCCCTTTGAGCGGCAACGAAATCGCTACACGCCAAAATACCTGACGCTGGCGATTATGGGTGGAGCGGCCTTTTTTCTCCTGAAAGGGTACGGTGACGGCAGCAATAGTGACAACGACGGCGATGGGACGTTTTACGCCACGGTGAACGACTGTATTGACGATGGCAATAGCGCCAGCGTTTGCGCTGACGGCTGGAATAATGCGAAAACAGAATTTTACGCTAATGTGCCTAAGCAATTGACGCAGGAGAGCTGTCAGTCGCAGTTTGGCGATTGCTACTTTGATATCACCGAGCGGAGCTGGGTTCCGGTATTAAGCGGCTTTTTACTCAGCCGCGCGATTCGTCAGAACCGTGATGAACAATACATCTATAGCAGCGGCGGTTCATCTTACGTCTCCCGTCCCGTCTGGCGCACCACATCCGGCGATTATGCGTGGCGCAGCGGCACAGGGAAAAGCGATACCGTGACCAGCCCTGGTTATATCATACGGAAAGCGTCCACCGTCTCCCGCGGCGGCTATGGCCGTTCTTCCAGCGCCCGCGGGCACTGGGGAGGCTAACCATGCTACGACATAACGTACCGGTACGCCGGGATCTGGATAAGATCGCATGCGATCACGGTTTTGACTTTCATGTTATCGATAACGAAATTTACTGGGATGAAAGCCGGGCCTACCGTTTTACATTACGGCAAATTGAAGAACAGATCGAAAAACCGACCGCAGAGCTTCATCAGATGTGTCTGGAGGTTGTCGAGCGGGCCGTCCGGGATGAGCAGATCATGCAGCAGCTGGCGATCCCGCCATTGTACTGGGATGTCATCGCCGAAAGTTGGCGCAGCCGCGATCCTTCGCTTTACGGGCGGATGGATTTCGTCTGGTGCGGCAAAGATCCGGTTAAATTGCTGGAATACAACGCGGATACGCCGACATCGCTCTATGAGTCCTCCTACTTTCAATGGCTATGGCTGGAGGATGCTCGTCGTAGCGGCGCCATCCCGCGTGATGCCGATCAATACAACGCGATACAGGAGCGGCTGATCGCCCGCTTCAGCGAGCTGTACAGTCGGGAACCGCTCTACTTTTGCTGTTGTGAAGATACCGACGAAGATCGTACGACGGTGCTGTACCTTCAGGATTGCGCGCAGCAGGCGGGCCAGGAAACGCGATTTATCTATATTGAAGAACTGGGGCTTGGCGTAGGCGGCGTGCTGACCGATCTGGACGATAACGTGATTCGCCGCGCCTTTAAGCTCTACCCGCTGGAATGGATGATGCGCGATGACAACGGCCCGCTATTGCGAAAACGTCGTGAGCAATGGATTGAGCCATTGTGGAAAAGTATTCTGAGTAACAAAGGGCTGTTGCCGTTATTGTGGCGCTTTTTCCCTGGCCATCCGAATCTTCTGCCGGCCTGGTTTGAGGGCGAAAAATCGCTCGCAGCGCCAGGTGAAAGTAGCGTACGGAAGCCGATTTATTCACGTGAAGGCGGCAACGTCACGATTTTTGACGAGCGGCAAAATGTTATCGATCATGCCGATGGCGACTACGCTGACGAGCCGATGATTTACCAGGCGTTTCAGCCTTTGCCGCGCTTTGGCGATAGCTATACGCTGATTGGCAGTTGGATCATTGACGATGAAGCCTCCGGAATGGGGATTCGCGAGGACAATACGCTAATTACCAAAGACACTTCCCGTTTCGTCCCACATTATATTGCCGGTTAATCATACTTTTGTGATCTTGCTCCGGCGTCAATGGCGCAGTCATGACCATACTTGACTTCAGCGCCATTGAAGGAGGGAGACACCATGTCCTGGCAAACACATACCGTCTTTAATCAACCTGCTCCGCTCAATAACAGTAACTTATTCCTGTCTGATGGCGCGCTGTGTGAAGCGGTTTCCCGGGAAGGCGCGGGATGGGATAGCGATCTTCTCGCCAGCATTGGCCAACAACTGGGAACGGCGGAATCACTGGAACTGGGGCGTCTGGCGAACGCGCATCCTCCTGAGTTGCTGCGTTACGATCCCCAGGGACAGCGCCTGGATGACGTTCGCTTTCATCCCGCCTGGCACCTGTTGATGCAGGGGCTTTGCGCTAATAGGGTACATTACCTGGCCTGGGAGGAAGAGGCAAGGGCGGGAAGTTTTGTCGCCCGGGCGGCGCGTTTTGTATTACATGCTCAGGTAGAAGCGGGAACACTCTGTCCTGTCACGATGACCTTTGCCGCGACGCCGTTGCTATTGCAGATGCTTCCCGCCACTTTCCATGACTGGCTGGCGCCGCTGCGCAGCGATCGCTACGATTCGCATTTGCTGCCGGGCGGGCAAAAACGGGGCCTGCTCATCGGCATGGGAATGACGGAAAAGCAGGGCGGATCTGACGTACTCAGTAATACGACCCACGCGGAGCGGCTGGCGGATGATTCATATCGGCTGGTGGGACATAAATGGTTTTTCTCTGTGCCGCAAAGTGATGCGCACCTCGTGCTGGCGCAGGCAAAAGGAGGACTATCCTGTTTCTTTGTGCCGCGTTTCCTGCCAGACGGGCAACGGAACTCTGTTCGTCTTGAGCGCCTGAAAGATAAACTCGGTAATCGATCTAATGCCAGCGCCGAGGTCGAGTTTCAGGATACCGTCGGCTGGCGGCTGGGAGAAGAGGGCGAAGGGATTCGGCATATCTTAAAGATGGGCGGTATGACGCGTCTTGATTGCGCGCTCGGGAGTCATGGCTTAATGCGGCGCGCATTTTCAGTCGCCATTTACCATGCTCATCAGCGTCAGGCTTTTGGTAAGCCGCTGATCGAACAACCGTTGATGCGACAAACCTTAAGTCGTATGGCGCTATGCCTGGAGGGGCAGACGGCGCTTTTGTTTCGGCTGGCGCGCGCCTGGGAGCAACGTCGCGAGGCGAAAGAGGCATTATGGGCGCGATTATTCACGCCAGCGGCGAAATTCGCCATCTGTAAGCAGGGAATCCCTTTTGTGGCTGAGGCGATGGAGGTTCTCGGCGGGATGGGGTATTGCGAAGAGAGCGAACTCCCGCGCCTGTACCGTGAAATGCCGGTGAACAGTATCTGGGAAGGTTCCGGCAATATCATGTGTCTGGATGTACTTCGGGTGCTGACAAAACAACACGGCGTCTATGACGTATTGAGTGAAGCTTTTGCGGAAGTCAAAGGTCAGGATCGCCATTACGACCGCGCGGTACGCCAGCTACAGCAACGTTTACGCAAACCGGACGAAGCAATGGGCAGAGAGATTACGCAGCAGCTTTTCTTGCTGGGGTGCGGAGCGGAAATGCTGCGTCATGCCTCGCCGCCGCTGGCGCAAGCGTGGTGTCAGATGATGCTGGATACACGCGGCGAAATGCCGCTGCCTGCCCAGGTGCAAAATGATTTACTGTTAAGGGCGACCGGGGGACTGCGGTAACGTTTGGCCTGTAGTACATGCCATCCGGCGCGAGCCACGCGGCATCAGGCATAGAGTATCGCCTGTACGCGCCAGTTATTCGACTGTTGTTCTTCATACATTTGAATAATTCTGTACCAGGACGCACCCTGTTCATCGGCTTTGAGGGCGATAATCCGCTCCACATCCTGTGGGTTTCCTGCAACATTACTGACCGAGATCAGGCCGATTTCATTCAGACCCGTTACGCAGTCAGCACTGGCGAATTCGGCAGACTGTGCCGTCGTACTCACCAGTCCGGCAGAAAGCAGCAGTGAGGATAAGGCAAGTTCTTGTTTCATCGTCAGCTCCTTATTACATACCCCGCATTTAACAGGACGCTCCATCACGGTAAACCTGTTTGTTTATTGTGCACAGGTAAACGCATAGGGGCGCAAAGCAATGTAAAACTGACTAAAAATCAATCTACTGTTATTGACGATATAAAATGGCTTGTGAATACCACTGTCCGGTTACAACCGTTTCATCAACCATTAAGATAACGTAATAATCGGCTTTCGCAGCGGCGGCTTTCGCTCTGATTTCATCTATTGCATCATCCGGGGAACCCCGAACCAGCGCGCTTACGGTCCCCATCCGCTGTAGTCCTTGCGTTTGATCGCGACGGATTTCCTGCGGGTGATCGGCGACAGGCGGCGCAGGTTGCGGCGTACCCTGCAGCATGCTACACGCGCTTAATAACAGCGCTGCTATCAATGGAGCAAACCGACGCATAACTCTATCTCGTTTCCTGATAATCATAGTGTAATGCCTTATTGATTTCCCTTTAGGGGGAATGTTCCCGAAGTGTTACCTGTCACGCGATTTTCGAATGAAAACGTTGCGAAAGCGTAACCCAGTTCTCAAACATTATGAATTATTGCGCTATCCATAAACTTGCGTTAAGTATTTCTCCGTGGCATACCGGATAAAAAGGAGAGAATAATGATAGCGATTGAAACACGACAATTAGCCGGAGGCGTCGTACTACATGCCTTCCCGGAAGGGAAACGCGCCGTGCCGCTTCCCTGTGTGGTGTTCTATCATGGCTTCACCTCCTCCAGCCTGGTTTATAGTTATTTTGCCGTTGCCCTGGCACAGGCAGGATTCCGGGTAGTCATGCCGGATGCGCCGGAGCATGGCGCTCGCTTCGGCGGCGACTCACAGGGACGGATACACCGATTCTGGCAGATTCTGCACCAAAACATGCAGGAATTTACGACGTTACGTGCGGCGATTCAGGCGGAAAACTGGCTACTTGACGGGCGGTTGGCGGTGGGCGGCGCATCCATGGGCGGTATGACGGCGCTGGGCATTATGACGCGTCACCGTGAGGTAAAATGCGGGGCCAGTTTAATGGGGTCGGGCTATTTTACCGGGCTTGCCCGGACGCTTTTCCCGCCGTTATCCCCGCAGAACCCGGCACAGCAGGCGGAATTCGACAATATCATCGCGCCGCTACGTGAATGGGAAGTCACACATCAGTTAGAGCGACTGGCCGACAGGCCGCTTCTGTTGTGGCATGGTCAGGAGGATGACGTGGTGCCTGCTATCGAAACCTTCCGGCTCCAGCAGGCACTCGCCGGGGCGAAGCTGGATAAGCATGTGACCTGTTTATGGGCCGCAGGCGTGCGGCATCGCATTACGCCAGAAGCGTTGTCGGCGACGGTAGCGTTTTTCCGACAGCATCTTTAAACGCGGAGTATGCTTACACCCTGGGCTTCAAGCTGTTGCAAAACCTGCGGATTGGCATTTTTGCCGGTAATCAGCATAGCGATCTGATCGGCTCGGCTGAACAGCATTCCCGCGCGCTCGCCAATTTTACTGCTATCGACCAGCGCGACCAGTTTCCCGACGACGCTGAGCATTTTTTGTTCCGCCATGGCGGTTAGCATATCGGTCTTGTACAGGCCATCCGCAGTTAAGCCCTTTCCGCTGGTAAACATCCAGTGGCCAGCATAGAGACTGTTTTCACTTCCCTGCGGGCTCAGGGTAATCGACTGGCTTTTGTTGTACTGACCCCCCATGATAATCACGCTGTCATGCTCTTGATCGATCAGATAATTCGCCAGCGGCAGATAGTTGGTAATGATCTGTACCGGCTTCCCGCACATTTCGCGCCCCAGCAGGAAAGCGGTGGAGCCGCAGTTAATCACTACGCTCTCACCCGGGTTTACCAGCTGCGACGCCGCTTTCGCGATGCGTACTTTTTCATCGTGGTTTTGCGCCTGGTGCAGATTCATCGGCGTCCAGCGGGGCCGCTGTTGGGTAATGGCCTCTGCGCCGTTGCGCACTTTTTTAAGTTTTCCGCTTTCGTCGAGCTTGTTGATGTCGCGGCGCGCCGTCGCCGGGGAGATTCCCAGACGCTCAATCACGTTTTCGACGGTAACAAAGCCCAACTGTGCCAGCATATCCAGCAGTATTTGATGTCTTTGTGCTTCAGTCATGAGCTATTCCGATACAAATTGATTTGAAAAGATGATATTTGAAATAGCCTGGAAATACTAAAGTAAATGGAAAAAATGCCGGGTAATCCCGGCATGATATCGACTCACAGGAAGGATTTGAATGGTAGATCGGGTTCAATGGTAAAGCAATCGTCAAAACCACGCGGATAGTGGTATTCGAAATTGTCTTTATCCAACGGCCAGGTAAACTTGCCGCCAACCTGCCAGATAAACGGTTTAAAACCATACTTCAGGCGATCTTTCTTCATTTCCCATAACACGCGGATCTCCTGTGGATCGGCCTGGAAGTTCGACCAGATATCGTGATGGAACGGGATCACCACTTTGGTGTTCAGCGACTCCGCCATGCGTAGAATATCCGCGCTGGTCATTTTGTCCGTAATACCGCGCGGGTTTTCGCCATAGGAACCAAGCGCGACATCAATTTGATGTTCGTTGCCGTGTTTCGCGTAATAGTTGGAATAGTGAGAATCGCCGCTGTGATAGAGATTGCCGCCCGGCGTTTTAAACAGATAGTTAACCGCGCGTACATCCATGCCGTCCGGCAGTACGCCAGCGGCTTTCTGATCGGCGGGCAGGGTGATTAATGCGGTGCGGTCAAAGGCATCAAGCGCGTGAATTTCAATATCTTTCACTTTTACGACATCGCCCGGTTTTACCACGATGCAGCGTTCTTTCGGCACGCCCCAGCCAACCCATAAATCCACGCAGGTCTGCGGGCCGATAAACGGAACATCATCGGCGCAATTCTGCATTACGGCAGCCGCGACATTGACGTCAATGTGATCGTTATGGTCGTGGGTCGCCAGGACGGCGTCGATCTGACGGATAGCGAAAGGATCGAGAACAAACGGCGTGGTGCGCAGGTTAGGCTGTAATTTTTTGACGCCAGCCATACGCTGCATCTGGTGACCGGTTTTCATCAACGGATTACCGTGGCTCTGTTTACCGGTACCGCACCAGAAATCGACGCATACGTTAGTGCCGCCTTCAGATTTTAGCCAGATCCCGGTACAGCCCAGCCACCACATAGCGAACGTACCCGGCGCGACCTGCTCTTGTTCAATCTCTTCGTTCAGCCAGCTTCCCCACTCCGGAAACGTGCTCAGAATCCATGATTCACGCGTGATGCTTTGTACTTTACTCATCGCATTTACCTTCATGTTTGTTCAAAATGGTTCAAAACGTGATTTGTTTTGATTAATCCTGACACTATTTTCTCAAGAAGGCAATGGGCTATTTTTTGACTTTTTGGCAGGAGAGAACGCAGTCAGAAGAAGATTTAATCTTGTCTGGCGTCATGTGAATGTTGGCATCTTTATGATTTTACTTATTTTAATGAAAAAATGAGTTACCTATAAGTAAACCATGTATTAAGTGTGCTAATTATTTGCGCGCTACGTCACATTTAATCAAATTTAATCTTGTTGTGATTACTTTTGAAAATTAAAGTGAAGGGACATTATCCTGAGCGCCTGTGACTCAGCAACCTTATCTGCCGGAGATCGTTATGGAGATCCTCTACAACATCTTTACCATTTTCTTTAATCAGGTAATGACTAATGCCCCGCTATTACTGGGTATTGTGACCTGCCTGGGCTATATCCTGTTGCGCAAAAGCGTCAGCGTGATCATCAAAGGGACGATCAAAACCATCATTGGCTTCATGCTGCTACAGGCCGGGTCCGGCATTCTGACCAGCACCTTTAAACCGGTGGTGGCGAAAATGTCTGAGGTCTACGGTATCAACGGCGCGATTTCCGATACCTATGCTTCGATGATGGCAACGATCGAACGGATGGGCGATGCGTATAGTTGGGTAGGCTACGCGGTGTTGCTCGCGCTGGCGCTGAATATTTGTTACGTCTTATTGCGACGCATTACCGGTATTCGCACCATCATGTTGACCGGGCACATCATGTTCCAGCAGGCGGGGCTGATTGCGGTCTCTTTCTATATCTTCGGCTATTCCATGTGGACCACCATTATCTGCACGGCGATACTGGTTTCCCTGTACTGGGGCATCACTTCCAACATGATGTATAAGCCCACCCAAGAAGTGACGGACGGCTGCGGTTTCTCCATTGGTCACCAGCAGCAGTTTGCTTCCTGGATTGCCTATAAAGTCGCGCCGTTCCTGGGCAAAAAAGAGGAAAGCGTTGAAGACCTCAAATTGCCGGGCTGGCTGAATATCTTCCACGACAACATCGTTTCTACGGCGATTGTAATGACCATCTTCTTTGGTGCCATTCTGCTCTCCTTCGGTATCGACACCGTGCAGGCGATGGCGGGCAAAGTGCACTGGACGGTCTACATCCTGCAAACCGGTTTCTCCTTTGCGGTGGCGATCTTCATCATCACTCAGGGCGTGCGCATGTTTGTGGCGGAACTCTCTGAAGCGTTTAACGGTATCTCCCAGCGCCTGATCCCAGGTGCGGTTCTGGCGATTGACTGTGCGGCTATCTATAGCTTCGCGCCGAACGCCGTAGTCTGGGGCTTTATGTGGGGCACCATCGGTCAGCTGATTGCGGTTGGCATCCTGGTTGCCTGCGGCTCCTCGATCCTGATTATTCCTGGCTTTATCCCGATGTTCTTCTCTAACGCCACTATCGGCGTGTTCGCTAACCACTTCGGCGGCTGGCGTGCGGCGCTGAAAATTTGTCTGGTGATGGGGATGATTGAAATCTTTGGTTGCGTCTGGGCGGTGAAACTCACGGGGATGAGCGCCTGGATGGGTATGGCGGACTGGTCGATTCTGGCGCCGCCGATGATGCAGGGCTTCTTCTCCATCGGTATCGCCTTTATGGCCGTCATCATTGTAATTGCACTGGCTTATATGTTCTTCGCTGGCCGCGCACTGCGCGCAGAAGAAGATGCAGAAAAACAACTGGCAGAACAGTCTGCTTAATAAGGAGTTTTGATTATGACCGTACGTATTCTGGCTGTGTGTGGCAACGGACAGGGCAGTTCCATGATCATGAAAATGAAAGTGGACCAGTTTTAACCCAATCCAATATCGACCACACGGTAAACAGCTGCGCGGTTGGCGAGTACAAAAGCGAGTTGAGCGGCGCGGATATCATCATCGCTTCCACACACATTGCAGGCGAAATCACCGTGACGGGCAACAAATATGTGGTTGGCGTGCGCAACATGCTATCGCCCGCAGACTTCGGCCCGAAATTGCTGGAAGTGATCAAAGCGCATTTTCCACAGGACGTGAAGTAAGGACGCAACATGAAATTACGTGATTCGCTGGCGGAGAATAATTCTATCCGCTTGCAGGCTGAAGCTAATACCTGGCAGGAAGCCGTAAAAATTGGTGTGGATTTGCTGGTGGCGGCAGACGTTGTCGAGCCGCGTTACTACCAGGCGATTCTCGATGGCGTGGAACAGTTCGGCCCTTATTTCGTTATCGCTCCGGGGCTGGTAATGCCGCACGGGCGTCCGGAAGAGGGCGTGAAGAAAACCGGTTTCTCACTGGTGACGCTGAAAAAGCCGCTGGAGTTCAACCACGAAGATAACGACCCGGTCGATATTCTGATCACTATGGCGGCGGTTGATGCCAACACTCACCAGGAAGTGGGCATCATGCAGATCGTCAACCTGTTTGAAGACGAAGCCAATTTTGACCGTTTACGCGCCTGCCGTACCGCGCAGGAAGTCCTGGATCTCATTGACCGCACCAACGCGGCAGCTTAAGAAGGAATTGAACATGTCATTACCGATGTTGCAAGTCGCGCTGGACAACCAGACTATGGATAGCGCCTACGAAACCACTCGCCTGATTGCCGAAGAAGTCGACATTATCGAAGTGGGCACCATTCTGTGCGTGGGCGAAGGCGTGCGTGCGGTTCGCGATCTGAAAGCGCTTTACCCGCACAAAATCGTGCTGGCAGATGCCAAAATTGCCGATGCGGGCAAAATCCTTTCTCGTATGTGCTTCGAAGCCAACGCGGACTGGGTGACCGTGATTTGCTGTGCGGATATCAACACCGCGAAAGGCGCGCTGGATGTGGCAAAAGAGTTTAACGGCGACGTGCAGATTGAACTGACCGGTTACTGGACCTGGGAACAGGCGCAGCAGTGGCGCGATGCGGGCATTCAGCAAGTGGTTTACCACCGCAGCTGCGACGCGCAGGCCGCAGGCGTGGCGTGGGGTGAAGCGGATATTACTGCGATTAAACGGCTGTCCGATATGGGCTTTAAAGTGACCGTGACCGGCGGACTGGCGCTGGAAGACCTGCCGCTGTTCAAAGGCATTCCGATCCATGTCTTTATTGCTGGCCGCAGCATTCGCGATGCTGAATCGCCGGTAGAAGCCGCACGGCAGTTCAAACGCTCCATTGCCCAACTGTGGGGCTAAGGAGCGGCTATGCTGTCGAAACAAATTCCGCTCGGCATCTATGAAAAAGCGCTCCCTGCCGGGGAGTGCTGGCTGGAACGCCTGCGGCTGGCGAAAACGCTGGGTTTTGACTTCGTTGAAATGTCGGTGGACGAGACCGACGCCCGACTGGCGCGGCTCGACTGGAGTCGCGAGCAGCGCCTGGCGCTGGTGAGCGCGGTTGCTGAAACCGGCGTGCGTGTGCCGTCCATGTGTCTGAGCGCGCATCGTCGTTTTCCGCTCGGTAGCGAAGATGACGCGGTACGGGCGCAGGGGCTGGAGATTATGCGTAAAGCGATTCAGTTTGCGCAGGACGTCGGGATTCGCGTCATTCAACTGGCGGGGTACGACGTTTACTATCAGCAGGCCAACGACGAAACGCGTTGCCGCTTCCGCGATGGGTTAAAAGAGAGCGTTGATATGGCCAGCCGCGCCCAGGTGACGCTGGCGATGGAGATCATGGATTACCCATTGATGAATTCCATCAGTAAAGCGCTAGGCTATGCTCACTACCTCAATAACCCGTGCTTTCAGCTCTATCCGGATATCGGCAATCTGTCTGCCTGGGATAACGACGTACAGATGGAGCTACAGGCGGGAATCGGGCATATCGTCGCGGTACACGTCAAAGATACTAAACCCGGCGTGTTCAAAAATGTGCCGTTTGGCGAAGGCGTTGTCGATTTCGAACGCTGCTTCGAAACGCTCAAACAGAGTGGCTATTGCGGGCCCTATCTGATTGAGATGTGGAGCGAAACAGCAGAGAACCCGGCGGCAGAGGTAGCGAAAGCGCGTGACTGGGTGAAAGCGCGCATGGCCAAAGCAGGCATGGTGGAGGCGGCATAATGCAAAAGCTCAAGCAGCAGGTATTTGACGCTAACATGGATTTGCCCCGTTATGGACTGGTGACGTTTACCTGGGGCAACGTCAGCGCTATCGATCGCGAACGCGGGCTGGTGGTGATTAAGCCAAGCGGTGTCGCCTATGAAACCATGAAGGTAGATGACATGGTGGTGGTGGATATGGATGGCAAAGTGGTGGAGGGTCGTTATCGTCCTTCTTCCGATACCGCTACCCATCTGGCGCTGTATCAACGCTATCCGTCGCTTGGCGGCGTCGTTCATACCCATTCAACCCACGCCACGGCATGGGCGCAGGCGGGGATGGCTATTCCAGCGCTCGGTACCACGCACGCGGACTATTTCTTTGGCGATATTCCTTGTACCAGGGCGTTAAGCGAAGAAGAAGTGCAGGGCGAGTACGAGCTGAACACCGGCAAGGTGATCATCGAAACGCTGGGCGAGGTGGAACCGCTGCATACGCCAGGCATTGTCGTGTATCAACACGGGCCGTTCGCCTGGGGGAAAGATGCGCACGATGCGGTACATAACGCGGTCGTCATGGAAGAAGTGGCGAGAATGGCGTGGATTGCGCGCGGCATTAACCCTGGCCTCAACCCCATCGACGATTATCTGATGAATAAACACTTCATGCGTAAGCATGGCCCGAATGCGTATTACGGGCAGAAGTGAAGTATGAGCTCCGGAATGTGAATATTATCGGGATGTCACAGGTCTAATTCCGGAGCCATCTTTCCGCGAAAAAAGCCCCCTGTTCAGGGGGGCAAATCAACTATGGCTTTTTCGTTGGTTTTCCTGATGTTAGCGATAAATATTCGCGCTGGCGTGTATGTTGCCGTTGCTACCCGGTTCCCGGATAAGTATGGCGTGATAATACATTGCGTTTCGCGCGTCGGCCTCGTCATTCAGCGCCAGATTGGCTTCGCTTTCCGTGGCGAAGTTATGGTTGATGTAGATCACGCCTAAGCTGCGCACATCATCCATATTTGTGGCCTGGTGATTATTTAACTCGATGGCTGCCGTTGCCGTTATGCCAGGCAAAAGCGCAGCCAGAAATAACATTATCCGGGCTCGCATAGAGTACCTCCTCAGCAGCGCGGTCTGGTTGGCGATATCCCCCTTTAGTGAATCGCTTCTGGTTTAATTTTAACCATAACCAGCCGCAGAGATGGCGACCTTTTCTGATGCTGTTGTTCAAAAAATTATCGCATTGTCGTTTTTTACCTGATTAACAACCCGTTGATGTATGCCGCTATGTTTAAGAAACCCTGTGTGGCAAAAAAGTACGCTGACCACAGTGTCAATTTTTCTGCCGCAACAGGCCGTTTATAGTGGCATGCGATATGAAGTTAATATCTCAGCAGCAAAATGTGACGGGACAGGCGTTACGTTCGGCACGATAAATAATTGTACAATCACCTTGAGTTTGCCCGCAGGCGCCAGTATTATAACGCGTCATTTTTCAGCCGACCTTTAACACGTTCCTTGCCTCCATGGGCCGCGGCTGACCCAGACAGGAGGCTGAATAATCCGTAAGGAGCAATTCGATGCGTCATTACGAAATCGTTTTTATGGTCCATCCTGACCAGAGCGAACAGGTTCCGGGTATGATCGAGCGTTACTCTGCTGCCATCACTGGCGCAGAAGGCAAGATCCACCGTCTGGAAGACTGGGGCCGCCGTCAGCTGGCTTACCCGATCAACAAACTGCACAAAGCGCACTACGTTCTGATGAACGTTGAAGCGCCGCAGGAAGTGATCGATGAGCTGGAAACTACCTTCCGCTTCAACGATGCCGTTATCCGCAGCATGGTTATGCGTACTAAGCACGCTGTTACCGAAGCATCTCCGATGGTTAAAGCGAAAGACGAGCGCCGTGAGCGTCGCGATGATTTCGCTAACGAAACCGCAGATGATGCTGAAGCTGGGGATTCTGAAGAGTAATTTCTGATGACCAACCGTCTGACGTTGTCCGGCACCGTGTGCAGGGCCCCCCTTCGAAAGGTCAGTCCATCAGGAATTCCGCATTGCCAGTTCGTGCTTGAGCATCGTTCTGTGCAAGAGGAAGCCGGCTTTCACCGGCAGGCGTGGTGCCAAATGCCCGTTATTGTTAGCGGACACGAAAACCAGGCCATTACTCACAGTATAACGGTCGGCAGCCGCATAACCGTTCAGGGGTTTATTTCTTGCCACAAGGCAAAGAACGGTCTGAGCAAAATGGTTCTGCATGCCGAGCAGATTGAATTGATAGATTCTGGAGACTAGCCATATGGCACGTTATTTCCGTCGTCGCAAGTTCTGCCGTTTCACCGCGGAAGGCGTTCAAGAGATCGACTATAAAGATATCGCTACGCTGAAAAACTACATCACCGAAAGCGGTAAGATTGTCCCAAGCCGTATCACCGGTACCCGTGCAAAATACCAGCGTCAGCTGGCTCGCGCTATCAAACGCGCTCGCTACCTGTCTCTGCTGCCGTACACTGATCGCCATCAGTAATCGGTCACGGTCCATTAATACGACTTTGAGAGGATAAGGTAATGCAAGTTATTCTGCTTGATAAAGTAGCAAACCTGGGTAGCCTGGGTGATCAGGTTAACGTTAAAGCGGGCTATGCTCGTAACTTCCTGGTACCACAGGGTAAAGCTGTTCCGGCTACCAAGAAAAACGTTGAATACTTCGAAGCACGTCGCGCTGAACTGGAAGCTAAACTGGCTGACGTTCTGGCTGCTGCAAATGCACGCGCAGAGAAAATCAACGCCCTGGAAACCGTTACTATCGCGTCTAAAGCAGGCGACGAAGGTAAACTGTTCGGTTCCATCGGTACTCGCGACATCGCTGACGCTGTGACTGCAGCTGGCGTTGACGTGGCTAAGAGCGAAGTTCGTCTGCCGAACGGCGTTCTGCGTACCACTGGCGAACACGAAGTGAACTTCCAGGTTCACAGCGAAGTATTCGCAAAAGTTATCATCAACGTGGTTGCTGAGTAATCAGTCATTCTCGTTTTTGCTAGCAACGAAACGTCGGCCCAGCGCCGGCGTTTTGCTTTTTTAACTCCATCGCTTTTCGACTGGCTATCTCCCCCTCTTTTCGCGATAATTAAAAATAAAACATTATTTTAATTTCTTGGTGAAAGAATGGATACCCAACGCCAGGCCTCCCCGTTTGCCCGCAAAAACGTCGTTTATGTGTGTGCCGCATTTTGTTGCCTGCTATGGGGCAGCGCTTATCCAGCCATCAAAAGCGGTTATGACCTCTTTCAGATAGCCACCGACGATATCCCTTCTAAAATTGTTTTTGCTGGTTATCGTTTTTTGTTTGCGGGTGGGTTGCTACTACTGTTCGCGCTGCTTCAGCGTAAACCGATTGGTCGGTTTCGTCCGCGCCAGTTTGCTCAGTTAACGTTACTAGGTCTGACCCAGACGTCGCTGCAATATCTCTTTTTCTATATCGGCCTTGCGTTCACCTCCGGCGTGAAAGGCTCAATCATGAACGCGACAGGCACATTCTTCAGCGTATTGCTGGCGCACTTTATTTATCAGAACGACCGATTGAGCTACAACAAAACGCTCGGCTGTATTCTGGGCTTTGCGGGCGTCATGGTGGTGAACGTCAGCAACGGCCTGGATTTCAGCTTTAATCTGCCGGGAGAAGGCTCCGTGGTGCTGGCTGCGTTTATTCTTTCTGCGGCCACATTGTATGGCAAACGTCTCTCGCAGACGGTCGATCCGATGGTCATGACTGGCTATCAATTGGGGATTGGCGGTCTGGTACTGGTCATTGGCGGTTACGTTTTTGGCGGTACGCTGACGATACATGGCTTCTCGTCGGTGGCGATTTTAGTCTACCTGACGCTGCTCTCGTCGGTCGCTTTTGCGCTATGGAACATTTTACTCAAATATAATCGCGTGGGGATGATTGCGCCGTTTAACTTTCTGATCCCGGTTTCTGGCGCGGCTCTTTCGGCTATTTTTCTCGGCGAGAATATATTGGAGTGGAAATACATGATTGCGCTGGTGCTGGTGTGTTCGGGGATTTGGTGGGTGAATAAGGTGAAGCGGTAATGCTTCACCTGAACGAATAGGGTATAGACGGGGTAAGGCGCAGCCGGCGTTACTGTGCGCGAATAAAACTGCCGTCAGGCTGACGCGTAAACAGCACCTGTTGACCGTTATCGCCATCTATCGTTAAACCTGTCACCACCCCGCTGGCATTCTGGCGAATTTTAATCATTTGACCATTTTTGAGGTTACTCAGCGGCTTGCCAGCGCCTTCTACCTGCGCCATTGCATAAACGTCTGTCGGGGGCAGTCCGTGGTCACGGAACAGTTGCGCCAGAGTTTTACCAGGCTCTACCCGGTACGAGCGCCATTGTTGACCGATGCCGCTATCCTGCTGGAAAGGCTGCGTCTGCGGCTGGTTTTGTTCTTCCGGCTGGCCTTCCTGGATAGGTTCCGACGCAACGGGCGCCACCTGATCCGGATCGTTTTGCGGCGCGACCAGTTGCGCCTGAAGCTGGGCCTCCGTCGGCGGCTGTGATTGCGATTGCAGATCCAATTGCGCTTCCCGCGTGACGACAGGCGAGTCGCTGGTCTCGCTGGCGGGCAGCAGGAAGCCGATCACCAGCACGATAGCGGCAATGATAATGCCACGACGATGCATAGGCGGCAGCGGCTCCATGATGCGAAAATTATCCGGCGCGTGCCAGATTTTCGCCAGGGTTGGTTTTAATTCAAAGCGCCCGGGCATGGTTTACCTCCTGCTCCGCATCTCGTTCCTTAATCATAGAGTATAGATGGCTAACGCTATGATACTGGTAGTGCTATCCGCTTTCGTGACATCAATACGGATAATCTATTGTTTCTTTTTCCCTGCGATTTGTCATCCTCCCTGAGACAAAGTTTTACCAGAAGAAGCGTGGCTGTTATGCTGCCCGCTACTTTTTTGATATCCGATGAAGGAAAAATAATGGCCACCCCGACTTTTGACACTATTGAAGCGCAAGCGAGCTACGGCATTGGTTTGCAGGTAGGGCAGCAGCTCAGCGAATCCGGTCTTGAAGGGCTGTTGCCTGAAGCGCTGGTTGCAGGCATTGCTGATGCGCTGGAAGGTAAACACCCGGCGGTTCCTGTTGATGTGGTGCATCGTGCGCTGCGTGAAATTCATGAGCGTGCGGACGCGGTGCGTCGTGAGCGTTTCAAAGCAATGGCGGCCGAAGGCGTGAAATACCTGGAAGAAAACCGCGAAAAAGACGGTGTGAACAGTACTGAATCTGGTTTACAGTTCCGCGTTCTGACGCAGGGCGAAGGCGCGATTCCGGCGCGTACCGACCGCGTACGCGTGCATTACACCGGTAAGCTTATTGATGGCACCGTATTTGACAGCTCCGTCGCGCGCGGCGAACCGGCTGAATTCCCGGTAAATGGCGTGATCGCCGGCTGGATTGAAGCGCTGACTCTGATGCCGGTAGGTTCCAAATGGGAACTGACTATCCCACAGGAGCTGGCCTATGGCGAGCGTGGGGCCGGGGCATCTATTCCGCCATTCAGCACCCTGGTGTTTGAGGTGGAACTGCTGGAAATTCTGTAAGCGCCCCGGGTTTGCCGGATGATGGCGTAAACGCCTTATCCGGCAACCCTGACTTCAGCAGATGCCAATATTTTATTTTGCAAATGGCGTCGTTACGTGTATTTTTGTGAGATAATTCGCATTATCAAAGTGATATAACACTCATTTTAAACATAAAATTAACATTGTATTTGAATCTTAGTATTCATCCCGCCGATTCTTACCTAATATCGATGAGTCCTGATAACAGGATCGTCGTATCATAGACCAAAGGCCGTAGAGCCCGCACAACACAGACAGGTACAGGAAGAAAAACATGGTAGATCAGGTAAAAGTCGCAGCCGACGAACAGGCTCCGGCTGAACAGTCGCTACGGCGCAATCTTACAAACCGTCATATACAGCTTATCGCTATTGGCGGCGCTATTGGTACCGGTCTGTTTATGGGATCGGGTAAAACGATCAGTCTCGCCGGACCGTCGATCATTTTTGTGTATATGATCATCGGTTTTATGCTTTTTTTCGTGATGCGCGCCATGGGGGAATTGCTGCTCTCGAATCTGGAATATAAATCGTTTAGCGATTTTGCTTCCGACCTGCTTGGCCCCTGGGCGGGATATTTCACCGGCTGGACGTACTGGTTTTGCTGGGTAGTGACCGGTATGGCTGACGTGGTGGCGATTACCGCCTACGCGCAGTTCTGGTTTCCCGGCCTTTCCGATTGGGTCGCCTCGCTGGCGGTAGTGGTCCTGCTGCTAAGCCTCAACCTCGCCACCGTTAAAATGTTTGGTGAAATGGAATTTTGGTTTGCTATGGTCAAAATCGTCGCCATCGTGGCGTTGATTGTGGTTGGGTTGGTGATGATTGCGATGCACTTTAAATCGCCGACCGGCGTTGAAGCGTCTTTCGCGCATCTGTGGAATGACGGCGGCTGGTTCCCGAAAGGTATTAGCGGGTTCTTTGCCGGTTTCCAGATTGCGGTGTTCGCCTTCGTGGGCATTGAGCTGGTCGGTACTACCGCCGCAGAAACTAAAGATCCGGAAAAATCGCTGCCGCGCGCGATCAACTCAATACCGATCCGTATCATCATGTTCTACGTCTTTGCGCTGATTGTCATTATGTCGGTAACGCCGTGGAGTTCAGTCGTACCGGATAAGAGCCCGTTTGTTGAGCTGTTTGTACTGGTGGGTCTGCCTGCCGCCGCGAGCGTGATCAACTTTGTTGTGCTGACCTCGGCGGCGTCTTCCGCCAACAGCGGCGTCTTCTCGACCAGCCGTATGCTGTTTGGCCTGGCGCAAGAAGGCGTGGCGCCAAAAGCGTTCGCTAAGCTATCGAAACGCGCGGTACCGGCGAAAGGCCTGACCTTCTCCTGTATCTGCCTGCTGGGCGGCGTGGTTATGCTGATGGTCAACCCGAGCGTGATTGGCGCATTCACCATGATCACTACGGTTTCGGCCATCCTGTTTATGTTTGTCTGGACCATCATTCTGTGTTCATACCTGGTGTACCGCAAAAAGCGTCCCCACCTGCATGAAAAATCCATCTATAAGATGCCGCTCGGTAAGCTGATGTGCTGGGTCTGCATGGCGTTCTTTGCGTTCGTGCTGGTATTGCTGACGCTGGAAGATGATACGCGCCAGGCGCTGATCGTGACGCCGCTGTGGTTTATCGCGTTGGGTCTGGGCTGGCTGTTCCTGCGTAAGAACAAACTGGCTAAATGACGGATTTATCCCTCTCGCTTAGGCGAGGGGGTATGCGCATAACGTACCCGCCGGGGCGCTTTCTTCATTTTTACGCCCCATTTTGTCGCTTCCCGCTCCTTAACGAGCTATTTTTCTCGCCACATTTGATAGCGTATGGAGATGAAAAGCTCAGGAAATGAGTGTTTGTCCGCTGATGCAATGACGCGAAAAACGTTTCTTCAGGAAGGGCAGCTGTAAATTGCAGGCTGACGGTAAGTGCCGCCTTGATGAATTCCTATAATGGCGGCTCGCGCTGGATAATACGTTGAAAAAGTGGTTTAAGTAACAAATTAATCTCCTATTTCAAACTGTAATTATGACCATTCGACGCTGGATTTTAAGCGCTACGCTTTTGCTGCTGCCCGTTCCCGCGTTCGCAGATTTTCAGTATCAGCAGGATAAGGACGGCGTTTTTTATACCGCCGACGACGAACCGCAAATTCTCTCCCGACTGCCTGACGTTAGCTATTCGCATTTACGGCGTATTGCCGATTTATCTCACCCGCAAGACCCTCGCCCGTTAATAGAAATCAATCCCGACAGCCATAACTGCGACGACAATCATATTTGTCAGCACGCTTATCTCAGCGATGGGCACTTTATCCTGTGGGCAGGCAAAATCGTCCAGAATACCGGGGATGAGCCTGCCGTTGATGTTGCCAGCTTTCAGTCTTTTGGCGCCTTTGCCGCCGATAAACACGGTCTCTATTTTGATGGTAAACGTCGTGATAGCAATGCGGGTGAAAAACGTGTGGATATGGCAACTCTGGCAGAGACGAAAATCTGGAATCTGCTGCGGGATAAAAATAATCTCTATTATGAAGGCCGCTGGCTGGGGCGGGCCGATGGGTTTCGCGTGTTGAGGCTGGATTCCACTTCGGCAAGGGAGTTTATTGTGACGACGGCGCAACGGGTGATTGTGAACGGCATACCCATTACCGCTGATGCTAATACGTTTCAAATCATTCGCTGGATGCCTGGCGAGGTACTAATTTATCGTGATAAAACCGGTAAGCATGACTATGAGATTGATAATTCCAGTCGGTACTGCGGCTATTTTAATATTGGCCTGCGTGAGGTGACATGGCTGAAGCATGAGGCAACCAACGCCGGGAGCAGTTGTAAAGTGGAAACCCTGCCGGGTGTCGATCCGGAGTATTTTTTTCGTCTGAACGGGAACACCGGTTGGTATAAGGATCGTATTTATCAGGTGAGCACGAATGCGTTGGGCGAGGGGGTGCTGCGCATTTTTACGTCGCAGGAAAAACTTCCGGCGCTGAAAATAGATAGAGTTACCTATAATTACTACCATCTGGCTTTGTCCGCGGATGGGCAATTATATCGCCAGATCTCACGTGATCAATGGCAGAGCTATAACCCGATATTAACAGAGTGGACGACGGTATCACCAGCGCCCACTGACGTTATCTCTTTGCTTCCCTCTGATTACCACTAGCGCAGGATGGCGCAATGTTGAGAATAAAACAGTTCTGTTTATCGATTTTATTAATGCTGGCACCAGTGTTAGCTCTGGCCTGTTCCGACATTCCATATGCTTTGTTTCACTATCAGCCGTGGGGGCAGGGAACGAAATATGTAGTTGAAGAAGATTATGGTTATAGTATTAATTTTAAAGATATTGAAATTCGAGAGGTAAAATTTAGTCAACTACGGCACGTTCCTGACCGCATTGTTAATGAATATAATGACCGTGGAAAAATGAGTAATGATTTTGTTCATGTCGCCGCTTTTTCATCGCTAATAAAAAATGATTTCTGGCAGTTTTATTGGCTAACCGACGGCCAGCATATTTTATGGGCTGGGAAAATCGTACAAAATCCACCGGGTAAGCCGCCAGTGGATGCAGCGACTTTTCGGGCGTATGGACGCTTTGCCGCTGATAAAGATAGTCTTTACTTCGACGGCGAGCGCACAGATGATAATCATGGTGAAAAAAGGGTCGATATGGATTCGTTGCAGCAGGTCGGCGGCAACATCAAATTACGCGACTCCGGCGATGTGCTTAAAGACAGGCGCAACCTCTACTTTCAGGGACGCTGGCTGGCTAGTGCGCAGGGATATTCCATCCTGGGCGTTAAATCCTGGGAGCAGCGTAATATTCTGTTTTCGCCGACCAGCTGCGATACTACATCTAATCCTGGCCCGTGGGACACTATTCTGCGTACCGCCACGCAGGTTTTTGTTAATGGTGTGGCAATTGATGCCGATCCGAACTCTTTTCATGTTGTGCGCTGGGTCGCTGGCGTGCAGTTACTCTATCGCGACAAAGCAGGCGTAAAACGCTATTACTTCGGCAAAGACTGTCTCAATACGTTTAATGTACAGCGGGATAAGGTGACATGGATGACGCGAGAGGCATCGCGCCGAGGCGATGACTGCCGAATAGCGACTATTCCCAATGTTGATCCAGAATATTTCCATCCCATTCATTACAATTGGACGGTAGCACAGTACAAAGATCTATTGTACCAGGTGAAGTATGTCTCTCCGGTCGACAGGGTATTAACCATCACCCGCTTGCCTGATCCGCAGGTACAGCTGAAAGCTGGCGCTAATTTGGTGGGTAAACAGATCTATTTTATCGGCGATGGGGGAGTGCAGATTATCGACCTTATTGGACCATTGGTGTGGTTTAAAAGTCCCGATGGTTCATTTTCTGATGTTTTTGCTCATGACGATCGTTATCTCTATTTCTTCGGTGATACGCTGGTAGATAGCGGGCAACGGCGTAACGTAACGCGGACGCTGGATACTGCGCATATCGACAAGAGCGGTTATTATCTGGTCACTGAGGAGGGGAAATATGAGGTTATTAATAATGCATTCACCTCTCGCTAAAAAGCGTTAGTCGATTCAGAATAAACGATCCTGTCTATGCGTTCAGGATCGTTTATTGGCGATGGATTATTCCCCGGCCAGCGCGCGTGGGAACAGCACGTTATTCTCCAGGCTGATGTGCTCCATCAGAGCATCAATCATCTCATTAATGCCGTTATACATCGCTTTCCAGGTGGTGCAGGCTTCTGGCGGCGGCGTTACATTTTGGGTGACGTGTTTGATGACGTCTACCAGCTCTCCCGCCTCGTCATGCTCGCTTTCCATTACGCTTATCGGGCCCGTTGCCTGGCGACCCATACCCTGTTTGATCATGGGGAACAGGATCTGTTCTTCTTTCATCATATGGCTGGAAAGCTCTTCATGCAGCGCGGTGAGATATTTTGTCAGGCCGCGTGGGACGTTTGGCTTATCCGCGTGAACGCGTTCCACTTTGGTTGCCTGCAGGATAAGCTCCGGCAGTTGTTCGCGGTGTCGGTCATGATAGCGCACAACGATATGGTCAATAATGTCCGCCAGCGGAACGGCGCGCCAGTCTTTTTCGATGGGCTGTTCAGCCAACTGCGCGAGTTGCGCTTCAATAATGTCAATATCGACGTCGTGACGAGCGGCGGCGCGCGCCAGCGTCTGTTTTCCGCCGCAGCAGTAATCCATATCGTACTGGCGAAACAGCGCCGATGCGCGGGGAATAGAGAGCGCCAGTTCGCCTAAAGGTTGATCGCGATAAGCCATAGCCGTTACCTCATTTGCAATAATATAAGTTGTATTTTAAATGCATCTTTAAGGCGAGGCTATAACTCTTTCGGGGTGCGTATAATTTAAGCCAGGATGAGATTAGCGTTCCGTGACCGGAACGACGGTCGCTTTTTCCGGTTTCGCTCTCACGGCAATAACCACGCCCGCCACCAGGAGCGCAATGCCGCTTAACGTCAGGAATGGCGGGATTTCCTGGCGCAGAATGAAGGTATAGAGCAGTCCTGCCAACGTTTCAAAAACAATCAGCGGCCCTAAAATCACGGTTGGCAATTTTTGGCTGGCGATATTCCAGCACAACGCGCCCACCCAGGAACACAGCACCGCGATGGCGATCATCAGACCGATAAACAGCGCGGGATGCGGGCCAAAGGGCAGGGTAAACATCGGGTTCTGGATACTCAGCCACAGACAGGTTGCCGCATAGCCGATTAACGAGACCGGCAGCGTAACCAGCGCCTGCGCCGTTGCCCACATCATGGGATGTTTGTCGGGATTTTCCCGCAGCCAGCGGGCGTTGCGCAGCGCATACCATGCCCAGCACGCTACGGAAATCAGCGCCAGCACAATGCCTGAACCATAGCGCCAGCCGCTAACATCGGACAATCCCTGGCTAAGTTCAGCAATATTGACGCACAGCAGGCCAAAACCGATAAGCGCCAGCGCGGGCGCTAAACGTAGCCAGGATAATCTGCCGTCTCGTTGGCTATAGAGAACGTTAGCGAAAAGCGGAATGACGACCGGCAATGTCCCGATGATCATCGTCGAAACCGGCGCGCCGGTTCGCTGAATGGCGCTGGCGAGGCAGGCGTAATAGATTACATTGCCCATCAGGGTCAGCGACAGGGCGGTGGACCAGTCTTTGCGCGTCAACTGGCGTAACCGCGTGCGGCCTAACCAGGCAATCGGCAGGGCAATCAGCCCCAGCGCCAGATAGCGTCCCATTGACTGTAAGAGGGCCGGGTAATCCGGCACGATTAACGGGCCGACGAAAATCAATCCCCACATTAGCCCTGCCAGCAGGGCGTATAGCACGCCGCTAATCATCAGATTCTCCTCATAAACCGTTCCGTCATTATCAGAGAAGGTCTATGAGGATGCCATATAAATTAACTAAATTTTAACACTTACAGTACGGAGCGAAGGCTTTCTGTGAGCGCCGTCGTCGGGCGACCGATGAGTTTACGCAGCGTATGGCTGTCATCAAACAGACCGCCTTTCGCCGCGCCAGCGTCAGAATTGGCCAACATATCCGCCAGTCCGTCAGGCAGGCCTGCGCCTTTCAGCGCGGCGGCAAAATCGACTTCGCTCAGGTTCTGGTAGACGATTTTTTTTCCGCTCTGATGAGTAAGTTCATCCGCCAACTGGCTTAATGTCCAGGCGTTATCACCCGCCAGCTCGTAAACATTCCCGGCGTGACCCTCTTCACGGATGACGCGCGCGGCGGCGGCGGCATAGTCAGCGCGCATTGCGGAGGCGATTTTCCCTTCTCCCGCCGCGCCAATAAAGACGCCATGCTTCAGCGCGGCAGGGACGCTCGCCAGGTAGTTTTCCGTATACCAGCCGTTACGTAATAGCGTGTGAGGAATACCTGACTCAGCCAGCATCTTTTCCGTTTCAATATGTTCATCGGCGAGCGCCAGCGGCGATTTATCCGCATGTAGCAGGCTGGTATAGGCGATGAATTTCACCTTCGCGGCAATGACGGCCTGAATGACGTTGCGGTGCTGCGCGGTGCGTTGTCCCACTTCGCTGGATGAAATGAGCAGCAGTTTATCAACGCCCTGTAAGGCGGTGGTCAGCGCAGCTTCGTTAGCGTAATCCGCCTGGCGAACGGCAATCCCGCGCTGACTGAGCGGGGCGGCTTTTTTCGGGTTACGGACGATCGCGACAAGGTGACTGGCGGGCGTCGTTTTTAGCAGGTTTTCAATAACGTGTTGGCCCAGTTGGCCTGTTGCGCCAGTGATAGCAATCATGGTGAACTCCTCAGTGTTGGTCTTGTGTTTTATTACGCTACCACCTAAACTTACTTTTAGTAAGTACGTACAAAAAGGTAAGTATCAATGCGCGCTCATACTCTTTCCCGGCAGTTGCGTGAAGGTAATCTCTTTGCTGAACAGTGCCCGTCCCGTGAGGTGTTAAAACATGTCACCAGTCGCTGGGGCGTACTGATTCTGGTCGCGTTACGCGACGGTACACACCGTTTTAGCGACCTGCGCCGCAAGATGGGAGGCGTGAGTGAAAAGATGCTGGCGCAGTCGTTACAGGCGCTTGAACAGGACGGATTTCTTAACCGGGTGTCATATCCAGTTGTTCCGCCGCATGTGGAGTACAGCCTGACGCCGCTTGGCGAGCAGGTGAGTGATAAAGTCGCCGCGCTGGCGGACTGGATAGAACTGAATTTGCCCCAGGTATTGGCGCAGCGGGAGCGTTTATCAGATGGCGGCTAGCGCTTTATTCGGCCTGCCAGTCAGGCCGAATAAACGCAGCGCCATACGGGACTCACGTTACTTGCTCAAATCCACCTGATAAATGGCAAAACCGATATCATCGACACCAACCTTTTTCATCGGATACTGCCCTTTCTCTTTAATGAAGGCCGCGGCTTTATCGCCTGGCGATGTTTCAAAGCGGATATCCAGCGCCGTATCGCTGTGGATTGGCGCCAGACGCCAGTTATTATCCGCCGCCGGATGGATTTCGCCCGCGCGTTTTGACTCTGCGCCAATCCATGCCGCCAGCACGGCGCGATTTTCATCCGGAGACGCAAAGGCGATATGGCTGTCGCCCGTGCCGGCAAACTTGCCGCCGTAAGCGCGATAGTTATTCGTGGCGACCAGGAACGTAGCGTTCGGGTCGACAGGCTTACCGTTAAAGGTCAGGTTTTTAATACGTTCCGCCTGCGGATTCACCATCTGGCATTCGCCATCATAGCGGGCGGGCTGTGACACATCGATTTGATAATTCACACCGTCAATGACATCGAAATTATAGGTGCGAAAGCCATCCCAATTGATCAACGATTGCGGTTTGTTGCTGTGAATATCAATCTGATTAAACTGTCCGGCAGAACATTCCAGCCACTCTTTTACCTCCTTGCCGCTGGCTTTCACCACCACCAGCGTATTCGGATAGAGATAAAGATCCGCGGCGTTACGGAAGGTCAGCTGGCCTTTTTCCACCTCGACAAAGCTGGCAGGATCGTTCTTACGCCCGCCAACTTTAAACGGCGCGGCGGCGGACAGCACCGGCAGTTTCGCCAGATCCGGATCGCCCTGAATAAAGTGTTCCACATACGCTTTTTGCGCGTTATTCACCACCTGTACGGTAGGATCGTCCTGCACCAGAGCAAGATAACTGTACATATTATCGGCGGATTTACCGATGGGCTTGCTGACAAACTCGCGGGTGGCATCGTGATCGGCTTTCAGAATACCGACCAGCTTACTGTCTTCCGCCGCCAGCGACTTTTTAGCGGCGGCGTCGTAAATAGGCCGCGCTTCCGCTTTCGCCTGCGTAACCTGCCATTTGCCGCTGTCGTTATTGAGCACCAGATCGACCACTCCCAGATGGTCGCCCCACATGCCTGGCATTACCGCAGGAATGCCGTTAAGCGTACATTTGGCGATATCCGCGCCTTTGATGTCGGCAAAATCTTTACCGGGGAAGACGGCGTGGGCGTGACCAAACATAATCGCGTCGACGCCGGGAACTTCGCTGAGGTAATAAACCGAGTTTTCCGCCATGCTGTGGTACGGATCGGCAGAAAGGCCTGAGTGAGCAATGACTACCACGATATCAGCGCCTTTCTCGCGCATTTCGGGCACATATTTCCGGGCGGTTTCCGTAATGTCATTGACGGTAACTTTGCCGCTCAGATTCGCTTTATCCCAAATCATGATTTGCGGCGGAACAAAGCCGATATAGCCGATTTTCAGAGTGTGCGGGTGGCCGTCTTTATCAATAACGCTCGTCTCTTTAATCAGATAAGGCGTAAAGAGCGGCTTTTGGGTTTTAACGTCGATAATATTGGCGTTAACATAAGGGAATTTCGCGCCGGCCAGCGCGTTATGCAGATAGTCCAGACCATAATTAAACTCATGGTTGCCGAGGTTTCCAACCGCGTAATCCAGAGTATTGAGCGCTTTATAGACCGGGTGAACATCACCGTCTTTGAGCCCTTTTGCCGCCATATAATCGCCCAGAGGGCTCCCCTGAATCAGGTCGCCGTTATCCACCAGCACGCTGTTTTTGACTTCATTTCGGGCGGCATGAATCAAACTTGCGGTACGTACCAATCCGAATTTTTCGGTTGCGGTATCCTTGTAATAATCGAAATCCATCATGTTGCTATGTAAATCAGTAGTTTCCATGATACGGAGATCGACGGTGGCCGCATTCACGCTGGCGGCGATCAGCGTAGCCAGAAGCGTTGCACTAAACTTAATCATCAGAGGCACCTTTTAAGAACGCAATAGAAAAGCCGGATAGTGAAAAATAGCGATGATAAACAGTGAAACCGGTATCGTTCCGACCGTCGCCAGAAGAAGGCGAAACCGCCCCATCCGGCCGATTTTTTGCGAGTGTTCACAGAAAGGTGAATCATGCCATGAAAGCTATTATCAAAACCGCTGACGGTATCACAGTTGGCGGAACCCTTAACGATCGGGTATAAGTAAAACAACGAGTTAACGCCCCCGTCATAAAGAGGTGGAGAATGTTAGAACAAGTATGCCAGCTTGCACGGAACGCGGGCGATGCCATTATGCAGGTTTATGATGGAGCCAAACCGATGGAGTACGCCCGCAAGCAGGACGATTCTCCAGTCACTGCGGCGGATATCGCCGCACATACCGTGATTCTCGAAGGGTTACGCACGCTCACGCCGGATATTCCGGTGCTTTCAGAAGAAGATCCGCCCGCCTGGGAAGTGCGCCAGCACTGGCAGCGTTACTGGCTGGTCGATCCGCTCGACGGCACCAAAGAATTCATCAAGCGCAATGGAGAATTCACGGTCAATATCGCGCTGATTGAGCAGGGCAAGCCGGTGTTGGGCGTTGTCTATGCGCCGGTGCTGAAAGTGATGTACTACGCGGCGGAAGGTAAGGCCTGGAAAGAGGAGTGCGGGGTGCGTAAGCAGATTCAGGTGCGGGATGCCCGCCCGCCGCTGGTGGTGATTAGCCGTTCGCATACGGATGATGAACTCACCGAATATCTCCAACAGCTTGGCGAACATCAGACTACCTCTATTGGTTCCTCGCTGAAATTCTGTCTTGTGGCGGAAGGACAGGCGCAGCTTTACCCCAGATTTGGGCCGACCAGCGTCTGGGATACTGCCGCAGGTCATGCCATTGCCGTTGCAGCCGGGGCGCACGTTCACGACTGGCAGGGAAAAACGCTGGACTATACCCCTCGTGAATCGTTCCTTAACCCCGGCTTCCGGGTGACTATTTACTGAGGAGCTTATGCAGCAGGTCGACCACCTGCTGTACCTCTTGCTGGGTTAACGCGCCATCTTTCACCCATTGAACCCGACCGTCTTTGTCAAGCACGATGACGGCGGACCCCTCTTCTTTTAATTGCCAGGCGTTACGCGCCACGCCATTGCTGTCGACAATAAATTGCGACCACGGGTAGAGCTTTTTATTACTTTCTATACTGCTACGCACGAACATACCGGAGCCTGGGATTGCATCATCGGTGTTCACAATTGTGGTCGTCTGGTATCTGTCATGCGGGAGCTTGGCTGATTTAATCGCTTCAATCAGCGTGGCGTTTTTTTCCTTCGCTGACGTTCGACCCGCAATGTGCAGCAGGACGCGCACTTTTCCCGCCAGCTGCGCGCTATTCCAGTTTTTATAACTAAACTCATCTTTATTCAACGTCAGTTCGCCACGATCGGCAATGCCTACCGGCGGCACCCGTTGGTTATCTTCAAGGTTATGCGCACAAGCCATTATGGGGAGTAGCAGACACGACATCGCCAGAATTTTACGTAGGGTCATGGTCATTCCTTCTTTATTTTTTTGCAGGTGATCCGACCACTTTGGGCCGACAGTTAATCATATGTGCGATTGATGCTTTTTCCCGCAAAGGGGATGCCAGTTTGCGGGCGGGTGCACACTTCCTGTGAAAAATGAAGGCATATACTGAGAAAAATGAGCTGATGTTTAGATAATTCTGAATAACTGTAATCAAAAGGTAAATATACTTATGCACACTGGAAACGACGTAGATATGGTCTATAGTCATATGGCATTAAAATTTGCGCCTTAAAACTGTTGGGCCGATTGTGGCACCGCAAGGGCGTAATACTCTGCAGGAGACAACAATGAAAATTTTCCAACGCTACAACCCGCTACAGGTGGCGAAGTACGTGAAGATCCTGTTCCGTGGACGGTTATATATCAAGGATGTTGGCGCTTTTGAGTTCGATAAGGGTAAGATTCTTATCCCAAAAGTGAGAGACAAGCAGCACTTGTCTGTGATGTCTGAAGTTAACCGTCAGGTTATGCGTCTGCAAACTGAGATGGCGTAACCAAAAGTGCTATGCAGTAGGTTAAAAAAGTAAAATAAATATCCTCCGGCATAGCCGGAGGTTTTTCTGATGCGCCTGTAAGGCTCTCTTACCAGCCGCGCCCTAACAGGCGCATACGATCTGACATTTGCATCAAACTTCGTTACTTACGGCCCGTAAACGGGCTGCCCGGATACGGGATCGATAATTGCTCACCCATTTTATCCTCTTCAAGCTGGTGCTTTATGTAGTCCTGTATCTTCG